>NZ_WHNU01000017.1:0-153967 GCF_009362305.1 Burkholderia sp. BE17
CCGCGATCTCGGGCACGACGATGTAGTTCGAGAACGTCGACGTGCCCATGTAGTGGAACAGCGGCTTGCCGTCGAGCGAGAAGCGCGACGTCGCGTCGGGCATCAGGCCCTTGCCCTGCGTCGCGCGAATCTTCTGGCACAGGTTGGTCTTGCGCGACAGGCAGAACTTGCACTCGCGGCACTCGGGCGTGTAGAGCGGAATCACGTGGTCGCCCTTCCTCACGGTGCCAACGCCGGGGCCGACGTCGACCACCACGCCCGCGCCTTCATGGCCGAGGATCGCCGGGAAGATCCCTTCCGGATCGGCGCCCGACAGCGTGTAGTAGTCGGTGTGGCAGATGCCCGTCGCCTTCACTTCGATCAGCACTTCGCCTGCGCGCGGCCCCTCGAGATCGACTTCCTCGATCGTCAGCGGCGTACCCGCCTTCCATGCAATTGCTGCTTTCGTTTTCATTGAACGATTTCCTGTATTTCTGAACTGTTTCGCATACGTTATGCGCTATCCGGGGAAATGAAACCGGAACGCATGAGACGGGTAAAATGCAAGGTGTGCCAGCACGAAAGGAAGCCACGGCGGCGTCGGGATTGCACGCGTGCCTGACCTCGAAGACGTAGAGCCACCTCGCTGTCGAAAGCGCTCATGAACCGAGCGATCGATTTGTCCGATACATGCGCTTTCCCGAGCAATGTCCCGGCCGGATAGCTGCGCGCCGAAGCGCGAGTCGTTGTCAGAACTGGTGGCGGATGGCGACACGCGCCATGAGCTGCTTGTCGGTTGACGAGGGCGCCGCGGCGTCCGGGTTCGAGGCGAACTCGAGCCCGGTTCCGGCTACGCCCGAAGCGCTCGACACCTTGACGTAGGCCCCCTGAACATACACGTCGGTTCGCTTTGTCAGGTTGTAGTCGGCCATCACGCCGAACTGGTGGTACTTCGACTTGGCGCTGCCGCCCGACGCACCATCGTAGATGGCTTGCGTATACGTGTACATGCCGCCCACGTAGAGCGCCGGTGTGAACTGGTACTTGGCATTCACCTCGAAGTTATCGAACTTGAGCGACGATGCCGCGCCGAGTGCCGGGCTCGGCGACAGGTTGGCATATACCGTTCCCGTCGGCTGAGACAGATTCGTGTGCGTGTACACGAAGCCCAGGGTAGCGGCTGCGATCGTGTAGTTGATGCCCGCGCCGAATACGCGTTGACGAGCGGCAAACCAGCTACCGTCCGCCCCGCTCGATCCAAGGTCGACCACCGCGCCGGCACTGTCGTGGTTAGGGTTATCGACGTTCAGGTATGCGGCGGCAACGGTCAACGGGCCGTGGGTGTACTGCACCCCGACGCTTTCCGCGCGATTGAGCGCGAAGCGGGTTGAGTTGCTGAAAGCGTATGCGCCGCCAAACGTGAAGCCACCGTAGTCGACGCTGGTGTACTTGACCGCATTGTTAATGCGGAAACTGTTGTCGGTATTGTCGTTGTCGTACGGGTGCGAGAACATCGCACCACCCCAGTTACCGTTGACGGTGAGCGGCGCCAGATAGTCGACGAGAGAGTCATACTGACGGCCGAAAGCAAGCGTACCGAGCGTTGTGCTGGCCACCCCGACATAGGCCTGCCGACCGAACGCCTGGCCTTCTTGTCCCAGCTTGCCGTTGTTGACGTTGAGACCGCTCTCGAGCTGGAAGAGCGCCGACAGACCGCCGCCCAGATCTTCCGTTCCCTTCAGACCCCAACGGGAACCCTGCGCATCGCCGCTCGACATTGCGTAGAGGCTATGGCCTCCAGCGTTATTCGTATAGTTCAGACCTTCATCGATAAGGCCATACAAGGTGACGCTGCTTTGGGCATGCGCTCCGCCGGCACATGCACTCATCACACCCAACGCGAGAAGCAATCTTTTCATACTTGTCTCCTTGGAATTAAACCGTCTCGATACGCCGTATGCGGACGGATATTTTTGAAACGCTTGTGAAAACAACTTACATGGGAACCAAACGACGAAACACGTGAATACTCATGCACCGGAGGTCAACTCGCCGCTCGATGGTGATGACTCGATACAAATTGCTTGAAGCGGGTCGAACATGAATCGCCGAAGAGCTCATCGGGCGTGCCTTCCACATCGACCTTTCCTTGATGCAGGAACATCACGCGGTTGGATACGTGACGTGCAAATCCCATCTCGTGCGTAACGACAAGCATGGTTCGCCCCTCCTCCGCCAGCGAGCGCATGACGCGCAGCACTTCACCGACGAGTTCGGGATCAAGCGCGGATGTCGGTTCGTCGAAGAGCATCACTTTGGGGTGCATTGCCAGAGCGCGCGCGATTGCGACGCGTTGCTGCTGCCCGCCCGACAGATGCGCAGGATAGGCGTCGCGCTTTTCGTACAAGCCGACCTTCTTCAGTAGTTGCTCGGCTTCCTCGATGCACTCCGCGCGCAAGCGCCTTTGCACGCGTATCGGGCCTTCGATGACGTTTTGCAGAACGGTCATGTGCGACCACAGGTTGAAGTTCTGGAACACCATCCCCAGTTGGGACCGAATGCGATCGACCTGCGTGCGATTGCTGGGCAGGAGCCGTCCGTCGCGATGGCGCTTCATTTCCACCGATTCGCCCGCGACGATCAATTCGCCGTCATCCGGCGTCTCAAGCATGTTGATGCAGCGCAGGAACGTGCTCTTTCCCGATCCGCTCGCGCCGAGAATGGAAATGACATCGCCTTCGTGCGCGTCGAGCGAAATGCCTTTGAGCACGTGCACGTCGCCAAACGATTTGTGAACGTTCGCCACCGACAAGGCGACTGGCGCATTGGCGGATGACGGGCTGGATGCGTGAATACTCATGTTGATCTCCGGATGCTTGTGTTCAGGACTCGACACGTCGGGCTTCCGACGGCCCCGACAACGTGTTGCCGGACGTGCGTGATGCCTTCTTCGTTTTCACCTGGTCGCGTCGTTCTCGGAGATGAGGCGACAGCTTCGCTTCAAGGATCGCGAGCGCACGGACGATGATGAAATTCAGAACGAGATAGATCGCGGCCGCGCAGATGAATACCTCCATCGTCCGGTACGTCCGCTGGATGATCTGCTGTGCGACTCCCGTGACTTCCCATACCGTTACGAGGCTCGCAAGCGCGGTCGACTTGACGAGCAGCACGGCTTCGGTCGAATACGCCGGCAATACGTGACGCAAGGTAATCGGCGCGATGATCCGGCGCAGCAACGTGAAGCGCGGCATTCCAATCGCCTGTGCCGCTTCGATCTGACCCACCGGCACCGACAGCAGCCCCCCGCGAATGATCTCCGCTGTATAGCCGGCGGTGCACAACGCGAGCGACACGATCGCGCATGAATACGGTGCGCGCAGCACCGGCCAGATGAAACTGGCTCGAATCACGTCGAACTGCCCGAGGCCGTAATAGATGAGAAACATCTGGATCAGAAGCGGTGAACCTCTGAACACGAGGATGTACAGGCGCGCGATGCGATTCGGCAGCCAGAAGGGGCTCACTCGCATCGCCACGATCACGATCGACAGAAGCCCGCCCGCGATCAGCGATGCGAAGAACAGACCGAGCGTACTCGGCACCGCGGCGAGCAGCTTTGACAGCGTGTCGCCAAGAAAATCAATATCGATATGCATAATGGTCGGCCGGCAGGTTAATGACGCACGAAGCTGTGGCGGAACGAGCGCCCGATATGTGCTTCAGCACGATCGAAGACTCGATTCGAGACGATGGTCAGGATCAGATAAAGGACGCCGCCGGCGATATAGAACAGAAAGTACTGGTGGGTCGAACCCGCACCGACCTGGCTCGTCCGCATCAACTCGGCAAGTCCCGTCACGGAAATCAGCGCGGAATCCTTCAGGCTCGCCTGCCACACGTTGCCGATGCCCGGCAAGGCAAAACGCACGACCTGCGGGATCAGCACGCGGCGCCACAGCATCGGGGTTGGCATGCCGATCGAGCGGGCCGCTTCGATTTCGCCGGGCGACACGGCGAGTACCGCGGCGCGATAAACCTCGGCTTGGTACGAACCCGAGATCATTCCAGTCGCGAAAGCGCCGACCAAGAACGGCGGTACACCGATGAAGCCTTGGGCGCCGAACATCTGCCCTACTGCGGTGATGAGCGTCGACCCGCCGAAATAGAACAGATAGATGATGAGCAGCTCGGGGATGCCGCGAAAAACCGTCGTGTAAAAGTCACCCGTCACGCGCAACGCGCGGCTGCGCGACAGCTTGGCCGCCGCGACCAGTGCACCGAACACGGCACCGACCGTAAGCGCGGCGAGCGTCAATCCGACAGTCAGCAACGCAGCGGCCAGGAGCACGCTTCCCCAGCCATCCGGTCCAAACCCAAGCATCTCGTATAACGTCATGTTCATCACCTGCTCGTTGGGTAATTCATTTGAAAGTTCAATCGTCGTCTCACGCGCTCATGCAACGATCGTGATGCTGTGGCGCCCGTGGACGCCGCCGTCCGTTCCTTCGCCTGAACCCGCATCGGGATGCATGTTCACTCTCCGGAGCAGCGCATAAGTCAGCTTTTATACAAACATCAAGTTTTCTGCCGTATCCGCCCCCTCTCTCGCATTTCGAAAAATTCTCGAGCGAAATATTTACTGATAATTCGCCGCGATCGTGTATATGCAAGATTGCGCGAGAAAAAGTAGACGGCAACAACTTTGTCGAAAAACACGTCAAAACACGGGAAACCACTAACCGGCCTACTGTTTCTTCATATGCAATCGCACATTTAATAAATATCGTTTAGCTACACTTATCAATATATAAATAGATATGCGAATGATCTGATCGTATAGCCATACCGCGTGCAACGGCATTCCCCCGTATTCCATCGATGCCTGCATCGGACCGTCAGAAGTGGCGCATCGGTCGCTCGGAATGAACACCGAGCCACGCCAATAGGTATGTGTGTTCGCGGATATCCAACACTCCTGGCGAGCGTCCAATATCGATCGTGTTGTTGCCGTGCGTAGCAACGATCCTTATCCGGATCCCCTGTAAGTGGTTGGAGTGAGCGATAGTTTTAGGCGAATGAGGACGCCGCCGGCAACAATTGGCCGTGTGACAGAAGGTCGGCTTCGCCACGCTCCGCCGGCCCATCGGCACACCGGGCGTCCGGTCGTGCGACCTGTATATCTGCAGGCGAGCGCGTCTCACCTGCGACCAACCGGATCAACGGCGGGGCTTCATCAAGCAATCGGCATGCGACTGCGATGTCGCCCGCAAGCGGTCGATCATCGCGATATCGCGACACAAGCTGGCGCACGCGCTGCCACACCGAGTGGGTCAACGGTGCCGGTGACGCATGACTCGCCTGCAAGTCGAACGCCTGTGCCGAGGCGAGCATCTCTATCGCGAAGATCTGCTTGCCGTTTTCAATGATGTCTAGCGTCTTGAGCGCGGCGGGAGTCGCGTGACACAGGTGGTCTTCCTGCAGCCCGGAGGTTATGCCGCCATCGAGACTCGCCGGCATCGCGAGACGCCGGTTCTGCGAGGCAAGCGACACCGCCGTGTATTGCGCAATCATGAAACCGGAGCATGTCCCGCTCGTATCCGCCAGAAAGGCCGGCAGACCGTTCACCAGCGGGTTGACCAGGCGGTCGATTCGGCGCTCAGCCATCGCCCCGACTTCGGCCATTGCGGTGGCAAGGTTGTCCATCCCGAGCGCAATCGCCGCGCCGACCGCATGGGCCTGCGAATAGACTCGAGGGGCATCGGGCGTGCCGGCAACGACAGGATTGTCGGTCACCGAAGCCAACTCCCGGTTCACCACTTCCGCAGTCATGGCGAATACGTCGCGCACAGCGCCATGCACGTGCGGAATCGTGCGCAGACTCAGCGGATCCTGCGTGCGCGCGCCGCGCGAATCCGCGAGAATGCCACTGTTGGCGAGGAGCGTACGCAGGCGTGCACCGACCACCGACAAACCTGGCGAGACGCGTAACGCAAGCGCATCGGCATCAAAGGCGGCGAGTTGTCCGTGCAGATTTTCGAAGGTCATCGCGGCGATCACATCGGCCCAATCAAGCAGACGTTCCGCGTTCGCCAGTGCGAGCGCCGCCAAACCGGTCACGCACGGCGTGCCGTTGACGAGGCTCAATCCTTCTTTCGCTTCGAGCACGAGCGGCTCGAAGCCGAGACGTCGCAGCGCTTCGGCGCCGCTGATCCGTTCACCCGCCGCCCGCCCGCCCGCGGAACTGCCGAAGTCGCGGGCGAAGCCTTCTCCGATGCACACCAGCGCGACGTGCGCCATATGGCTGAGATACCCTACCGAACCAAACGCGGGCACCTCAGGCAAGCAATTCGAATTGAGCATCGCGACCAAACGCTCGACCACCTCCAGTCTGATACCGGAGTGCCCATGTGCGAAATTGCTGACGGCCACTGCAATGATCGCTCGCGTTTCCTTTGTGCCAAGCGGTGCGCCAACGCCCACCGAGTGACTCATCAGGATATTGCGCGACAACTGTCGCTGATTGGCCGGCGATACGATCACGTTGCATAGCGCACCGACGCCGGTATTCACGCCGTAAGCGCGAATGCCGCGCTCGACGATCTCCTCGACCAACCTGCGCGCCGTCGAGATTCGCTCCCGCGCGCCTTCCGACAGGACAAGTTCGGCACCCGCCGCAATCGCGGCGACTTCGTGCCAGTCCAACGGTTGGTCGAGAAGGATCGCGCGGCGATCCGTAGTCCTGTTGACACTCAATTCCTGTTCCATTCCTGGTGGCTCGAAGAAAACCGCGTGTTGCACTCCGACGCATGCCGACCGGGCGGCACATGCCGCACCGGACCTCGATGTTGTCAAATCCGCTCAGCCGCTCACGGCGTAACGTCGACCTTGAACCACTTTTCGGACAGCCGCTTTACCGTACCATCGGCGATGGCTGCTGCAATCGCTCCGTCGAATTTCGTCCTCAGATCGGAATCGCCCTGACGGAACGCGAGTGCTTCGCCCGGCCCCCACACGGGGCCTGCGATCTTCGGTCCGGTCAATGCCAGGGACTTGTTGCCCGGTTTCGCGAGCGCGGCGGCGTAGTAAGTCGCGTCGTCGAACGCGACATCGATGCGACCTGCCACGAGGTCGAGATCGTGCTCGGCCGCCGTCTTGTATTCGCGAATGGTGGAGCTATCCTTGAAATTGGCATCGATAAAGGTGGTGTAGGCCGTGCCGGTCTGAATGCCGATCGTCTTGCCTTTCAGTGCCTGGCGAAGCGAATCGATAGCGGGCCTGTCGGTGCTCGGGGCGCCCGTCAGCTTGACGGTTTCACCTGCCCCGGTCACCTTCGATAGCAGTTTCGGATCAGTCGACACGAAAACGGCTGGCGTATTGCCGTAAGGCCGCGAAAACGAAATGACTTTCTGACGCTCGGGCGTGATCATGATCGCGTCCATCAAGACGTCGAATTTTCCTGCCTGGAGACCCGCGATCATGCCGTCCCAGTCTTGCGTGACAAGCTTGCATTCGAGTTTGATGCGCGAACACAGGTTTTGCATCAGTTCCGGCTCAAAACCACCAATCTTGCCGCCCGGCAACGTCATGTTCCACGGCTCGTAGGCCCCTTCAGTCGCGATCGTCACCGACGTCCAGTCTTTCGCCTGCGCCGAAGCGGTGAACATGGCGACCGCGCCAAGCACGGCACAGGTGATCAGCGTACCTACCGCTTTGCCTTTTCCTTTCATGTCAATCTCCTCTTTTTTGGTAGAAAAATCGGTTTGCCGTGATTGTCACCGGCAACTTCGATCCATTCAGTCCGGCGCCGCGGCTGTTTTGAATTTTCGGTACGGTTTAAATATGTGGCGCCAACTTCCTCACGGCCCGCCTTCCTTTGCTTGCGCAAGCGCAGCGCGAATGCCGACAGCGAGAGAGCTCAAGCAGGCACCTGAAAATGATGCAATTTCGTTCGCACTCCATCACATGCTACGCGTCAACAGCGCCTCGAACAGAGTCAGGCCATCCATAGGTGGGTCTACCGCGCTATCCAAGGCGGGGCCAGTGAAGCACGCTATGCCGCGCGGCCGTAGAAACCGATCTTCTCCTCCTCGCTGAACATCACACCGGGCTTTTCGTAGTACGAAAATACAGCAATCATGCGATCCTGGCTCCCTTGGACGGGAGTGACTCGGTGCGCGGTGTTCTTGCCCCGGAATACATTCAGGGTGCCGGCCGTCAGGCGAAGGCGCTTGACTTGCGGGTCGCGCCCTTCGAGCAGATCCGCGACGCCATCGAAATTCGGATCGGTGTCCGACCGGAGATCGGACCGATACTCGAATTCCCCTCCCATCTCCGGAGCCTGAAGCAGCAGCGTGGTCGTGAATTCGGAACGGTCGAAATGCCAGTTCAAGGCTTCGCCTGCACGATAGGACATCACGTTGGCGCGCGCCAGCGGATCCTGCATGACATAAAGCGACGCCTTGTGCATTGCTGCGGCGAGGAAGTGCACCAGCGGTGCGTACCCGTAGACGGCAAGGATGATACTGCCGGGAATCTGATCGGCGCACACCGTGTGATTGATCGTCTCGACCTTGCGCAGCGCCGGATGACCCGACTCAAGCTCCGGAATCTCGGGCTTGAAGTAGATGTTGTGCATCCGCTTGTGCGTGTGAGACCGAGTGTCCATCACCGGTCGGATTTCCGCGACGGCTCGTTCGGCCACACCCGGTCGCAACAGGCCCTCGAGATTGAACATGCCGGTGGCATCCAGCTCGGCAATGGACTTCTCGAGAAGCGCCGTCCACTCGACGCTGCCCACCCGGTCCAGCGGGTACCGCTCAAGATCAATAATGTTCTGCACTGTCGTCTCCTCATAGGATGAGGAGAAAAAATATGGCGACAAAATCTCTGCATCAACGGCAAAAATTGTTATGCTCACCCCAGAAAAACTTTCTGAAGAGACCTAAATGCCAAGACTCCCACCACTGAACGCCGTGAAAGCCTTTGAAGTCGCGGCCAGGACGAGCAGTTTTGCTCTGGCGGCAGTGGAATTGGGGGTCTCATCGACCGCGGTCAGTCTGCAGGTTCGCAATCTCGAAGCGTTTCTGGGCAAACAGCTGTTCACGCGAAACGGCAACCGCATTGCGCTGACGGATGCAGGTCTGGCGATCTACCCCCAGACCTCAAGGGCGCTCAGTGACATAGCAGCCATGACCTCGCGCATTCTTGAAGGGGAACTTCGGACGCGGCTCGTTGTGAGCGTGCCTTTTTCGTTAGCGGAAATGTGGCTGGCACCCAAACTGGCGGAGCTGATCGAGGTATTCCCGCAAATGGCGATCGACATCCGCGTGGAAGACGACCCGGTTGATCTGGCCCGGCAGAACATCGATCTCCGGATCAGCTACGGCGACTATCATTACCCTGCGCTCGAGGTGATTCCACTCGTCCATGACGAGGTTGTGCCAGTGTGCGCGCCCGAGTTCTGGTACAAATACGGGAACAATGAGTTCAGCTTGAGCGAACTCCATGAGAGCATGTTCATCCATACCAACTGGGGCCCCAACTACGCATCGCACCCAACATGGGGAGACTGGTTTTCCAAGACCGGAAGTGACCGCCATCCGGATTCATCGCGGGGACGTCGAGTCGGGCTTTCCAGCCTCGCGATCTCGTCGGCGCGCATGGGGTTGGGCGTGGCACTTGGGCAGCAGGTCATGGCTCGGACCGACCTGGAGGCCGGTCGGCTGATCGCATTGTCCCCCGTGTCGATTCGACTCGGCCATCCGTACTGCGCATTCATTCCCGATTCGAAGGCAGATCGAACCGATATACAAAGGCTGCTGGCACTCCTTGGCAACAGTACCTCGCCGGCAGACGGGACGAAATCGAACCGGACGCGTGCAGCCTTCCATCCGGACCCGGGCAGTAAATAATCCGGGATGAACGCGCGAGATCGCTTGGTGCATCACACGCTACCGAATTCACGGCCTTCGACGGCACTGTCATGGGTGAGTAACCCACGGGAGTGACCAGAGACGTTTCTTGTAGCCATTTTGACCTGCCCCCGGCAAACAGGGCCATCCGGAGTCTAGTAAAGTTCGTTTTCTGAGAAGAAGACGAACATGAAGAAGCGCTTTTCGGAACAGCAAATCATCAGGTTTCTGAAGAAAGCCGAGGCCGGTATGCCGGTCAAGGAACTGTGCAGGAAGCACGGGTTCAGTGATGCTTCGTTTTTACACCTGGCGCGCGAAGTTCGCCGGCATGGAAGTCTCGGACGCACGCCGGCTGAAGGACCTGGAGGCTGAGAACGCGCGGCTGAAGAAGTTGCTGGCCGAGGCAATGCTCGACATGGAAGCATTAAAGGTTGTCGTCACGGGAAAACTACTACAGGCAACTCAGAACTCCAGTTGAGCCGCCAGTGACTCCGCCCGTGGTGACTCCGCCGCCGGTGACTCCGCCCGTGGTGACTCCACCGGCAGTGACCCTGCCGCCGGTTGTTCCCCCCGTTGTGATTCCCCCGGTAAAGCCGGTCAGTCCGGTGTCGCCTCCCGCGTTCGTGATTACGTTGCCAGCGTGGATGAAACCGTATGTAAAAAACCCTGGGAAATGGATCGCCTTCAGATAAAACATTGACGGCTTGTTGATCATCAACCCCCAGGCAGTTGATCGAAGAGAGGCTGAACCGGCGTCGATTCGGCCTCTCACTTCTAGAGGTAATCGCCATTTCGTACAGAATCTGGCAGTTCGCTTGAATGCCTCGTGTAACAAGAGCCGCGGCCGATTCCGATGATCTTTGGCAGAGTCGACCTGGATCTGAGGCAAGTTGCCGTTTCCCACTTTTCAATCGACACGCACACTAGGACCTAGACGGAGCGCCGATTGAAAAGCAGCGTCGCTGCTCGAGCGTTGCAAGCCTTTCCAGACAGCGTGGCGCCCGTCGCAGGCGGGTACGGGAAACGCAGGGCTTGGCACCCAGACAGCAACCATTTGATTTGAAACCAATTTTTATTGGGGGCAGTCTGGAACGCCACATGCAGCCTAGATCGCTCTAACCGGAAAATTGCACGGATATCAAGACCACCCCGGTTGCCGCCTCCACAATCGGATCTCGCTCGCGACGTGCTTAAGGATCCGTAAATCTTCGACTTCCTCGGCCTGACCGGAGCGGCCCGACCTGCGTCGGCGGCTACCGCCGCTCAACCGCCTCCCGTCGTGGCGAAATCGCCCGGCGGTAGCGGTCGATTCGCCACGTCTTGCGCCTCGGCACGCGTCAGGCCGAGCGTCTGCAATACCACCGCCGCGGCCCGCTCCGGGAAACCGTCCTCGTCGCCCACCCGCTTCCCGCTTCCGTCCGTGGCCGTGTCGGTCGCGTGAAATTCCACCGCGATCGCCGCGAGAATCGTTCCCGTCATAGCGAGCACGCTCATGAACGGATCGCCGACGACAAACCGGCGTGCCGCAATCCCGCGCTCGCTGTCCCGCCGCAAACGCTGACCCAGCCCGTGATCGAGAGCGCGCGCCGAGAAACCCTCCCGCATCAGGAACCGGCCCCATAGGCGTTCGCGGCGCGCTCGCATCAGCGTGTGGCGCACGCATGCGGATACGACCTCGGCGGGATCCGACAAGTCGGCCGCGAGTCGCTCGAGCCTGTCCGCGAAATCGTCGAACACCCACTCCGTCAGCGCGGCGAAGATGCCTTCCTTCGATTCGAAGTGGTAGTAAAACGAACCGAACCCGACATCCGCGGCCTCGGTGATCTCGCTGATCGCCACGTTATCCCTCCCCCTTTCCGCCATCAGCGTGAACGCTGCCTGCAGCAAACGCATGCGCGTCGCCTGCTTGCGGCGAACTCCGCGCGGTTGGCGATGCTCCGCTTCCCCGATGGAGGCGTCTGGGCGACGGGGCCCGACCGTTCGGTCCATGAGCGCGTCTCCGTTATCCGAAAGAATTTTCTGCATGCCGAAATTCTAGATGACTCACTCATACTTGACAATATTATCAGTTATGAGTCTAATCTCGGAAATCGCGGTGCCGGGTTCCAGTGGCAACACAGTGTCCGACGCGCGGTAGCGGGAAACGCCAGCGCGTCCATGGCCGGTGCAGGCCGTTGCAGTCGGTTCGTTATCCAGTCGTGCGCCCCGCGCGGACACCCGGCGACGGCGATGTACGGCATCGCCAGGTTCTGTCGGCCGGCCGCGCCGCCGAAGCGATCGATCCGTCGGCAGGTCGGCGGCCATCGCAGTGCATGGGTATGGGCATGTCGGCAACCTCGGCGATTTGCATCACAAACATCGGAGTACTTATTTATACGCAGGATCGCAGCCGGCGACGAAGCCGGAACGCGCTTGCGCTAACCGGGCGCCCCGCCGTGGTCGCCGAATCATTTTCAGTTGGCCCCCTTACTAGTCTTGGAAACATCGTGAAATCACCCGGTCCTAACGCGCGGACTTCAACGCGCCGGTTTCTGACACGCATCGCGCCGCCGGTTCGGCGGGCGCCGATCGTTTTCGCCTGCAGTGCGATTCTTCTGACGGCTTGCCACTCGCACCAGGCCCCCGCGCCTGAATTGCAACCGGTGGTCGCGCTGGCGGTTCATGCGGACAACGGCGCGGCGCAGCGCGTGCTGCCCGCGCAGGTTCAGGCACGATATTCGACGCCGCTGTCGTTCCGGGTCGGCGGCAAGATCGCCGAGCGGCGCGTGCGAATCGGCGACACGGTCAAGGCAGGCCAGGCGCTCGCGATGCTCGATCCGGCCGATCTGCACAACACGCTGCTGAATGCACGCGCACAGCTCGATGGCGCTGAGCATCGCGTCGGCTACGCGAAACAGCAACTGGATCGCGACCGCGCGCAGGCCCAGGCCAACCTGATCGCACCCGCACAGCTCGAGGCAACGCAGGACGCTTATGCGTCGGCGGTCGCGCAACGCGATTCCGCGCTCGCGCAAATGGCGCTCGCCGGCGATCACCTGCGCTATGCCACGCTGGTCGCGGACCACGACGGAGTCATCACGTCGGAAGACGCCGATACCGGGCAGAACGTCGAGCCCGGCCAGGCGGTGTTTCATCTCGACTGGAGCGGCGATCTCGACATCGTGTGCGACGTCTCGGAACGCGATCTGCGCGATCTCGCGATCGGCCGCGTCGCGCACGTCAGTCTGACGGCACTGCCGGGCAAGGTCCTCGACGCCCGCGTGCGCGAAATCGCGGCAGCCGCCGATCCGCAGAGCCGCACGTGGCGCGTGAAGCTGACGCTGATTGCGCCGGGGCCGGACGTCCGTTCCGGCATGACCGCGAGCATCGCGTTCGACGGCACCGTCGACGCCGCCGCGGACCACGCGATCACGCTGCCGGCCACCGCGCTCTTTCATCGCGCCGAAGCACCGGCCGTCTGGGTCGTCCGCAAAGGCAGCGACACGCTGGAACTGCGTCCGGTGTCGGTCGGCCGCTACGACGAGCGAACGATCTCCGTCACGTCGGGCCTGGCGGACGACGAGCGCGTCGTGATGCAGGGCGTCCATACGATCAGCGCCGGCCAGCATGTGCGCGTCGTGCCGCCGCTGCATGCGGAGGACTTCCCGTCATGAACGCCCCAGAACATCGGCACGCGCCGGACGGCGCGCACGACGCGCGAACCGGCGCCGCCTCGAGCGACGACGGCGGCTTCAATCTCTCCGCATGGGCGCTGAAGCACCAGCAGCTGGTGATCTTCCTGATCGGTCTCGCGACGATCTTCGGGGTGATCGGCTATACGCGTCTCGCGCAGTCGGAGGATCCGCCGTTCACGTTCCGCACCATGGTGATCCAGACGTACTGGCCGGGCGCCACTGCGCGCGAAGTGCAGGAACAGGTCACGGACCGGATCGGCCGTCAGCTTCAGGCCGCGCCTTACGTCGACAACATCAAGAGTTATTCGCGCCCCGGCGAGTCGATGATCTTCTTCGCGATGAAGGATTCGGCGCCGGTCGACCAGGTGCCGGAAACCTGGTATCAGGTGCGCAAGAAGGTCGGCGACATCCGCGCGACGCTGCCGAAGGGAACGGTCGGCCCGTTCTTCAACGACGAATTCGGTGACGTCTACACCAACATCTATTCGCTCGAAGGCGACGGCTACTCGCCCGCGCAACTGCACGACTACGCGGACAAGCTGCGCACCGTGCTGCTGCGCGTGCCGGGCGTCGCGAAGGTCGACTACTTCGGCGATCCCGCCCAGCACGTGTTCGTCGAGATCTCGAATGCGCAGCTGACGCGCCTCGCAATCACACCGCAGCAGCTCGCGCAGGCCATCGACTCGCAAAACGCCGTCGCCCCGGTAGGCACGGTCGCGACGGCCGACGATCGCGTGTTCGTACGACCGAGCGGTGCATTCAAGGACACACAGGCGCTCGCCGACATGCTGATCACCGTAAACGGCCGGACGTTCCGGCTCGGCGACGTCGCGAAGGTGACGCGCGGCTACGACGATCCGCCGGTCACGCAGATGCGTGCGAACGGCCACGCCGTGCTCGGTATCGGCGTCACGATGCAAAAAGGCGGTGACGTGATCGACCTCGGCAAGGCGCTCGATGCGAAGGCAAGCGAGTTGCAGGCCGCCTTGCCGGCCGGTCTGAAGCTGGCCGCGGTGTCCAGCATGCCGCATGCCGTCAAGCACTCGGTGGACGACTTCGTCGAAGCGGTCGGCGAAGCCGTCGCGATCGTGCTCGTGGTCAGCCTCGTCTCGCTCGGCCTGCGTACGGGCATGGTCGTCGTCATCACGATCCCGATCGTGCTCGCCGTGACGGCGCTGTGCATGCACGCGTTCGGCATCGGCCTCGACAAGGTGTCGCTCGGCACGCTGGTGCTCGCGCTCGGGCTGCTGGTGGACGATGCGATCATCGCCGTCGAAATGATGGCGGTGAAGCTCGAGCAGGGCTGGAGCCGTGCCCGCGCGGCGGCATTCGCGTACACGAGCACGGCGTTCCCGATGTTGACCGGAACGCTCGTCACGGTATCGGGCTTCCTGCCGATCGCGCTCGCGAAATCGAGCACCGGCGAATACACGCGTTCGATTTTCGAGGTGTCGGCCATCTCGCTGATCGTGTCGTGGTTCGCGGCCGTCGTGCTGGTGCCGCTGCTCGGCTATCACATGCTGCCCGAGCACGCGCATCGCGACGGTCACGCGCATGGCGACGACGTGTACGACACGGGCTTCTACCGCCGGCTGTCCGGCTGGATCTCGGTCTGCATCGAGCGCCGCTGGGTGGTGCTCGGCGTCACCGCCGTGCTGTTCGCGATCGCGATGGCCGCGTTCACGCGCGTGCCGCAGCAGTTCTTCCCGAATTCCGAGCGGCCCGAACTGCTCGTCGACATGCGCTTGCCGGAAGGCGCGTCGTTCGATGCGACGCTACGTGAAGCAAAGCGGCTCGAAAAGGTGCTCGACGGCCGGCCTGAAATCGATCACGTCGTCGACTTCGTCGGCACCGGTGCGCCGCGCTTCTATCTGCCGCTCGATCAACAGCTCCAGCAGCCGAACTTCGCGCAGTTCGTGATTACGGCCAAGGATGTCGAGGCGCGCGACCGGCTGTCGCACTGGCTCGAAACGACGCTCGCAAGCCGCTTCCCGACCGTGCGCACGCGCGTCGCGCGGCTCGAGAACGGGCCGCCCGTCGGCTTCCCGATCAAGTTCCGGGTGAGCGGCGACGATATCGCCACCGTCCGCGGCATCGCCGAAAAAGTGGCGGACAAGGTCCGCGCCGACGCGCGTACGCGCAACGTGCAATTCGACTGGGACGAACCGGCCGAGCGGTCGGTCTCGTTCGAGATCGACCAACTCAAGGCACGCCAGCTCGGCGTGACGTCGGAAGACGTATCGGGTTTCCTTGCGATGACGCTGTCCGGCTACACCGTCACGCAATATCGCGAGCGCGACAAGCTGATCGACGTCGACCTGCGTGCCCCAAGAAGCGAACGCATCGATCCGTCGAGGCTCGCCGGCCTGGCGATCCCGACGCCGCACGGCTCGGTGCCGCTCGGCACGATCGGCCATGTGCGCGACACGCTCGAATATGGCGTGATCTGGGAACGCGACCGCCAGCCGACGGTCACCGTGCAAGCTGACGTGCGCGGCGAAGCGCCGAGCATCGGCGTGACGCGCGACCTCGACGCCGCACTGGCGACGCTGCGCGCCACGCTGCCGTCCGGTTACCGGATCGAGGTCGGCGGCGCGGCCGAGGAAAGCATGAAGGGCCAGACGTCGATCAATGCGCAGATGCCGCTCATGATCATCGCGGTGCTGACGCTGCTGATGATCCAGCTCAAGCGTTTCTCTCGCACCTTCATCGTCGTGCTGACGGCGCCGCTCGGCCTGATCGGCGTGGTCGCCGCACTGCTGCTGTTCGGCAAGCCGTTCGGCTTCGTCGCGCTGCTCGGCGTGATCGCGATGTTCGGGATCATCATGCGCAATTCCGTGATCCTGGTCGATCAGATCGACCAGGACATCGCGGCCGGCCAGCCACGCTTCGCTGCGATCGTAGGCGCAACCGTGCGCCGCTTCCGGCCGATCATGCTGACTGCTGCCGCCGCCGTGCTCGCGCTGATTCCGTTGTTGCGTTCCGGCTTCTTCGGCCCGATGGCCACCGCGCTGATGGGCGGCATCACGATCGCGACGGTGCTGACCATCTTCTTCCTGCCGGCGCTCTACGCGACCTGCTTCAAGGTGCGCGCCGACGAACGCGAGTCGCGCGCACTGGACGTCGCGTCCTCGGAGACATGCTGATGAAACCCTCTCGTATCACATCGATGCTGGCCGCCAGCGCGGCGCTTGGCCTGGGCGGCTGTGCGATGGCCCCGAGCAGTACGCCGCCCGCGATGCCGTCGCCGGCGCACTACGACGCGACGCCTCAGGCGTCGCGCACCGCCGAGGCGGCGGGCGTCGCGCAGCAATTCGACGTCGGCTCCGCGCCCGTCCCGCAATGGTGGCGCCTGTATCGCTCCAGCGCGCTCGACGCGCTGGTCGACGAAGGGCTGCGCGCGAACCCGACGCTGGCCGCGACGGAAAAGACGCTCGCCGCCGCCCAGGAGGAACTGCGCGCGCAGATCGGCGCGTCGACGCTGCCGTCGATCGACGCAAACGCGCAGGTGGCCCGCACGCGCACACCGGACATCTCCGGCGCGGGCGCGCAAAGCCTGCGCTACAACGTCTTCGTCGGACAACTGCAGGCGCATTACACCTTCGACCTGTTCGGCGCGACGCGATATGCGAACGAGGCGAGCGCCGCGCGCGTCGACGTGCGCGGTTGCGAGCTCGAAGCGGCAAGGCGTGCGCTGGCGGCCAACATCGTCGGCACCGCCATCCGCGCCGCGACGCTCGACCGCCAGATCCTGCTGACGGAGCGCCTGGTCGCCGTCGCCGAGGCATCCGCACTCGAAGACCGGCAGCGTTACACGCTCGGTGCGGTATCCCATGTGCAAGCGCTGGCGTCGACGCAGGGCTCGGCGTCGCTTGCCGCGACGCTGCCGCCGCTGCGCCAGCAACGCGCGAGCGCGGTTCACGCGCTGGCGATCCTGCTGGGCCGCACGCCCGACGCACCGCCGCCGGTCCCCTCCTTCACCGGCCTGTCGCTGCCGGAACATGTGCCAGTGGCGGTGCCGTCCGACCTGCTGAAGGCACGCCCGGACATCCGCGCGGCCGCGGCAGCCGTGAAGGCGGCATCAGCGGACGTCGGCGAGGCGACCGCCCAACTGTTCCCGAGCCTGTCGCTCACCTCGACGATGGGGCGCGGCGGCTTCAGCTGGCCAGCGCTGTTGTCGGGCGCGGGCGGGTTGTGGGCCGTCGGTGCCGGGCTGTCGCAGCCGATCTTCCACGGCGGTGCGCTGCTGGCGCACCGGCGGGCGTCGCGCGATGCATACGACGCCGCAGTGCTGCAGTACAAGGCGGCGGTGCTGTCCGCGTTCGGCGACGTCGCCGATTCGCTCGCCGCGCTGGACAACGACGCGCAAGCGCTGGCCGCGAACGAACTCGCGGCGCGCGCGGCAGGCGAGGCGTTCCACGAAACGGCGCAACGTCGCACGTTGGGTGCCGTACCGATGTCCGCGCAACGGTCGAGCGAGCAGCTCTATCTGAACGCGGAACTCGATGCGGTGCGTGCCGCGAGCCGCCGGATGACCGATACGGCGGCACTGCTGCAGGCAATGGGCGAACTGCCGCCCGACACCGGCACGACGGTCGCGGCCCGGCAGTAGCCGCTGCTTGAGTCGGCGGACCGGCCGGCGCCTTCGGGTCGCACCGGTCCGCAATCCCGAAGCCCGATGCCCGGCATACCGTGCATCGCGCGGTGCCGCGCCTTCGTTACCCGCATGATTGATTCCCGATGAAATTCGACAACCTGGTCGCCTGCCACGAATGCGACCTGCTGTTTCAGCGTCCGCCGCGCCTGCGCGCACTGACGGCACACTGCCCTAGATGCCGCGCGCGCGTGAGCGGTGCGGCGCACGGCCGCCGATCCCTCGACCGGATGTGCGCATTGACGGTTGCCGCGCTGGTGACGTGTTGCATCGCGCAGGCCTTCCCGATCGTAGCGCTCGATGCCGCCGGCATTGCGTCGCACGCGACGCTCGGCGACGCGGTTCGCGCGCTATGGTCGAACGATCAGCCGTTGGTGGCTGCGCTCGTGTTCTGCACGACGATGCTGTTTCCGATACTCGAGCTGGCCGCATGGCTGTACCTGCTCGTGCCGTTGCGTGCGGGCCGCGTACCGCGCCACTTCGCGTCGGTGCTGCGCGGCATTCACCGATTGCGGCCGTGGAGCATGGTCGAGGTGCTGATGCTCGGCGTGCTCATCACGATCGTCAAACTAATGAGCCTCGCACACGTACTCGCCGGGCCTGCGCTATTCGCGTTCGCCGGGCTTACCGTGATGCTCTGCCTGCTGTCGACGATCGAACCGGCCGGACTGTGGGAGGCGCACGACGAACTCGCCGCGCTGCAGCCAGGCGACGCCGACCATACGAAACCGCCCCGCCCCGACATGACGCGACATACGTCGCCCCGGACAACCGAAAGCAGCGGATCGGCGGGCATGACGGCCCGCACCGCGGGATTGATCGCCTGTCACCACTGCGCACGCGTGCAGCCGGTCCACGCGTGCGGCCAGCGCTGCACGCGCTGCGGTTCGCCGCTGCACGCACGCCGCCCGCGCAGCGCCGCCCGCACCGGCGCGCTCGTCGCCGCCGCCGCCCTGCTTTACATCCCGGCGAACCTGTTGCCGGTCATGCACGCGACCTCGCTCGGCCGAGCCGAGGACGACACGATCCTCGGCGGCGTCGCGTACTTCTGGACGTCCGGCGACTGGCTGCTCGCCGCTATCGTGTTCATCGCGAGTGTGCTCGTCCCGATGCTCAAGCTCGCGATCCTCGCATTTCAGGCGATCGCCGCCCATCGCGGCGTGCAATGGCGGCCGCTCGAACGAGCCCGGCTGCATCGGCTGGTCGAGCGCGTAGGCCGCTGGTCGATGCTCGACGTATTCGTCGTCGCGCTGACGATCGCACTCGTGCATTTCGGCTCGTTCGCCGACATCACACCCGGCCCCGGCGCGCTCGCGTTCGGCGCCGTGGTCGTGCTGACCATGTGCGCGTCGATGCAGTTCGATCCGCGGCTCATCTGGGACGGTGCGCCGCGCCCGGCCGCCGCCAATCACCAACCCTGAACCGGCTCCGCCCACTTTCTCGCGAATTCCAAAACGATGTCTCCGTTTGATTTTCCCCCACCTGAGATCCGGCCGCGCAGCCGCTGGATTCCGCCTCTCGTCTGGATCGTGCCGCTCCTGTGCGCACTGATCGGGCTGTCGCTCGTGATCCGGACCGTTGCCGCGACCGGCCCGACGATCACGGTTACGTTCGCCAACGCCGAAGGCCTCGAAGCCGGCAAGACCAAGGTCCGCTACAAGGACGTCGATATCGGCTCGGTCCAGACCATTACGCTCACTCCCGACTTCAAGCGCGTGATCGTCAGCATTCAACTGACGCGCGACGCCGCACGCTTCGCGAACCGCGACACGCGCTTCTGGGTCGTCCGACCGCGCGTGGGCGCCACCGGCATTTCCGGTCTCGGCACGCTGCTCTCCGGCGCATTCATCGGCGCGGATCTCGGCCACTCACCGCAGAAGCAGACCGATTTCACCGGTCTCGAGACGCCGCCCGCCGTCACCGCAGACCAGCAGGGCAGACGCTATCGGCTGCATGGCGACTCGCTCGGCTCGATCGACATCGGCTCGCCGGTGTTTTACCGGCATCTGCAGGTCGGTCAGGTCGTCGGTTTCTCGCTCGACAACGGCGGTACCGGGGTCGACGTGCAGGTGTTCGTCAACGCGCCCTACGACAAGTACGTCGGCACCAATACGCGCTGGTGGCACGCAAGCGGCGTGGATCTGCGGCTCGATTCGAGCGGCCTGAAACTCAACACGCAGTCGCTGGCTACCGTGATCGTCGGCGGTCTCGCGTTTCAGTCGCCACCCGGACAACCGGACGCGCCGCAGGCAGCCGACAATGCGCCGTTCCGGCTCGCCCCCGACGAAGCCGACGCGATGCGCGACCCCGACGGCACGCCGCTGATGGTCGTCATGCGCTTCGACCAGTCGCTGCGCGGGCTGTCGGTCGGCGCGCCGGTCGATCTGCGGGGCATCGTGCTCGGTCAGGTCACGAACATCGGCATCGAGTACAACGAACACTCGCGCAACTTCAGCATGAAGGTCACGATGGCGCTGTATCCGTCGCGACTGAGCCGGCACAGCGATACGGCGCTGCCCGCGCCCGATACGGCCGGCGGCCACGAACTGATCGAGCACCTGGTGGTCCAGGGGCTGCGCGGGCAGTTGCGCACGGGCAGCCTGCTGACCGGTCAGCTCTACGTAGCGCTCGACATGTTCCCGAAGGCGTCGCGCGCGAGCGTGGACGCGCGCCGCACGCCGGTTGAGCTGCCGACCGTGCCCAATACGCTCGACGAACTGCAAGTACAGATCGCCGACATCGCGCGCAAGCTCGATCAGGTTCCGTTCGACCGGATCGGCAACAATCTGAACGGCGCGCTGGCGCATGCGAACCAGTTGTTCGGCCACCTCGACGAGCAGGTCGTGCCGCAGGCACGCGACACGCTGGCCGCCGCGCAACGCACATTCAACGCGGCGGAGTCGACGTTGCGGCAGGATTCGCCAATGCAGTCAGACGTGCATGAGGCGATGCAGTCGCTCACGCATACGCTGCAGTCGTTGAACGCGCTCGCGGACTATCTGGAACGTCATCCCGAGTCGCTGCTGTTCGGTAACAAGGGGGACCGTCAATGAAAGCGCGTTCGTTTGATCGGCTTCGCACGTCGGCGCGCATCGCGACGTGCATCGCACTCGCGGCGCTGAGCGCGTGCGGTTCGCCGCCGGTGCATTTCCATACCCTCGCGGTGGCAGACGATGCGAGTGTCGAGACCACCGCCGCGCATCCCGCGTGGCTGATCGACATTCAGGCCGTGCACGTCGCGGCGCCGGCGGACGGCAACCGGCTCGTCGTGCAGCGCGCCCCCCAGCGCGCCGACATCCTGGAGCAGGAGCGCTGGGCCGCGCCGCTCGGCGACGAGATGCGCGACGGACTGTCGACACGCGTCGCGTCCGTGCTCGGCACGATCGATGTTCACCGCGTCGCCCACCCGGACGGCACGCCTGTCTACCGGGTCGCTGTGGACATGCAGCATGTCGAGTCGTGGCCGGCGTCGCACGTGCTGCTCGACGCGGCCTGGAGCGTGAGTTCCGGGGCCGGACTGCCGGCGCTGACGTGCCGCAGCATCGTTCGTGCCGATACGTCGGCGGGCTACGATGCACTCGTCGATGCGTATCGCCGCGCGCTCGATGCGCTCGCGCTTGGGATCGCCGCGGGAATCCGTGCGGAAGTCTCGCACGTTGCGCCGCCTGCCGGATGCCGCATGTGAACACTCGATCGTCGAAGCGCGCTACCCGCCATCGATTGCGGTGCGCCGGACCAACTGGTCGATTGAATTGGCCCCTACGACGCGGTGAGTCGAATCGGGCGATTGGCTTTGTTTCGGTAGCGGCTGTGCGGTCCGGTGCTCTCGCACGATCAAGTCACATCGTTACAAGAGATTGTTCTGATGAACAGCGGACCGACGCAGCGCTCTTTTCCTGTGTCGATCCGACGTTTCGCGGGATGCGGTGTTGCGCCGCTTCAATCATTTCCGCCAACATGGACAACACAGGATGAAACGCACGCGCCTCACTCGCGAGCAACGCAGGCTCGACACCCGCGAACGGCTCATCGCCACTGCTCGCGCACTATTCATCGCGAAAGGCTTTGCCGATACGAGTGTCGAACATATCGCAGAGGGCGCCGGCTACACGCGCGGCGCGTTCTATGCACACTTCGAACACAAGCGTGAACCGTTGATCGAGATCCTTCGCCGTGACCATGATCGAATGATCAAGAGGCTTCGGTTGGCGGCGCCGGAGGGCGACGGTTACTGCACCGTCACCGACGCCGCGGACATCGCCGCCGGCTGGGAATGTTTCCCGCTGTGGGTCGAGGTGTATCTGTACGCGCTGCGCGATGCCGGATTCCAGCAGATCATGGACAGCATGCACGCCGAACCGGTCGCGCCACCGAACGCGGCAAGCGGCGCGGCGCCCCCCTCTGACCGCATGTCATCGTCGTCCGAACTAGCGGCGGTGCTCGGCGTCGCGCTGTTACGTACTGGCGCACGGCGCGACGAGCCGACGTAGTACGCCGCGATGCGCATGCCCTGCTGTCCGTCTTCGACACGCGCCGGCTGGACCGTGCCCGACCGGCTAATCGACCCGGTCAACTGATGTGTACCGCACGAGCACTCGAGGTGGCCTCGCCGCCGCCTGCGTCACCCCGGTGCGTCACTGCGCCGTCTCGGCCGCATCCACAACGGGCAGCGGCCGGCTTGCGATCTTCTCGGCTTCCGCACGCTTGAGCCCCAGCGTATGCAGCAGCGTCGCCGCCGTGCGTTCCGGAAAATGCTCTCCGCTGAAGCCGAGTTCCTTGAGGACACCGGCTGCCGGTGCGCCCGGAGCGACGAAGTTGAGTTCGGCGGCAATTGCGGTCAGCACCGTACCGCCGATCGAAAGGAAGCCGACGAATGGGTCGGCGACCACGAAGCGCTTCTCGGCGATACCGCGCTCCATGTCCCGCAGCAGGCGTTGACCCAGGCCAAGCGTCAGGACGCGCGCCGAAAAGCCCTCGCGTATCAGGAAGTGTCCCCACACCGGCTCGCGCCGCGCGCGCATCAGCGTATGTCGCACCGCGACGGAAATGATTTCCGCCGGGTCGGACAAGCCGCTGGCCAGGCGATCGAGCGAATCCGCGAACTCCTCGAATACCGATTCCACCAGCGTGGCGTAGATCGCCTCCTTCGATTCGAAGTGGTTGTAGAACGAGCCGAAGCCGACGTCGGCGGCCTCGGTGATCTCGTTGATGGCGACGCCTTCCATGCCCTTTTGCGCCATCAGTCTGAGCGCGGCGTCCAGCAGGCGGGCACGGGTCTCCCGCTTGCGGCGCGCGCCGCGCGGCTCACGCTCTTCGGCGACCGCTGGACTGGATGCTTCTGGAGCGGAGCGCTTTGGTGTCCGGCGACTCGGTGTATTCGTCATGACGTTTCCGATGCTTGTTCGTGCCCAAGTATAGATTCAAACGTCTACATTGACAAAATTATCATCTATGACTTTAATGTCACACAAGGTGACTGACAAACCCTCAAGAACCGATCGAACAACGAATGGAGATACGGTGGAGACACAACTGCACACGGGCGCACGCGCGTCCTTTAACGACAACTCGCGCTCCTCAACGGAGCGCGCGCTGCCTTTCGCGCTCGACACACTGATCGCAGGATTCGGGGCAATCAGCCCCACAATGGCCAATCGGCGGGCCCGTCACGAAGTCGACGTCTTGATCGTCGACAAGGCTGCCGAGATACGCGTCGCCCCACGCGCGATCGCACTCGGCGACGAAGCGCTGCGGACTCCCGGCACCTGCGACGAGGAGCGCCGCCTCCATGCGAAATCGACGATCGACTTCGCAATATTCACGGGCCGGCCAGTCACGTCGTGCCGCGATTCGATTGCATGCCTGCCGTTGCGCGGCAAGCCCCTCGGTGCGACGGCGTGTGCCTTCGCGAGCACCAATCGACCCGCCTGACTGTCATCCTCCATGAAACTGACCACCACACAACCGGCTCGCCACCCTCATCCCACAACGAAGGCGTCGGCGCTCGCCTATCTGATCTTCGATCGTCCCGATCTCGACGAGGCCGAGCACTTTCTCAACGACTTCGGTCTCCGAACGGTGTTGCGGAATGAAACGCTATTGCTGCTGCGTGGAACGGGCACCGCACACTTCTGTTATGTCGTTCGCCAGGCGCCGAAGGCCCGCTTCGTAGGCTTCGGATTGCGGGTCGACAGTCGTGCCGATCTGGAGGCGCTCGCCAAAGTCCCTGGCGCGTCGGAGGTCGAGGCATCGGACTGGCCCGGCGGCGGCCACCGGGTGCGGCTCGTCGATCCGTCGGGTTTTCGGGTCGACGCGATTGCCGGCCAAACACTCGCCGACACGTTGCCGCATCGTGCTCCGCTCCCGTTCAACTCGGTCGACGCGCCCGTGCGGATCAACGAGACGCAGCGGCCGCCGGCACGCGCGCCCGAGATCATTCGGCTCGGGCACGTCGTGCTCGAACTCGCCGACTACCAGGAAACCTGCGCGTGGTACACGCAGCATTTCGGGTTCATCCCCAGCGATGTCCAGGTGCTGCCGGACGGCTCCCCTGCGGTTGCGTTCATGCGGCTCGACCTCGGCGACAGGCCGGCCGATCACCATACGCTCGCGCTCGCCCAAGGGTTCGTGCCGACTTATAGCCACAGCGCATACGAACTGGTCGACGCCGATGCCGTCGGCATGGGCCAGCGCATGCTCCGCGACAACGGGTGGACGCACGCGTGGGGCATCGGCCGGCACATTCTGGGCAGCCAGATCTTCGACTACTGGCAGGACCCGTGGGGCGACAAGCACGAACACTATTGCGACGGCGACCTGTTCACGGCCGACGAGCCGACGGGCGTGCACGCGGTCAGCCGCGAAGCGATGGCGCAGTGGGGCCCGACGATGCCGCGCAGCTTCACGAAGCCCCGGTTCACGCCGTCGAGCCTCGCGGCGCTGTTTCGCAACCTGCGCCGCAGTCCCGATCTGACGCTGAGCAAGCTGCTGACCCTGGCGAAGCTGTTCGCCTGATCCCCAACCGCCCATTCGACTCACGAGAGACAATTCATGTCACTGCATGTCCTGCACTTCCGGCATAACGGCCGCGCCCAATGGGGTGTGGTCGCCAACGGCGCCGTCACGCCGATTCCCGGCGACTTCGAAACAACCGCGAGCTTTCTCGCGGCGAATCCGGTTGAGCGACTCATCACGCTCGACGGATCGACTATTCCGGAGTCGGACGTGGAGTGGCTGCCACCGGTGACAGCCAACCAGCAATTCGTTTGCCAGGGCGCGAACTATCGTCGGCACATGATCGAATCGGGCATGGATCCGGACGCGAAAGAGTTCAACATGATCTTCACGAAGGCGACGAGTTGCATCGTCGCAGCCGACTCACGGGTCGTGAAACCGCGGCACGTCCGGTTTCTCGACTACGAAATCGAGCTCGGCCTCATCCTCAAACGCGACATCACGTCTCACCGGCAGATCACGGACGCGAACCTGCACGAGTATGTCGCCGGCACCGTGATCGTCAACGACTATTCCGCGCGCGATGTCCAGATCCCGCAAATGCAGTTCTACAAGGGCAAGAGCTTCCGGACCTTTGGCCCGGTCGGCCCCTATCTGTGCCTGCTCGAGCGGCGTGACTTCCCGAAGCTGAAGGCGCTCGACCTGACGTTGACCGTCAACGGCGCGGTGCGTCAGCAGGACTCGACATCGAACCTCGTCTATGGTCCGGCGGAAACACTGACCGAGTTGTCGGGCGTGCACGACCTTCGCGCCGGCGACCTGCTCGCGACCGGCACGCCGGCCGGCTGCGCACTCAGCATCCCGTCGCCGCTCAAGCAGCGTGCCGTTGCGTTCTTTCCCGAATCCGTCAAGTGGAAGATGTTCATGAAGGTGCAGGCGGGACGCGCGCAGTATCTGAAGGCCGGAGATATCGTCGAAGCCCGGATCGCGAGCCGCGACGGAACGATCGATCTGGGCGTGCAACGTAACGAAATCGTGGACGAAGCAGCATGAACGGCATCGCGACCCAGGACGACGTGCTGGCGATCGAAGCGCAGGGCCTTCCGCCCGACCTTCCGGCCAGCACGTACGAGATGATCTGCGCCGGTGCGGCCATCGATCCGTCCGCCCCTGCCCTCTCCTTTTTCATGACCGCCGACGCGCACCGCGACGCGGAGTGCTGGACCTATCGCGAACTGGTCCGTGACATCACGCGCACGGCCAACATGTTCGCGCGCCTCGGCGTGAATTCGCAGTCGGTGATCGCTTATTTGTTGCCCAATCTTCCCGAAACGCATTTCGTGATCTGGGGCGGACAGGCGACCGGCATCGTATGCGCGATCAATCCACTGCTTGAGCGCGAAGCGATTGCCAATCTGCTCAAGGCGGCCGCCGCCAGCGTGCTCGTAACGCTCGCGCCATTTCCCGGGATCGATCTCTGGCAAAAAGTCGCGGATGTCCTTCACGAGGTCGAACCGCTGCGGCATCTCGTGCTGGTCAATCCGGCCGATCGCGTGCGGGGCACGGCGCAGTCGGCGGCCCGCACGCTCCAGCACGACGCGTGTGTGCAGTTGTATGGCGATGGCGGTTTGCGCAGCGCCGTGCCTGCACACATCCAGATCCACGACTTCGGTACGGCAATCGCGCGGGAATCCGGTACAGCGCTCGACAATGCGCGCCGCATTCAACCCGGCGACATGTCCTCCTTCTTCTGTACCGGTGGAACCACCGGGTTGCCGAAAATCGCGATGCGCAGCCACGGCAACGAAGTGGCGAATGCATGGAGCGCCGGGCGGTTCTTCGGCGACAGCATCGGCCCCGGCAAAACGACCTTTTGCGGATTGCCGCTCTTTCACGTCAATGCCGCGATGGTGACTGGCCTTCTGCCTTTCTCGCGCGGCGCCCATGTCGTGCTCGGCACACCGCAGGGTTACCGGGGCGACGGCGTCGTCAAACGATTCTGGGAAATCGTCGAACATCATCACATCAATTTCTTCAGTGGCGTCCCGACACTTTATGCTTCGCTGCTCGACATTCCTGCCGACGATCATGTTATCGACTCGCTCGAATACGGCCTGTGCGGCGCCGCGCCGATGCCGGTCGGCATCTTCAGGGCCTTCCAGGAAAAAACGGGCATCCGGATTCTCGAAGGCTACGGCCTGACCGAAGGAACGTGCGTGAGCAGCGTCAACCCGACGACCGGCGAGCGCCGGCTGGGATCGATCGGGCTTCGCATCCCCTTCCAGGCGATGAAGGCAGTCGTCGTGGACGATGCGGGACGGTATCTGCGCGATTGCGCGGCCAACGAGGAGGGGCTGCTCGTCATCTCCGGGCCGAACGTCTTCACCGGCTACACGCGTGCCGACCAGAACCAGGCCCTGTGGCTCGATCTCGGTGACGGCAAGCGCTGGCTCAACACCGGCGACCTAGGTCGCTGCGACGTCGACGGTTACTTTTGGCTGACCGGCCGCAAGAAGGATCTGATCATCCGCGGCGGACACAATATCGACCCGGCGACGATCGAGGAACCGCTGCATCGACACCCGGCGGTCCAGATCGCCGCGGCAATCGGGCGCCCCGATGCGTATGCCGGTGAATTGCCGGTCGCGTATGTTCAGCTCAAGCCGGGTATGACCGCTACCGAGCACGATCTGGAAGCGTTCATGCAGCAGGAGATCGCTGAACGCGCCGCCCTGCCCAAGCACGTCCGAATCGTCGAAGCGATCCCGCTCACGGGCGTCGGCAAGATATTCAAGCCGGAACTCAAGCGCCGCGAGACGGGTGACGCGCTCCGCGCGGCATTGGACCAGGGCGGAGCCCCCGGCGCATCAGTCGACGTCACGACCAACGATTCAAGCGGAATGTCGGTCCTGGTCGAGCTGAGCGATCCCGGGCACGAAACTGCGGCGCGCTTCGTGCTGGGGCGATTTCCGTTTGCGTTCTCGATTTCGATCGCCGCGAGGCCGATACGATCGCCCGGACCGACAGCGACGGATCTGCCGTGACGGAGGAGCGCGACTAGCCGGGATAACACACACTCCGAAAGCGGCCCGTCATTCTAAATAAGGTATCCAAATTAATTTTTATTCGTTAATCGGATCGAGACAGAGGAGACAAAGATGAATTTCACGCGAACGATGCATTTCGCAGGCATGGCGGTTTGTATCTGCTCGGCTGCACTTGCCGACAATGCAGATGCACAGACGGCAGGAAGCATCACCACATCGGTGGGATGGCTGCACATATCGCCACAGGGCGACGCAACGCCGCTGACCGTGCAAAGTGTTGGCGGCGTGACGGTGAATCGGCAACTGGCCGGTACCGGGGCGCATGCCAGTTCGACGGATACGATGGGAATCACCACCGAGTACTACGTCACCGACAACGTTGGTGTCACCGTTCTTTTAGGACTGCCACTTAAAGTAAATCTTATTGGCGACGGGACGTTGCAGAAGTATGGCACCCTCGGCACGACAAGGCCAATGCCGCCCGCCATCGAACTTCGATATCACCTGTTTTCGGCCACATCGAAATTCCGTCCATACGCGGGGCTTGGCGTGAACTACACGTGGTTCACTCAGGTTCGGGCGACCAATCGCCAGTTTGTCTCCGATAGCTTTGGGCCGGGCGGCTCGGCGCGCGCGACACTCAGCTCGTCGTGGAACCCGGTGTTCGAGCTGGGGGCGAGTTACGCGATCACAAAACACTGGTCTGTCGGTACCTCCGTCAACTACATGCCGGTGAAGACCCACCTCACGTTATACGGTCAAACCGCGACCGGGACGCAGATCGTTTCCAAATCGACGCTCCGACTCAATCCCGTTAGCGTTTTCTTGAACGTCGCTTACACATTCTAGCGGGTGCGCCCGGATGCCAGCCCCCCGCATGGAAGCAACACTCTGGATCGAACGATGAAACGACAGGCTCTCAAGACCATTCTTTTTGCCTTGCCCAAGGTTCTGGACCTGACGGCGCGCCGCTTCCCCGCCTATCGCGATCGCCTCAAGGAGCGCAATCTCGTCGCGTGGATCGGGCTCATGGATCAAAGCATCGGTCGCGCCATCGAGTTCAAGAATGGCCGCATTCGATCGCGCGCCGGCAAGCATCCGCGGCCCGACGTGCGCATGGCCTTCAAGGATGTCGCCACCGCGCTGAAGTTCCTTTCGCCCAACCCGGACCAGGGCGAAATCGTCCACGCCGCCAAGAACTTCAAGGTGGTCACCGAGGGCGAGGACGAACTGCTGGTCTGGCTCATGCAAACCCTGGGCATGATGCGCACCGTCGGCCTGCCGATGGGCACGCCCATGCGCGACGGCACCCGCCGCTACACCACCTGTACCAATGGCGGGCCCCTGTTCGTCTACGTCAAGGATGACCGCATCGTCCGCGTGACCCCCATCGAGCTGGACGATACGGATGCGAAAAGTTGGGTGATCGAGGCACGTGGACGCCGCTTCAGCCCGCCACGGCGTGGATTGGTCGCGCCTCACGCGTTGACCCTCAAGTCGCTGGTCTACTCCGACAAGCGCATCCTCCACCCGATGAAACGGGTCGACTTCGACCCCGACGGCGAGCGCAATCCCCAGAACCGCGGCAAGTCCGGCTACGTGCGTATCGGTTGGGACGAAGCCCTGGACATCGTGGCCAAGGAGATCAACCGTCAGAAGCGCGTTCACGGCCCCGGTTCCATCACGTTCCCGATGTCGTCCCACCACCAGTGGGGCAACGTGGGCTACTACCTCAGCGCGCTGACGCGCTTCGCCAACCTGATCGGCTTTACCCGCGTCGCCGCGAATCCGGACAGCTGGGAAGGCTGGTACTGGGGCGCCATGCATCATTTCGGCAACTCGATGCGCGTCGGCGTGCCCTCCGGCTACGGCGGCCTCGAGGATGGTCTGAAGGAAGCCGAAATGATCGTCTTCTGGTCCTGCGACCCCGAAAGTACCAACGGGGCGTACGCAGGATTCGAGGGAACGCCGCGCCGCCTGTGGGCCAAGGAACTCGGCATAGAGTTCGTTCACATCGACCCGCACTGCAATCCGACCGCACAGCTGCTGGGCGGCCGCTGGATCCCGATCCGGCCGCAAACCGATGCCGCCCTGGCTACCGCCATCATGTATGTATGGACCGTCGAGGGCCTGTACGACAAGGATTACGTCGCGACGCGCACGACCGGTTTCGACGATTGGAAAGCCTACCTTCTGGGCGAAACCGACGGTACCCCCAAGACTCCCGAGTGGCAGGAGAGCGAGACCGGCGTGCCGGCCAAGGACGCCCGCGCGCTTGCTCGCCTATGGGGAAGGAAAAAGGTTCATCTCGCCGTCGGGATGACCGGCGCGGGGTTCGGTGGCGCGGGCCGCGGGGCGACCGGGGCGCAATGGGCGCGCTGCATGATCATGATGATGTCCATGCAGGGCTGGGGCAAGCCGGGGGTGAATTTCGGCTGCCTCGAGATCGGCGTCCCGCACGATCTCCAGTTCTACTTCCCCGGCTACGCGGACGGCGGCATTTCAGGCGACCTGGCGTGGACCGCCAATGCGGTGGACAACTACCAGCGCATGCCGCACATCCTGACCATGAACCCCGTCAAGCAGATGGTGCCGCGACAGCAGATGCCCGAAGCGATTCTCAACGGTCACGCCACCGGTTATCTCTGGGACGGCATGTCCCAGGAAGCCCAGTTTGCACCGTTCACCTACCCGATGCCCGGCTATTCGCCGATCCACATGATCTATCGCTATGGCGGATCCGCGTTCAGTACCGTGACGAATTCCGGACGCTGGACGGAGGCCTACCGGCACTCGAGCATCGAGTTCGTCGTCAATCAGTCCATCTGGATGGAAGGCGAAGCCCAGTTCGCCGACATCATCCTGCCCGCGTGCACTTCGCTGGAGCGTTGGGATATCGGAGAATGGGCGAATTCGGGCGGCTACGCCCACCATGGGTATGGCACGGTCAACCATCGCATGCTGACGCTGCAGCACAAGTGCATCGAACCCTTGGGCGAGTCCCGCTCCGACTACGACATTTTCACCGCCATCCTGACTCGGTTGGGCCTGGGTGGCGTTTTCACCGAAGGCTGCGGCGATCTCGACTGGGTCAAGCGCGTCTTCGACTCGTCGGATCTGCCCGATCACATTTCGTGGCGCGAATTCTGCCGCAAGGGCTACTTCGTCGTGCCGCCCGAAAAGCCCGAGCTTCGCCATCCCGTGGACATGCGTTGGTATGCGGAAGACAGAAGGAAGGACCTGCCGGAACCTCATCCGCTGCCGTCGCAGTTTTCGGAAAAGTTCGGCCGGGGCCTGCAGACGCCGAGCGGCAAGCTGGAGTTCGTGCCCGAGTTGCTGAAGCGGCACACTGCGGACAATCCCGAGCGGCCGTCGCTCAACCGCTATATCCCCTCCTGGGAGGGCCTGCGCTCGGACCTGGCTCGGCGCTACCCGCTGCAATTGATCGCCACCCACAGCCGCTACAGCTTTCATACCCATTGTGACGGCAAGAATTCCGCGGTGAACGGCATCGACGATCATCGCGCGCTGATCGCGGGGCACCGGTTCTGGCTGCTGAGGCTCAATCCGGCCGACGCCGCCATTCGACGCATTGCCCATCGCGATCTCGTCAAAGTGCACAACGACCGCGGCGCCGTGATCTGTGCGGCCGATGTCTCGCCCCTGGTGAACGCCGGAGTGGTGAAATCCTACGAGGCGAGCGCTGAATTTCAGCTGATTGAAATCGACGGCGAGCAAGTCGAGATTGGCGGTTGCATGAACATGCTTACCCCCGACCGGCCGCAGACCTCCGGCACCAGCAGCATGAGCCCGAATTCCTGCCTGGTGCAGGTCGAGAAATGGCGCGGTGCCGAGGCGTTCATGCTCGGTCGCGCAGCGTGAGGAATTTCAAATGAGCAAGTGGAACCTGATTATCAAAGTCGGGCGTTGCGAGAACTGCCAGAACTGCGTGATCGCCGCGCGAGACGAGCACGTCGGCAACGACTTCCCCGGTTATGCCGCCCCCGCCGCGGCCAGCGCCGAGAGCCCCATCCGCATCCTGCGTCGCGTACAGGGCGCTTCGCATATGGTCGAGACCACTTATCTGCCGGTCATGTGCAACCACTGCGACGACGCGCCCTGCATGCGTGTGGGCGGCAGCGCCATTCGCAAGCGTGCCGACGGCATCGTCATCATCGATCCGGACAAGGCGCGAGGCCGAAAGGACATCGTGAAGGCCTGCCCCTACAAGGCGATCGTCTGGAACGAAGCGCTGCAACTGCCCCAGATCTGGATCTTCGATGCTCATTTGCTCGACCAGGGTTGGTCCCGCCCGCGTTGTCAGCAGTCGTGCCCCACCGATGTCTTCGAGACGGTCAAGCTCGATGACACGGCGATGGCCGAGAAGGCCCGACGCGAGGGGCTCAAGGTATTGCGACCCAACCTGGGCACGAAGCCCCGCGTCTGGTATAGCGGCCTCGAGCGTTGGGAAACGTGCTTCGTCGGCGGAAGTGTCAGCGTCCAGGCAGGAGACGTGGTCGAGTGTGTCACGGATGCGGCCGTCACCTTGTACATCGGTAATCAGCAGGTAGCCGAAACCGTCTCGGACGGCTTCGGCGATTTCCGATTCAGCGGCCTGGCCAGGGGCAGCGGCCCCTACCGAGTCAAAATCCGACATGCCCTCGGCAACGCGTGGCGCGAGTGCGAATTGGGCGACAGCGCCTACCTGGGCGAGATCAGGCTCAGTCGGTCGACAGACGCCGTGGCGATCGAGTGCTCATGATCCGGGCAACGCTCAGCTTGCGGCGATTGCACTGCCGGCACGATGGAGGTGCTTCGCGACAATCTGCCACCGCCCGTCGATCTTCATCAGGTTCAGATAATCGACCTAGATCACCTCTAGGGAGAATCCCTGTCGACAGAGCCGTGCAGCCGGAGCTCGGCGCCCTATCGATGCTCGACCGCCGACACAGGCATGAAAAACCTGCCATCGCCGAAACCAGACCGGTCGTTGTACGGCGCATCGGGGTTCGTGGCGACAGTCGTCAAAAGCGCCATGCCGCTAGTCCGAATTAGCAGCATTGAAAGCCATGCAAGCAAAACCCGGCCGTCGCGGCGTAGCATTGCAAGGTCAGGTTGGATGACGCGAAAACGGGCTCACGGTCTTGAGCAAGGTAACGCTTTCGCCGCGGCGGCGGCGGCCCGCCTCGTCAGAAATCGCCCCTGTCAGCCCGCCCCGCAGCGGCCACGGCCATCGCACAACATGGCCGATTTTCGGTGGATCGTCGCGCAGCGTTAGAATAGCGCCCCTTCTCATGGGAGACGAAAATGTCCTGGTTCATTTACGAAGTGCCCGAATACCACGAAGACGCTGCGCGCATCGAGCCCTTCAGCGACCTGCGTAGCCGTGTGCTGAAAAGCGGTGGCCTGGCCATGGCCGACGAACTGGAAAGCGTTCGCGAGAACGCCGCGGCGACAGCGGACACGCCCGAGCGCCCCCTGCGGACTCCGGAAAATCCGCAGGTCTTTCCGATTCCTTACGCCGACTCCATGATCCTGGTCGGGTTCATCTTCGATCTGAAACGCGAATTCCGGCAACTGGTCGTGTCACCCGTGGAAATGTCCTGGCTGAATGACGCGTAAAAGATGGTCGGAACGGAAGCCGACGGGAGAGTTGCTCCTGCTCTGGAGCCGGTGTGCGAATATCCAGCGTACGCTTTCGGATACACATGCCTCGAGTTGGAACCGCGCGTCGGACTGAATCGAACTGCACCGTTATTAAAACAGGGGTAGCTGCCGTGGATCTCGAGTAGGTACCGAGGCACGTTCGACATCTTTCCCTGCACGTTGCATCCAGGCGACCACGGGGACGTGCGCCCCGTCAACGATCGAGTCGAAGGCAAACGCTTCAAACCCCTCCCGCACAAGATGCGTCCGAGGGCGCCACGCTGCACCTCTCGATGGAACTTGCCCGACAGGGAATTGCCGACACGGTAACGCCATGCTGCGCAGTCAGTGGTAACGCGTACCGGGAAGATTCAATCTCGTGGAGCCCGATCCGCGGGACCTATATGACGTGGGCGCTCTGTGAAAATACAGCGCGCTCGCATTCACAATGCGGTACGCGAAGGACAGAGAATCGTTCTTGAGATGGTCGACGAAATCATCCGCAGCAAAATTTGGCGCGGCGCTGAGCGCCTGAACACAAATACCGACATGCGATTCGTCGTGTCGGACAATTGAATCTTGTGCCACCTCCAGGCAGCTAAGTTTGTCGTTTAAGCAGACAGGCTTATGACCCTGAACCGGACCATTTGTTGGGTCAGTGTCAGAGATTTTGTGTTCAATCGATGCGATTGCTTCGAAAATCCGCTTGAAAACCGATGGCGATTCACCCGCCGGTCGGGCAGTTCGCCGGGGCAGACTGTTGTTCTGTTCGCGTTCCTGCTTCACACGATCGACCGCAGCTTAAGTTGCGGCGCGACGCTTGACATTCGTCATCGCGATAGCTCGCGCGATCGCGATGACGAATGCAATCGCGGGGACGCGGCTTGTAGCGGCCAAGTTGAAATCCATGGCCAGTTCCTCATCATGATGGCGTTCGACTATCCTATCCGGCACCCGTCACGCGCATGCTTGGCAATCGTGATGCGCGGAGGCCCCGTGGACAAACCCGCCGCGCTCGCTCGCCTCCCCCTGCGTGCTACTCTCGCGAATGGCACCGGCCGAGACAGTTCAGTGGTGCGCGACCAGTGAACATCGTGGATTCACGCATCATGTACTCGATCTTGCCCGCGTTTATATCTGCCCTGTTTCTCGGGTTCGGCCTCTACGTGCTGGCCACCAAGGGGCTCACAAGAGTGTCCGTCCCGTTCGTCTTGATGTGCGCGACGACCTTCGTCTGGCAGGGAACATGGGCCTTCCTGTTCCAGACGACCGACGCGGACATCGCCAACGTGCTGGTCAAGGCAGGCTATCTGTTCATCCTGTTTCTGCCGACGACCTTCTATCATTTCGTGACGGAGATCGTGTCGCGCCGGGACGAGCGGCCGATCATGCTCGCGTCCTACGGACTCTGCATCCTGCTGGCTGGGCTGCTGGTTACGAGCAATGTGGTCGTCGATGGATTCCGCCTGCATTTCTTTGGTCCGTATCCCAAGGCGGGCCCACTGCATCCGCTGCACGTCATGCAGACGGTGTTCCTGGCCGCCCGCAGCGGCTGGCTCCTGATCGACGCAAGACGACAGGAGCGAGCGCGAGACGTCCGGCAACTGCTCGCGCAATGCCTCGTCAGCCTGGGCCTCTACTCGCTCGCGGCCACCGACTATGCGGTGAACTACGGCGTCGAGTTCTATCCCCTGGGGGTGCTGTTTATCGCGGTCAGTCTCGGGATTCTCGCGACGTCGATCGTCCGCTATGGCCTGATGGGCCCCTATCTGCTGGCCGCGACGGTCGCACACGAAGTGGCCACGCCTCTGGCGGCGATCGGCCTGCACGCTGACGAGTTGCGAAACGTCCTGCCGGTGCTGCTGCGCGGGTATCGGCTGGCGGTGGAGCACCGGTTGTGCGCCGACGGTTTGTATCCTGGACAGCTGGAGCGGCTGCCGACGCTCGCGTCGTCGATCCGGCGCCAGGTCGACACCACGAGTACTGTGGTCGAAATGTCCCTGGCGTCGTTTACGCTGGACCGACTCGATCGCCACGGTTTCGCGGCCCATCCGATACGTGCCTGTGTCGACGCCGCGGTGGATCGCTTTCCCTTCCATGTGGGCGAGCGAGACCGCGTATCGGTCGACGCGATCGATCCGGACCTTCAGTTCTCCGGATCCGATTCGCTCGTGATCTTTGTCATCTTCAATCTGCTGAAAAACGCCCTGTACGCGATCCACGCAAACGGCCGTGGGCAGATCGAGATCGAGGCCCATCGCAGCAACGGTTACTGCGTGGTGCGTTTCAGCGATACGGGCACGGGCATCGCCCCCGACGTGCTCCCTCGAATCTTCGACGCCTTCTTCTCAACCAAATCGCACGGTCGCGGCGCCGGCATGGGCTTGAGCTTCTGTCGCCGCGTATGCGAAGCGCTCGGCGGCACCATCGCGTGTGAATCCGTCCTCGGCGTCCGGACCACGTTCACGATTCGGCTGCCGGAGCCCGGTTCGCCGGCGGACCAGGCATTGCGCGATCCGCCGGCGCCCACCCGGCGCTATCGCATCGGGTAAGGCGGTCTCACATTCAGTTCGCGGTGGACGGCAGGATCAGTTCATAGGCCTTGACCCGCTCGATGATGCCCGGCGGAAACCGGCGAATCCGCTTGTCGGAACCGGCAAACACGATCTGCTGATACCCCAGCGACACTTGTCGTCCGTCAACGTAGAAGCGAAACAGCAGATAGGCCGAACACTGCCGAACCTCGAACGTGTTGAGATAGCAATCGACCCGCTGGAACGGAAACGTCTCATGGACGTATTCCTGATGCGCTCGCTTCGTCACGAAAGAACCGCCGGCCGCCAGCAGATTGTTGTGGATGCATTCGTGAAACCAGCGTTCACGGCACACGCCCTGCCATTCGAAGTAGCGTGAGAAATAGGTGTTCATGAAAGCATTCGAATCCTTGAGGTAAATGTCGACCACGTGGTGGAAGGTTTTCTCGGACAGATGTGCCGTTTCGTTGGAAAGGACGTGAAGAATCGCGTCTCGCGTCAACATGGATAACTCCTTGAGTCGCTACTGGCGGTAGCTGCGCATTCCTTCAACGAGAAGGAATGGCCCGATTCTCCCCGTGCAATTCTGCTGAGCGGCGCGTTCAAAACGTGCCGAATTCGCGAATGACAAGCAGTTGATATGCGTCCCAATTTCGCCGGATAATTGGCGCGGTCGTGCAACGCGACCGTCATTCGCGGTAACGCGTCTCCGGTACCGCATCTTCTTCTGCTGATTTATCGAGACTCGAATGCAATCCTTCGTTAGGCAGCCGGTGCTCTATCCCGTGTCCGTGGTGTTTGTCGACGACAATCCGGATTTCCTGCAGGCACTGCGGGGCGTATTTCCGGACGAACACCTGAACCGCTTTTTTACACAGCCCCAGGCGGCGCTCGACTTCGTGTCGTCGCGTGACGCGGAGATACCACCGACCGCCGCGGACTATTTTGGTGCGGAGAAGACCGGCGGAAATGCGATCGGCCATGATGTGCTCACCGATCTCGCCCGATTCGAGGCGGTGGGCGCGGTGGTCGTCGACTATTCAATGCCGGAGGTCGACGGCATCCGGTTTCTGTCCTCCATCCGCAACGCGAACTGCATGAAAATCCTGCTCACCGGCATCGCCGATGAGCGCGTGGCGGTGGACGCGTTCAACGCGGGACTGATCGATTGCTATCTGAAGAAAACCGACGTCGAGATGGCCCGCAAGCTGGCAACCGTGCTGGACAACGCGAAACGCAAGTTCTGCGCAGCCCGCGGGCACATCAGCCTGCATGAAGCGGGGGCGACCTACCGGGATCCGCGGATCGTCAAGCTGATCGATGAGGTGGCCGCGCGGGAAGGTATCGTCGAATACTACTGGCGCCCCAATCAGGACGCGGTGCTGATGTTCGACGCCGCCGGTGCGCCAAGTGTCTTTCTCGCCTGGAACGAGGAGGACTGGTCGTTCCACTGCGATATCGTGGCCGACGCGGGCGGACCGGCCGAATTGTGCCGCGGCATGGAAGCGCGCCGCATCATGCCGCTGTTCTGGCCATCTCAGGGCTATCGACCGGGCCTCGCGGACATTCGCTGCGCAACCCCGCAACCCGTTCCGGGATGGAGCGGCACGTTTTATAGCTGGACCCGTCTGGATGATGCGGCCGCCGAGCGCGAGCTGCCCACATTGGCAAAATGGCGTCACGCGTAAGAAATCATCCGCCGGTCCCTAAACGGAACGGGCAGGCGAGGCGGTGCTGTCGTCGGCTCGGCAGCAACTCGAATTGGAACAATCCCTGTCGATATTGACAGTTATCATCGGCACGGACTTTTGTTCCAATTGCACCCTATTCCGAGGGCCACCTACAATTCCAATCAGACGGCACATCCAATCAGAGCAGGCTGTCGATCAGCGATCTGCGCCGCCTCCCGATTTCGATCGATTCTCGATCTGATGTTGTCATCACGCTTCACGAAAGCTGCAGCGACAAGCGATCCGTAAATTTCCGACTGGCGCATTGAGGTCGTCCTCACGGCGCGTCGACGTCACCGCCTGGGCCCGGGTCGGGTCGATGCTGGATGGCCTCAATTTACTTGGGACGGACCGCAAGCCCTTGTCGAAGTGGGACCGGCTTGCACCGGCAAACTGTGTCGAAATCGAACCCCTCGTTTCTTCGGCCCAACTACCGGAGCCGGCTGCCGATCTTCGCGACCGAAACTGCCGCTTCGTGACGAGCCTCGTCATGCCCTGCTTCAATTTGCATGAGACGCACTGGCGACCCACATTTCCGCGTACGTTCCCCCAAGCGACACGGAGAAAATCTCCCGGAGGTGCGGCCCACAGGATGTGGTTACCCGCAAGTACCGCCGGCCGGGATCGGGCCCGCCGAATCAGCACAAGTCAAGGCATTGGCATGCAGATGTGCTCAATATTTGAACCCTGCCAGGCCGCACGAAAATCATATCTTCACCTCGTTCTTGAGTAATGCATTCTCTGAAACCGAAGAACATCGATTGGATCAATTTCCAATAAATGTGGGATTTTTTGTGGGGCGCACAAATTACGAAATGCCTTCGTGAAATTGTTCTTCCTGATAAAATAGTGACACGGATTGTTCGATGTTTTTCGATAGCACGAGCGATCGAATTGCCCCCCCTGTCAAAGAATACAGGTGACGGTTGATTCTCAATAGCCTACTGTTAGGATGGCAAAAGAGTTCAATAAGGAAACAGGAAAGGGGGAAGTATGCTGCCCTACCTGAACCACACTAAAAAATGAGACGGTTCGCGCCGTGCACTTCTCTCGGTTCTGTAGCGTTCGCAGCGTTCCGAGCCAGGTCGTCAGAAATCAGATGGACAGTGTGTCATTCGTGATGCTGGATCATTGATTTTTCGCCAGCGGCGTCGAAATCGAGACGCTATATCTGTCCCCTTGCCTCCGTACGGCAGGCGGACAAGGAAACTGAAATGGTAGACCCGAACTCCGTGAGATCGTGTATCGGCCACTACAGCATTTCCAAAACCGTCAATGGGCTGAGCACCTGGTTCGTATTCCGCCAGGGTGATACGTTGACGTGCAAGCAGATGGACATCAAGGACACAGGCGTATTCGTTTTCTACGCGGGTGCTCCTCTCACCCCCGACTTGCCTTTCAACGGCGGCACTCATGAACGGCTTCAGGTTCAATCGCTGCTCGACGGAACGTGGCTGGACCGCGGCAGCGCGATCCTGGACACCGACGACGCCAATATCGCGCTCATCTTTCCTAACACGCCCCCGACGCTAGGTCAGGCAAGTACCGGCCCGTACGGCATTCAACCGGCAAACAACGCCATCTGGATGGAACGCGTCGGGGACAGGTCGGCTGTCGCCGCGTTCCGGGTATGTATCCTGTATGAATCGGTCTTCTGGATGAAGCCAACGGCTGCCACGATCGCGTCCAGCCCGTCCGAGGACGTCACGACACACCAGGCCCTCTCGAGTGCGTCGGACCTCGACAAGCAATCGTACGACCGGGTCGACTTCGGGCATCTATACCTGTACGAGGCGGATTTCTCCGGCACGAAGGTGACGAGCTGCAATCCGAGCAACGTCACGTCCTCGGGCATCGCGAACTTCTCATGCACGGTCCTGGATGGCAGCGCCCTCTCCGGGCGGCGACCGGATTCCGCAAGTTTCTGCAACGCGTCGCTGAACGACGTCGATCCGAGCGGCGCCAGCGTGAAAGGGTGCGGATTCGCCGGCGCGACGCTCGACAACCGCAATTTCGAAGGCGCTGACGTGGCCCTGGCGATCCTCGCGGATCCCACTCAGCCCATCCTCATCACCCGATCAGCCCAAAACCGAACCGTCTTGACGAATGCACGCGTGAACAAGGTCCTCACGTACGCGCTAGACGACCTGGATGATATCTGCGACGGGAGCCACGCGCAGATGGACAGCGCCTCATTCATGACGTGGAGGCCAAGGGGTATGTCTGCGTGCTCTCCTGTTCCGGCAATGTCAGCTCGACGGTCGACTGCTGCATGGATATCTGCACGCCGAAGCGCGATCTGCTGGTGTCGACGCAATGAGTCTCATCGGGCAGGCTCGCCGTGAGCCTGGACCGGAACGTGTATGCCCTCAACTACGAGTCGATCGACGGCGCGGACCGGAGGCCGGAGCCGTCGATCAACCACCGGATGCCGCCGGCACCGCTGGCGTAATTGCCGCACGGGAAGTCGAATTTTCAATCCATCTGGAGAAGATCAATCATGTCGAACGCCGGTACGGAGCAAGCGCAGATCAATCTCACGTTAGCCTACGTCGTTAACAATTCAGCTACCGACTTTTTTTCGGGAAAGGCAATTAAAGATCCGACCGTGGAGCAGGTCAGTCAGAACATCAAGACTGGCCTGAACCTTTCCAAGATGACCCAGAACCACCAGTTCAGTATCGCTTGGGGCCCCGCCGTACTTCGGGACCCCGATTCGGATCAATATGCGGCGCACATCACTGTGGTGCTGCAATCGGTAGCCACCGGCGAATATTCGGTGGTGACCAGTGGCACCGATTTCTCTTCCCCCGTGGACCTTCTGGAGGACAATCTGTACGAAACCCTCGTGTCGTTCCGGAAGTACGTACCGTCGTGCTCGGACCTGGCGGGCATATCGGCCGGAACGGATATAGGACTGTCGTCCGTTATCCTGACCACTGACTCGAACGGCGCGACGCTCGTCGATTTTCTCAAGACGGTGCGGCCCTCGAGCACGATCAACGTTATCGGGCACAGCCTGGGCGGAGCCTTGGCATCAGCCCTTGTCCTATATCTGAAGAATGCGCGCGACTTGCAGGCGTCGAACCTGAAATTCACCTGCGAAACCTTTGCTGCACCGACAGCGGGCAATGATATCTTTGCCGGTTACTTTGACGAACAAATGGGAGCCAATTCGACACGGGTATGGAACACGTGCGACATCGTGCCGATGGCGTGGAATGCAAAAACCATCCTGAATGTGAAAACGATCTATAGTTCCGCTCCGCCCTCCGACGCCATCAAGGTGCTTATCGATGCGATAAGTATCACTTCGACACCTCTTAATTACAGCCAATGGGGAAATTACGACGCCCAGCAAAAGAGGCTTGACGGAAAGCCTGCTGATGAGCTTACGAATTTCTATCTGCAGGCCGGATATCAGCATATCCCCGCATATATATTGCTTCTGGGGCTGAATCTGGGCGATATTCCTTTGCCCCCGCCGCCTCCCACTCAGGCACAGTGAGCGCGGTTCCCGAGCTACGCGGCTATCCCCGACGCCCGGGGGAATGGCGCGTGGCCGGGTGTTATTGACTTCACCTCATCACTGACGGATTAAGCGACGCATGATGTGGCTGGTGCGCAATCCATTGGAATAGACCAGAGTAAAGTTTCTCTCAGCGGTAACTCAAAGTACTGGAACGGTCGCAATCGCGGCGGCGCAAAGCATGCCGCAAGTATTTCCAGCAGCGCCGTCAAATCGGTCGCGAGATCCTTGTCCAGGATCTCGCGCAACACCGTCATGGTGTTCGTCATGTCGAGTAAGTCATCCATCGCGAAACACCAGTCTTGAACGGGTGACCGGCCTGATTTCGTCGGGCCATTTCAATCTTTGGGAACGGCTTCGGTTGCTTCGGTTAAACAGCACTGCTGCCCGAACTCGTCGGACGTCAGGTATGGCAAACTCGAATGCGGTCGGATTGCATCGGAGTAGTGTCGCCACTGCTCGATCACAACCTTCGCTTCCATAAGTGCTAAATGCGGCGTCATGAATCAATTACACTACCCCGCAAATGTCATCAATAATAAAGGAAACAATTTAATAAAGTAACTTACGGATGATGTTGTCGCTCCACTTTAAATCGCCGATTCCGTTCGAGCAGTGCCCCTCCGCCTCACCCCTAATCTCTCGACGTTCCCCAAGCGCTCCCTTCAGCGCGAAGTTGTCGATACCGCCAACGCGGCCGACAAGATCATTTCATATTTCCCACCAAATCCTGACTTGATTAACTGCAACAAGATAAAAAATTAATCAATCAGAAAATATCTTGTAATTATAAAAACGACCTTCTAGCATGCCCCTGCGGTTCGCAACATGTTTCATATCAAAGTTTGTCCTTGATGCATTCCTCGAAAATCACGCATTCATTCATAATCTGGGGGATTACATGAAGAAACTGTCTCGTCTGCTGTCCATCACCGCGATTACCCTCGCGAGTCTCAGCGCTTTTGCCCAAGCCGGCGACCAGCCGGCCGCGGTCGACAGGGCGCTGCAACTGATCCAGCAGAACCCGTCCGCCTTCAGCCTGGCTACCGGCAGCGCCGCACGCACGTTGAAGTTCGCGGCGCCGCAGGCGGGCGCGCCGACGGACGGCGACCAGTTCCAGGTACGCGACGTGATCGTCGATCCCGACGGCACCGAGCACGTGCGCTTCGACCGCTTCTACGCGGGCCTGCCCGTGATCGGCGGCGACGTCGTCGTCCATTCGAACCAGGGGCAGCTGAAGCAAGCGAGCCTGACCCAGCCCGCGCCGATCGATCTCGCCGGCAAGATCGGCAAGGTCGGCGACCGCTTCGTGGTGCGCAACGCGCCCGACGTGGGTGCGGCCAGGGTCAAGCGCATCGCGGCCGCGCGTTTCAACTCGGACGTGCGCCGCATCGATGACGCGGAACTCGTCGTGTTCGCGCGCGACGTCACGCCGACGCTGGCCTACGCGGTGCGCGTATACGGCAAGGCGACCGATGCGCACGGTGATGCCGTGCTGTACTACGTCGACGCGCGCACGGGCGCCGTGCTCGACGCGCAGGACCTGATCAAGACCGCCGCCGCGACCGGCACCGGCCGCTCGCTGTACTACGGCAACCTGACGCTGACCACCGACCAGACCGGCACGAACGCATACCGGATGCTCGATCCGACCCGCGGCAGCGGCTCCGTCTACGACGGCCGCGGGCTGATCGCGGAGGACGTCGAGCAAGCGACCGACCTGCCGATCTTCACGAGCAGCACGAACGTGTGGGGCAACAGTTCGACCACCGACCGGCAAACCGTCGCCGCCGATATCGACTACGGCCTCGCGTTGACTTGGGACTACTACAAGACCACGCACAACCGTAACGGCATCTTCAACGACGGGCGCGGCGTGAAGAGTTTCGCGCACGTGGTGTTCGACACCGGCAGCGGCACGACCGGCGCGAACGCGGCATGGATGCCGTCGCACATCATGGTGTACGGCGACGGCCAGTCGGGCACGAGCCTGCCGAAGCCGGTCGTGTCGGTCGACGTGGCCGGACACGAGATGAGCCACGGCGTGACCGAGGCCACCGCCAACCTGAATTATTCGGGCGACGCGGGCGGCCTGAACGAGTCGACGTCCGACATCTTCGGCACGCTCGTGAAGTTCTATGCGAACAACCCGAACGACCCAGGCAACTACGTGATCGGCGCGCGCGTGGTGAGCGGCGGCCTGCGCAAGATGTACAAGCAGGATCTCGATGGCCGGTCGTTCAGCTGCTATCCGTCCGGCGGTTTCTCGTGGTCGAATCCGCGCCACGATCCGCACTTCACGTCGGGCGTCGGCAACCGCTTCTTCTACCTGCTGTCGGAAGGCCCGGCGGTGCCGTCGACCGACACCGGTCTGTCGAGGTCGCAGCTGGTCTGCAACGGCGACACGACCTTCAGTGGCCTGGGCCGCGAGAAGGCCGGCAAGATCTGGTACCGGACGCTGACCGTGTACCTGAACGCCAACTCGAGCTACCCGAGCGCGCGGCGTGCGTCGATCCAGGCGGCGAACGACCTGTATGGCGCAAACTCGGCCGAGAGCGCCACGGTCGCGCGCGTGTGGAGTGCGGTCGGGGTGAATTGATGGCGCTTGGGTGGGTGTATTGAACGCCGGAAAGCCGCGTGGCGGTCCTTCGCTTCGGAGGAAAGCGAGCCGATCGAGCACATGCGGCGCTCGAGCATGAGAAAGGCAGGTGTCGATCGGCCGCCTGCGATTGCAGGCGGCTGATCGGCTTCGGACTCGGCCCGACGCTGATTGCGCTCGCCATCGAAGTTGCGGTTGACGAAATTCGGCGCGGAAGCCGAAATGGTGCACCGTCGAAGGCAGCGCACCCAAAACGGGAAGCCATATAAAAAAGCTTTCCATCAAACCCCTATGCACAGATTCGAACAGGCTCAGTCCAAATTTGCATGCTGTTTGTGAGCGGAATTACGGCTGAATACTTTCTTGTCTGACCGTGCCCCTCGCTGTTGCCGGCGAGCCGCGACCAGGATGCCCGACGTGTCTTTACGCGTCGCGGTCGCAGGTGCCGGTGGGTCCTGATCGCCACGCGATCCGGATGAAAGCGATCACGCAAATGCAAGAGGGTGCAGCCATGGCATCGATTCCTGAACCGTCGCCGACCGGCGAAACCAACAAACGCAGCTGGCTCGAATCCCACGAGGCCGGCTATCACAAGACACTCGGCAATCGACAGGTACAGATGATCGCGATCGGCGGTGCGATCGGCACGGGGCTTTTCCTCGGGGCCGGCGCGCGACTGCAGGCTGCGGGGCCGTCGCTCGCTATCGTCTACCTGGTGTGCGGCGTGTTTTCGTTCCTGATCCTGCGTGCGCTCGGCGAGCTGGTGATGCACCGGCCGAGCAGCGGCAGCTTCGTGTCGTACGCCCGCGAATTCCTCGGCGAGAAAGCGTCTTTCGTCGCGGGCTGGATGTATTTCCTGAACTGGGCGATGACCGGCATCGTCGACATCACGGCGGTCGCACTCTACATGCATTACTGGACGCCGTTCGCCGGTATTCCGCAATGGATCTTCGCGTTGATCGCGCTCTGCATCGTCGCCACGATGAACCTGATCGGCGTGAAGTGGTTCGCCGAAATGGAGTTCTGGTTTGCGTTGATCAAGGTCGCTGCGATCGTGCTGTTTCTCGGCATCGGCTCCGTGATCCTGGGCACCGGCGGACACGTCGCCGGCCATGACACGGGCATGCACCTGATCACCGACAACGGCGGTTTCTTCCCGCACGGACTGATGCCGGCGCTCGTGCTGGTGCAGGGCGTGGTGTTCGCGTTCGCCGGCGTCGAACTGGTCGGCACGGCCGCAGGCGAATGCAAGGATGCGCGCAAGGTGCTGCCGCGCGCGATCAACAGCGTGATCTGGCGCATTGCGATCTTTTACGTCGCATCGGTCGTCCTGCTCGTCTGCCTGTTGCCATGGAGCGCGTACAAGGCGGGGCAAAGCCCGTTCGTCACGTTCTTCGGCGCACTCGGCGTTCCCGGTATCGGCTCGATGATGAATCTGGTGGTACTGACGGCGGCGCTGTCGAGTCTCAACTCGGGGCTGTATTCGACCGGGCGCGTGCTGCGTTCGCTGTCGATGGGCGGCTCGGCGCCAGCGTTCCTCGGGCGGATGAGCGCGCAATCCGTGCCGTACGCGGGCATTCTCGTGACGGTCGCGATCTACGTGATCGGCGTGCTGCTCAACTATCTCGTGCCGTCGAGCGTGTTCGAGATCGTGCTGAACATCGCGTCGCTCGGCATCATCAGCACGTGGGGGTTCATCATCGTCTGCCAGATGAAATTCCGGGCGGCCGTCAAACGCGGCGAAGTGGACGACGTGCCGTTCAGGATGCCCGGCGCGCCGGTGACATCGTGGCTCACGCTGCTGTTCCTGCTCGGCGTGCTGGTATTGATGGCATTCGACTACCCGAACGGCACGTGGACGATCGCGTCGATTCCGCTGGTCGCACTGCTGCTCGTCGCCGGCTGGAAGTGGTTGAGCGGCCGCGCGCGCCGTGCGTCGCTCAAACCGACGATTCCGTCGGTCACGCTCACGCAGAGCGTCCTCGAAAAAGGCGACAACTAGGCGACGCCCGATAGCGGGTGGCGGCCGTGCAAAGGTCAGGAAAATCCCACGACAACGACATTTATTGTCCGCACTACACTGCAGTTAGCCCCTGCCGCCGTTCAACGCCACCATGTCAGCCACCGCCCTGCAATTCGCGCTGTCCGCCAAGCAGCAGGAAATCGCGTCGCTGCGCCGCGTGGCCGGGCAGATCGAGCTGATCGACCTGCTCGGCCGCCTGATCCACGCGCTGCAGCGCGAGCGCGGCGCGACCAGCATCTATCTGGCGTCGCTCGGCCGGCGTTTCGTCGCGGAACGCGCGGCGGCACGCGACGAATCCGCACCGCTCGTCGCGCAGCTGCGCGAGCGCCTCGATCTGGAACTGTCGCCCTCGCACGGCTCGACGTCGCGCCTGCTGTCGCTGATCGCATGGGTGCTGCTCGACCTGGAATCGCTGGATGTGCTGCGGGAACGGATCGACCGCATCGCGCTGTCCGCGCCGGATTCCGTCCAGGCGTTCAGCACCGTGATCGGCGGCCTGGTGGAGCTGATCTTCCAGCTCGCCGACAGTGCGGCGGATCCGTCGGTATCGCGCATGCTGATCGCGCTCGTCCATGTCGTCGAAGGCGAGGAGGAAGCGGGGCAGGAACGCGCCGTCGGCGCGCACATGTTCGCGGCGGGCGCGTTTTCGGCGGACCAGCAGCAGCGCCTGCTGTATCTGATCGCGGCGCAGGAGCGCAGCCTCGAAGTTTTTGCGAATTTCGCGAGCGCCGAGCAAAACGCATGGCGGGAAACGCGCATGACGGGGCCGTACGTGGCGGCGCTCGAGAAGCTGCGACGCATACTGTGCACGGCGCAGGCGGGCGACGCGCTCGATGCGGGCCTGAGCGAAGCATGGTTCGACGCCGCAAGCGCCCGCATCGACGATCTCTGGCACCTGCAGATCGCGCTGACGCTGCAGGTGAAGGAAACGTGCGACGCGCGGATCGACGACGCGCGTCGGACGCTGCGCGACTCGGAGCGCCTGATGGCGCAGTTGCGGAACAATCCGCCGCCGCATATCCAGGCGCTCGCCCATTTCTTCGCCGGCGATCCGCTGTCGGCGCGCGCGGCGGTTCACGAACTGCCGGAGCGCCTGTCGGGCGCCGATCCGTCGACGCTCGCCAGCCTCAAATCCCTGCTGGAATCGCAATCGGCGCGACTGGCCGGCGCGGAGGTCGAACTCGACGCCGCACGTCGCGCACTCTACGAACGTAAGCTCGTGCAGCGCGCGAAAAACACGCTGATGGCGCGCTTCAACCTGCGGGAGGACGAGGCGTACCGGATGCTGCAGAAAGCGTCGATGGACCGCAATCGGCCGCTGGCCGATATCGCGGAAGACGCGCTGACGTCGCCCGAGCGATTCGTCGACGAGCACGCGCAGCCTTCCGCGCGGCGACGTGTGCAGCGAAGCGCGCCGAAGGCGCCGCGCGACGACGGCACGACCTGACCTGACCGGAGCGCGCGACGCGCCACGCACCGCGGTAGCGCCCACCGCGCGTGCAGGAGGCGCGAATTGCACCGCGCGAGTGCGATTCGCCGCGACCGGCTCGCGCCCGCCGCGCCCTGCATGCCGCGCCCCGCCTGCCTGCGTCGCGATTTCCCCGCCACTGGTATGAAAGTTGCACACGACAGGTTCGTCGGGCTAATGGCGGCCTGACGGTCGCGCCATGTCGAACCATGGCGGACGATCACGTGGATAACAGCGTCCGCGCCGGGCACTCGCATGTCGAGCGAGTGCCCGGCGCGGATTTTTTTTGCCCGTCCAACTTTGCGAGCGCACACCATGGCCTACCTCACGCCCAACGAGTTCGTCACCAAGATGGTCGACGCCGGTGAATCGAAACTGTCGATGTCGACCCGCGATACGCTGATCCGCGCATACATGGCGGGCGCGATCCTCGCGCTCGCGGCCGCATTCGCGGTCAGCATCACGATCAACACCGGCAACGCGCTGGCCGGTTCGCTGCTGTTTCCGGTCGGGTTCTGCATGCTGTACCTGCTCGGCTTCGACCTGCTCACCGGCGTCTTCACGCTCGCGCCGCTCGCGGTGATCGACCGCCGGCCCGGCGCGACCTGGGGCGGCGTGTTCCGCAACTGGACGCTGGTGTTCCTCGGCAATTTCGCGGGCGCGCTGACGGTCGCACTGTTCATGGCGATCATCTTCACGTTCGGCTTTTCGGAGGCGCCGAACGCGATCGGACAGAAGATCGGCGGCATCGGCGAAGCGCGCACGCTCGGTTATGCGGCGCACGGCGCCGCCGGCATGCTCACGCTGTTCGTGCGCGGCGTGATGTGCAACTGGATGGTATCGACCGGCGTGGTCGCCGCGATGATGTCGACGTCGGTTCCCGGCAAGGTGATCGCGATGTGGATGCCGATCCTCGTGTTCTTCTACATGGGCTTCGAGCACTCGGTCGTGAACATGTTCCTGTTCCCGTCCGGCCTGATGCTCGGCGCCCACTTCACGATCGCCGACTATCTGCTGTGGAACGAGATCCCGACGGTGCTCGGCAACCTGGTCGGCGGGCTGCTGTTCGTCGGCGCGGCGCTGTACAGCACGCACTACAAGACCGCGCCGAAACGCGTGCCCGCTGCGCCGGTGGGCGTCGTCGCGCGCAAGGCCTGATCGCCCTGCGACCCTGCGACAGGCCGTGACAGGCCGCCCCGCCGCGTTCGTCGCGCGGCGGGGCGGCATACGTCACTCGACGTTGTCCGTCACGTCCGTCATCCGGATCATGTGCGGGCGCACCGCGTCTTCGTCCGGCGCGCCGCCCGTCGGCTCCGGATGGATCAGCGCTTCGAGCCGAGCCTTCGTCGCGATGAATTCCGGCGTGTTGAACTGCGAATAACCGCGCGGGCGCGGCACCGGCACCTCGATCAGCTCCTGCACTTTGCCCGGATTGGCCTTCAGCACGAGAATCCGGTCCGCTAGCAGGATCGCCTCGTCGAGATCGTGCGTGATGAACAGCACCGTCACGTCGATGTTGCGCCAGATGTCGAGCAGGTGCGCCTGCATCTTCGCGCGGGTCTGCGCATCGAGCGCGCCGAACGGTTCGTCCATCAGCAGGATGCGCGGCCGGTTCGCGAGCGCGCGGGCAATCGCGACGCGCTGCTTCATCCCGCCCGACAACTGGTGCGGATACACGTCCGCGAAGCGCGTGAGCCCGACGAGGTCGAGCCACTGCAGCGCCTCGCGCTCCGCCTCGCCGCTGCTGCTGCCGTTGCGCTTCAGGCCGAACATCACGTTCTTCTTCACGGTCAGCCACGGAAACAGCGTATAGCCCTGGAACACCATCCCGCGATCGGCGCCGGGGCCCTGCACCGGCTTGCCGTCGAGCAGCACGTCGCCGCTCGTCTGCGACTCGAGCCCGGCCAGGATGCGGATCAGCGTCGACTTGCCGCAACCGGACGGCCCGATCACGCAGACGAACTCGCGCCGGTGGGTGCGAAAGCTGATGTCGTCGAGCGCGACCACTTCGCCCTGCGGTGACCGGAAGCGCTTGCCGAGATGGCGCACGTCGAGGATCACGTCGCGCGCCTTCAGGCGTGCGAAGCGTTCGCTCACGGCGTCGGACTGGAGCAGGTAGTCGGGAAGGCTGTGCGGATTCTGCATGATCGTCTCTTCCGAAAGGGTGCGGTAGGTCATCGTCTTCATCCGTCACGCCTTCAGCGTGCGGTCCCATGGAAACAGCCGGCGGCCGAGCAGCGCGAGCACGATGTCGGTCCCGAGGCCGATGATCCCGATCATCAGGATCGCTGCATAGACGTTGTCGAAATGCTGGTAGCGCGCCTGCTGGCTGATGTACCACGTGATGCCCGAACTGGTGCCGACCAGCTCGGCGACGATCAGGTAGGTCCACGCCCAGCCGAGCAGGATCCGCTGGTCGCGATACAGGTCGGGCAGGATGCCCGGCACGACGACGTGCGCGATCAGCCCCGGCTTTTTCGTGCCGAGCGTCAGCGCCGCCTCGAACAGCCCGTACTCGAGCTTGCGCGTGGTGTTCGCGACGATCAGCACCTGCTGGAAGAACGTCCCGATCACGATGATCGCGATCTTCGGCGCATCGTAGATGCCGAGGATCGCCACCATCAGCGCGCCGAACGCCGGTGCGGGCAGATAACGAAAGAACTCGAAGAACGGCTCCTGCAGCCGCGCGAGCGCGCTGAAGGTGCCGCACACGATACCGATCGGCACGCCGATCGCCGACGAGATCACGAAGCCCCAGAAGATGATGCGGATGCTGTGCCACAGGCTTTCGTGCAGCCATACGCCGTCGCGCGAAGCCGGCGGCGTCGTGAACGCCGTGTAGAACGCGCGCAGCACCTGATGCGGCGCGGGCAGGTACACGGGGTTCGCGCGCTCGCCTTCGGGCACGGCCGCATGCGTCGCGCGCGCATGCGCGAGTTCGTCGTCGAACACGGCGCGGTCGACCTGCATGCCGGGCTGGAAATAATCGACGCTGCCGGGGTTCAGGATGCGCACCTGCGGATGCCAGACGTACGGCACGTAGCTGAGCACGCACCAGACGGCGAGCGGCAGCAGGAAGGACGCGACGCCGAGCGTCCACTTGCCGCGGGTCGACAGCTCGCGGCGCACCGCGAGCCAGTCGGTCGTATTGCGGGTCACTGACATGGTGAATCTCCGTATCGTGTTGCTTGCCGGTCGCGGGCGACCGGGCATTCAGCGCGGTGCACCGTTCGCACCGTTCGCACGGTAAGCACGCCAGCCGCCGAAGCGCGTGATGTCGACGGCGCCGTCGAGCGCGGCGGATTCGCAGAGAAAGCCCTGCACCGGCGCGCCGTCCGCGAGCGTCAGCGTGCCGATGCCGAGCGGCGCGCCGATGCCGGCGACGAAGCTGCCGTAGGCCGCGACCGGCATCTCCCAGATCTCGACCGCGATCGCCGCACCGCCTTCCGGCACGCGCACGAGGCCCGGCTTCGCGACGCCGCCCGACACCGCCGCGCTCAATGCGTGGAGGCGGTAGGCCGGCGCGGTGGTCGTCGCGGCGACGAAGCGCGCGCCGCGCTGCGTGAGCTGCCCGTTCAGCGGCTCGCCGCGCAGATGCGCGCCGACGACGGCCACGCGCACGACGCCCGCCGGCGCGGCGAGCGGCAGCGTGATCGCACCGGAACGCTTGTCGCGCGCGGCGGCGTGAGGTTCGTTCGCGCCTGCGCTTGCATGATCGTCGGCATCGACATCGGCATCGGCATTACAAGCGCCCTCGCCCGCCACGGCGTCGCCGTGCTGCGCAGCGACCCACGCGTCAGCCAGGTCGAGCAGCATCGCGTCGTCGTGCGCGCGGCCGACGAACGTGATGCCGAACGGCAAACCCGCATGCGGCCCGGTTTCGCAGACGCCCGCCGGCACCGCGATCGCGGACAGGTCGAGCAGGTTCACGAAGTTCGTGTAATAGCCGAAGCGCGCGTTGACGCCGATCGGATCGGCTTCCAGTTCGTCGGCGGTCGCGGTCGTCGCCGACGTCGGCATCACGATCGCATCGATGCCGTCCCATGCGCAGGCGGCGTCGACGCGCAGCGCGGCGAGCCGGTCGAACGCCGCGAACGCGTCGGCGGCGCTGAACCGCGCCGCGCCGCCGACGATCTCGCGAATCACCGGATGCAGCGCGTCGGGCCGTTCCGCGAAGAACGTGCCGATCGCAGCGCGCCGCTCGGCAACCCACGGCCCTTCGTACAGCAGCCGCGCGGTCGCGAGAAACGCGCTGAAATCGATCTCGACGATTCGTGCGCCGGTCGCGCGCAGGCGTTCGACGGCCGCCTGCCACGCGGCCCGGTACGACGCGTCGCCGAAGAACTCGAGCTGATCGGCACGTGGCATGCCGAAGCGCATGCCGGCGAGCGGCCGGGCGTGCCGAGCATGACAGCCGTCCGCGCCGAGCAACGGCTGCCATGCGCGTCCGTACGGATCGCCGTCGGTCACGCCGTGGGCAACGGCGAACACCGCGCGCGCATCGCCCGGCGCATGCGCGAACACCGACACGCAGTCGAGCGACCGGCACGCCGGCACGACGCCGAGCGTGCTCAGCACGCCCTTGGTCGGCTTGAGCCCGACGAGCCCGTGAAACGCGGCCGGCACGCGGCCCGATCCGGCCGTGTCGGTGCCGAGCGCGAACGCGGCGACGCCGAGCGCGACGGCCACCGCCGATCCCGAGCTCGATCCGCCCGACGCATAACGCGGATCGAGCGCATTGCGGCACGCGCCGTACGGCGAGCGCTGCCCGGACAGCCCGGTCGCGAACTGGTCGAGATTGGTCTTGCCGATCGGGATCGCGCCCGCGGCGATCAATCGCTCGACGACCGGCGCGCTGCGCGACGGCACATACGCGTAAGCGGGGCATGCCGCCGTCGTCGGAATGCCGGCCAGGTCGATGTTGTCCTTGATCGCGAACGGCACGCCATACAGCGGCAGCGCGGCGATGTCGCGTCCGGCCAGCGCATCCGCGTAGCGCGTCATTTCGTCGTGCGTCAGCGGCCGGATCCACGCATGATGCGGATCGCCCGCGTCGAAGTGCGCGGCGATCGCATCGACGAGCGCATGCGGCGTCAGGCTGCCGGCCTCGTACCGCGCGCGCAGCGCGGCGATCGAGCGCAGGTCGGGTAGCGGATGACGATCGATGGGCTTCATGCGACCTCCTCGGCCGCGCCGGCCTTCATCACCATCAGCCGCTGCCCGGCGACGACCGCCGCGCCCGGCACGCAATCGACCGTCTCGATCACGCCGTCTTCCATCGCCACCACGGACACCTCCATCTTCATCGATTCGAGAATCGCGACGACCTGCCCCTCGGTCACCCGCGCGCCGGTTTCGACCAGCACCTTCCATACGCTGCCCGACACGTCGGCGGTAATGCCGCGCTGTGCGTCGGCGAGCGTGTCGCCGGCCGCCGCCGTGCCGGCACCGGCATCGCCCTGCCCGGCTTCGCCCGCATACTCGGCGTGGCCGGCGGCCCGCCAGCGCTCGCGCTCGTCATCGAACGCGGCCTGCTGCATTGTCTTGAACGCGGCGATCGAGTCGGCTTCGTCGCGCAGGAAGCGGTTGTACACGCCGAGATCGAACACGGATTCCTCGATCTTCAGCTCGGCGCGGCCCGCGATGAAATCCGCGCGCAGCTCGGCCAGCTCGGCCTCGCTGACCTCGTAGAAGCGGATCTCGTCGAAGAACCGCAGCAGCCACGGCTTGCCGGGCTCGAACGCGCGCGTCGTCCGGTGACGGTTCCACATCTGCACCGTGCGGCCGACGAACTGATAGCCGCCGGGCCCTTCCATCCCGTACACGCACAGGTACGCGCCGCCGATGCCGACCGCGTTCTCCGGCGTCCACGTGCGCGCCGGATTGTACTTGGTCGTCACGAGCCGGTGCCGCGGATCGAGCGGCGTCGCGACGGGCGCGCCGAGATAGACGTCGCCGAGCCCCATCACCAGGTAGCGCGCGTCGAACACGATGCGCTTCACGGCGTCGATACCGTCGAGGCCGTTGATCCGGCGGATGAACTCGATATTGCTCGGGCACCACGGCGCATCCGGCCGCACCGACTGCATGTAGCGCTCGATCGCGACGCGCGTCGACGGGTCGTCCCACGACAGCGGCAGATGCACGATCCGGTTCGGCACGCGCATGTCGGCGACGTCGGGCAGCTCGCGCTCGGCTGCCTGCAGATGCGCGAGCAGCGTATCGAGCGGCAGCGCGTGCGCATCGAAATGCACCTGCAGCGAACGGATGCCGGGCGTGAGGTCGAGCATGCCGGGCAGCCGGTGCGCGTCGAGCCAGCACATCAGCGCATGCACGCGAAAACGCAGGTTCAGGTCGAGCACGAGCGGGCCGTATTCGATCAACACGTTGCGGTCGCCCGAGCGCCGGTAGACGACGCCGATGCCGTTGCCGGCCGCCGGATCGCGGTACAGCACGCAGTCGTCCGCGCCGTTGGCCGACTCGCCGGACGCCGGCAGCCGCGCGGGCGCCGCAAGCGTCGGAGCGTGCGCAGGCATGGCGGCCACGCGCGCGAACTGCACGGTGTCGCCCGGCCGCAACTGCCCGAGCTTCCACAGCTCGTCGCGCACTACCGTGACCGGGCACACGAAGCCGCCGAGGCTCGGCCCGTCGGGCCCGAGTATCACCGGCATGTCGCCGGTGAAATCGACCGCGCCGATCGCATACGCGTTGTCGTGGATGTTCGACGGATGCAGGCCCGCCTCGCCGCCGTCCGCGCGCGCCCATTGCGGCTTCGGGCCGATCAGCCGCACGCCCGTGCGGCTCGAGTTGTAATGGACCGTCCAGCGCGTGTCGTACAGCATCGCGATGTCGTCCGCCGTGAAGAAATCCGGCGCGCCGTGCGGGCCGTCGAGCACGCCGAGCGTCCATGCGTGCGTCAGCGCGGGCCGGTCGGCTTCGGCGAGCGTCGCGCCGGCTTCGCCGCGCCCCGCGTCCGCATGCAGGTGCAGCACGTCGCCCTTGCGCAGCGCGCGGCCCGCGTGGCCGCCGAACTGGCCGAGCGTAAAGGTCGCCTTGCTGCCCAGGTAGTCGGGCACCTGCAGCCCGCCCTTCACCGCGAGGCACGCGCGCACGCCCGCGCCCGTCACGCCGCCCAGCTTCAGCACCGCGCCGGGCGCCGCGCGCAGCACCTGCCAGAACGGTGCGGGTGCGCCGTCGAGCGTCGCGGCGAGCGGCGCGCCGCCGAGCACGAACAGCGTGTCGGTGTTGAAGCGCAGCGTCGCGCCGACCATCGTGAACTCGAGGCCGGCGGCGTCGCGCGGATTGTCGAGCAGCGCATTCGCGAGATCGAACGCGCGATCGTCCATCGGCCCGGACGGCGGCACGCCGACAGCCCAGTAGCCGATGCGGCCCGGCGTTTGCTGCACGGTCGTCTGCACGCCGCCGTCGAGCACGTCGATCGTGTGCGGCGCGAACGCGAAACGCGACAGGAACGCAGTGGTCTGCGCACCGCGCGCGAACGTGTCGGAACCGGCGATCGCGCGCAGGTAGTCGAGATTGGTCTCGATCCCGTAAAGCTCGGTGGCGGCCAGCGCGTCGCGCAATGCCGCGAGCGCGTCGCGGCGCGTGTCGCCGCGCACGATCAGTTTCGCGAGCAGCGGATCGTAATACGCGCTGACCTCGGTGCCCGCATCGATCCACGTATCGACGCGCACCGTGTCCGGAAACGCGACATGCGTGAGCACGCCCGCGCTCGGCCGGAACTGCTGGTGCGGGTCTTCCGCATAGAGCCGCACCTGGATGCTCGCGCCGCGCGGCGCGACGGCGAGCGTATCGAGCGGCGGCAGGTCGCCTTCGGCCTGCAGGATCATCCATTCGACGAGATCGATGCCGGTCACGGCTTCCGTCACGCAATGCTCGACCTGCAGCCGCGTATTCACCTCGAGAAAATAGCAGCGGCGCTCGCGTGCATCGAACACGAACTCGACCGTGCCGGCCGACGCATAGGCGACCGCACGCGCGAGCCGCACCGCGCTCGCGTGCAGCGCTGCGCGCTCGCCGTCGGCGAGATCCGGCGCGGGCGTTTCCTCGATCACCTTCTGGTTGCGCCGCTGCACCGAGCAGTCGCGCTCGCCGAGCGCGATCACGCCGCCGCGCCCGTCGCCGAAGATCTGCACCTCGATGTGCCGCGCGTGTTCGACGAACTTCTCCAGATAGACGCCCGCATGCGCGAAGTTCGCGCTGCCGAGCCGCACGACGGATTCGAAGGCCGCCGCGAGCTGCGCGGCGTCGCGGCACAGCGACATGCCGATGCCGCCGCCGCCCGCCGTGCTTTTCAGCATCACGGGATAGCCGATCGCATCGGCTTCGACCAGCGCCGTCGCGACATCGGCGAGCAGCCCGGTGCCCGGCAGCAGCGCGACGTCGTGCTCGCGCGCCAGTTCGCGCGCGGTGTGCTTGAGGCCGAACGCGCGCATCTGCGCGCCGCGCGGCCCGATGAAGCGCAGGCCGGCGGCCTCGCATGCGTCGGCGAACTCGGCGTTCTCCGACAGAAAGCCGTAGCCGGGATGCACGGCCTGCGCACCGGTCGCGCGCGCCGCAGCGAGGATCGCGGCGACGTTCAGGTAGCTGTCGGCCGCCGGCGCGGCGCCGACGCAGACGGCTTCGTCGGCGAGCGTCACATGGCGCGCATCGCGATCGGCTTCCGAGTAGATAGCGACCGACGCGATGCCGAGCCGCTTCAGCGTGCGGATCACGCGGCAGGCGATTTCACCGCGGTTCGCGACGAGGACTTTTGTGAATCTCATGTTGCCTCCCGCCGGGCCGCCCCAAGGGGCGTAGCGGGGAATTCGCGGAGCATCGCTCCGCGCCCGCGCAGCCGGCCGGCTTTGCAAAGCCGGCCGTGGACGGCAACCGCCCCCTTGGGGGGCAGCGAACGTGTCGATCCGGAGTAGCGCTTCAGCGCGTACTCCGGTCCCATGCAGCGCAAGTGAGCGTGGGGGTGGTTCATTCAGCCTCCCAGATCGTCAGCCGCACCGGCGTCGGGTTGTAGCCGTTGCACGGGTTGTTGAGCTGCGGGCAGTTCGAGATCAGCACCGTCACGTCCATCTCCGCGCGCATCTCGACATACTTGCCGGGCGCGGAAATGCCGTCCTCGAACGTCAGCCCGCCGAGCGGCGTGACCGGCACGTTCATGAAGAAATTGACGTTGCCGACGAGGTCGCGCTTGGTCAGCCGCGCACCGGTGCCGCATGCACAGTGCGCGATCGCGTTGAGGAAGCTGTCGCGGCAGTTGTGCATGTGGCGCTTGTCGAGCGCGTAGCGCACCGTGTTGCTTTCGGCCGCGCACGCGCCGCCGAGCGTGTCGTGGCGGCCGCAGGTGTCCGCAACGATCGTCACCATCGGATTGCCGAGGCTGGACAGCAGCACGCTGCCCGCGCTCAGGTACAGGTTGCGCTGCTCGCGGATCGTGTCCTGCGCGCTGTAGCGCTCGTCGGGTGCGTCGGTGCGATAGAACAGCGTATCGACGGCCTGGTTGCCTTCGAGATCGAGGATGCGCAGCACCTGCCCGCGCTTCACGTCGTGCAGCCACGGCTCGCCGGCGTTCAGCGTGGTGTCGTAGATCGCGTGCCGCGGGTCGAGGCGGCTTTCAATGATCGGCATGTCGGGGCTCCTTACGCGAACAGTCGGTCGGTGTTGATGAAGCCGCGCGTGTTCTCCGCGCACGCGGTGCGGCACGGATCGTCGTCCGGCGCGGCACCGTCGGCCGGGTAGGCGCGGTATGCGATCAACTTCACGGGTTTCGGCGCATAGGCCGGCTGCGGATCGAGCGGATGCGGCGCGGTCGAGAATGCGGCAAGCGTGTTCATCTCGAAGCGCAGGTCGAACGCGCTGCCGGCCGGCGAGTGGCCCGCGACGAAGTCGAACGACCCGTCGTCGCGCGGCGCGAGCTTGCTGAAGAAATTGACGTTCGCGACGAGGTCGCGCGCGGACAGCCCGTATTTCGCGAGTTCGAGCACGAGGCTGTCGCGGCCGTTGCGGCCGTTGCGGATCATCGCGTTGCGATCGTCCTGATACGACGACGCGCCGTACTTGCGTGCGAACAGCCGCGCATCGCCGATGCCGCCGAGCGGATCGTGCCAGCCGAGCGTATCGGCCGTGATCGATGCGATCACGCGGCCCATGTCCGTGTACAGCGCGTGGCCGCGCGTCAGGTGCGCGGTGTGCTGCGCCTTCAGCGTATCGGCCATGTTGTAGCGTTCGAGCGGATCTTCGTGGCGATGAAACACGGCGGACAGGTTCGCGCCGCCGTCGACGTCGACGATGCGCAACGCAAGGCCGCGGCGCAGGATGCCGGACCAGTGGGTTCCGGCGGGAATGACCGTTTCCCACACGACGTGCGGCAACGGGACAAGCGGGGCTTGGGGGCTCGGCGACATGGCGGCTCCTCGGATCGGTTGGACAAAAGGCGTGAGAGGGCGACCGAACGACATCGCGACCTCCCGGGCTTTTGTCCCTCCGTGGAGCCTCGCCGGATCCTCGCTACAAGGCAGGCGGCAAGACCGGATTGCTCTCGGACCAGGCATCGCGCGGCGTGTGACGCCGTGCGACCGGAACCCTAGCGATCCTGAAGATGATGCAAATTGCTTCGCACCTCTCGGACGGTGAATAAGCGAGTTGCGTGCCAGCGCGTGCATCCGGGCACGCGCGGCCCCGTTCGGCGGGGCATGCGCGGGCGAACGGCGCGCCATGCACGCGCATCGGCCCGCCCTCCCGTTGGGCAGCGCGCGCACCAGACGAACGCGGCCGGCACCAGCGCGGGGCAGCCGTGGGCCGGCAATACGCACGCGCACCGCGTCCGCTCGCAATGGCACGGCCATTGCTGAATACGCGCACCGTCACTCTGTCCACCGACCGCTCATGAACAAACTCGACCTGCTTCGGCGCGCGCTGGCCGCGCTGTTCTCCGTGCGTTTCATCGAACTGCAGCGTGCCGCGCGCCGTCGCTGAACGGCGCGTTTCCGACGCACGTCAGCCGCCGGATCACACCGCTGGCATGCTTCTCGCTGGCTCCGGTGTCGAGAGGTGCGGCGGTGTCGCATCTTAGGGATGCTAGGGTTCCGGTTCGTCGAACGTCTGGTCCGAGAGCAGCCCGGTGTCGGTGCGTACGGTCGTCTGACCGTGCGCGCATGACGCTACACGGCGGGACAAAAGCCCGGGAGATTGGCGATGGCGACGGCCGTCGCGCCTCTCCGTGGCCGGTCGTTCGTCCCGCATCCGCAGGAACCGGTCACGCGGCCGGATCGCGCATGAGCGCGACCCGTGCCGACGATCCACATCCCGGTCTCCTGGAGAAAACGATGACCCGCCTCGCCTCGCCGTTCCGCCGCCTGCTGTCCTCCCGGCGCTTCCGTTCCGTCCGTCATGCGCTTGCCGCCGTCGCCGTCACGACGTCGCTGTTCGCCGCGCCCGCCGCGCAAGCGGCTCCACCGCTGAAAATCGGCTACAGCGACTGGCCCGGCTGGGTCGCGTTCCAGGTCGCGCTCGACAAGGGCTGGTTCAAGGAAGCCGGCGTCGACGTCGATTTCGAATGGTTCGATTATTCGGCGTCGCTCGACGCGTTTTCCGCGGGCAAGCTCGACGCGGTTGCCGTGACCAACGGCGATGCGCTCGTCACGGGCGCGTCCGGCGCGAAGAACGTGATGATCCTGCTTACCGACTATTCGGCCGGCAACGACATGATCATCGCGAAGCCGCCGCTGCGGACCGTCGAAGGCCTGAAGGGCAGGAAGGTCGGCGTCGAGCTCGGGCTCGTCGATCACCTGCTGCTCGAAACCGCGCTGCAGAAGCACGGGCTGAAGGACGGCGACGTCACGCTCGTCAACGCGAAGACCAACGAACTGCCGCAGGTGCTCGGCGCGTCGTCCGACATCGCGGCGGTCGCGGCGTGGCAGCCGAACGCCGGCGAGGCGCTGAAACGCGCGCCGGGCGCGCGCGCGATCTTCACGTCGGCGGATGCGCCGGGGCTGATCTACGACGCGATCACGGTGACGCCGACCAGCCTCGCCGCGCGCCGGGCCGACTGGGCGAAGGTCGTCAAGGTCTGGTATCGCTGCGTGGCCTACATCAACGATCCGAAGACACAGGCCGACGCGGTGAAGATCATGTCCGCCCGCGTCGGCCTCGCGCCGGCGCAATATCTGCCGCTGCTGAAGGGCACGCACCTGCTCGATGCCGCGGCAGCGAAGCAGGCGTTCCGCAAGGGCGACGGCCTCGATTCGATCTACGGATCGACCCGCAACGCGAACGCATTCAACGTGCGCAACGCGGTCTACAAGCAGTCGCAGGACATCGACGCGTATATCGATCCACGTCTCGTCGATTCGCACTGAAGGCGGCGGGTCGTCCGGCTCGGGTCGAGCGTGCTCGGCCCGGTCGGCGGCGCGTTCCGGCAACGCGGCGCGCGGGGAGCGTCGCCGCGTATGTCGCGGTGCTGTTCGCCGTCGGCCTGGCGGTGGCGCCTCGGACGACGCGAGCAGCACGCGCACGGTGAATGCCGAAGCGCGTCGGGTACCGCTTCGTCCCGAAGCCGTGCTGCTTTCCGTTGCGCGTCTCGGTACTCAATTACGCCACGCGCGCCGCCTTCGCGAGCTCGATCGCGAACCACACGGCCCGCCTGGCGACCGCGATTTCCCGTCAAGCGCTCCGTGAAATATCGGTTCCGTATCGTGCGGGCCGCATTGCGCGCACCTTGATGGCACATGTATCGACACTATAATTTTTGAAGGTGGATTCGCATTCGAACGGTCGGTCATCCCGATCTAATCGGGAAAAGGGAGCGCATAGCCGTCGCCCTCCCGTCCGGCCTCCGGTTCGGTAAAGTACGATGGTTGACCCCTCCCCCCGATTCCCGCTGCACCCACGTCGGCCGGAGTCTCCATCGTCAACCGGGTGCAAGCGCAGGAGCCACGCATGCAGGACACCCCGCCCGTTATCGACAATCACCTGCTTGCCGCGCTGCCGGAAAACGAGCACGCCCACCTCGCCGCACACCTGACGCTCGTCGACATGCCGTTGGGGAACGTGCTGTACGAGTCGGGCGGCCAGCTTCATCACGTCTATTTTCCGACCACGTCGATCGTGTCGCTGCTGTATGTGATGGAGGACGGCTCGTCCGCTGAAATCGCGATCGTCGGCCACGAAGGCATGATCGGCGTATCGCTGTTCATGGGCGGCGAAACGACGCCGAGTCGCGCCGTCGTGCAAAGCGCAGGGCAGGCCTACCGGCTCGACGCGGGCATCCTGAAAGAAGAATTCCGGCGCGGCAACGCGATGCAGCGCCTGCTGTTGCGCTATACCCAGGCGCTCATCACGCAGATGGCCCAGACCGCGGTATGCAACCGGCATCACTCGATCGATCAGCAGCTGTGCCGCTGGCTGCTGCTCAGCCTCGACCGCCTGCCCTCGAACGAACTGCGCATGACGCAGGAACTGATCGCCAACATGCTGGGCGTGCGCAGGTCGGGTGTGACGGAAGCGGCATTGAAGCTGCAGGACGCGGGCCTGATCCGCTACAACTACGGCCATATCGAGGTGCTGGACCGGCCGGGGCTCGAAAAGCGCGTGTGCGAATGCTACAGCGTGGTCAAACGTGAATTCGATCGCCTGCTTCCCGATCTGAAGCGACTCTAGCCGCCACTGCGCCGCATCGTACCGGCCTTTCCCGCAGATGCCGTTGACGCCCTCGAATTCGTGGAAGCGGAGGATCGACACCTTGACGCTATCGGCGCGACGGATCTTCCCGACATCGGCTCATCCCGCTACCCAGTAATGCGTCCGGTTGTAGTACTGGTGAAGCGACATTCCCCACTGCGATTGCGTCATCACCGGCCAATGCTCGTCGTCGAAGCCCGGGGTACCCTTGACATGCGCACCGGTCACATCCAGATGGAAACACTTGTCGCCGGTATCGTATTTCATCAGATGCTCCGAGAAACCCCGTCCTTCAGGGCGGGGAGGAAAGGAGCGCCGCTGTTTGACAGCGGCATTCCAACGTTAAAATGACCGGCATGATCCTTGTCTATCGCTACCGGGTGAAGTCGCTCAACGGACTCTTGAACAAACAGAGCCGGGCGGTGAGCTACGTCTGGAACTTCTGCAATGACACGCAGAAGCACGCGCTCAAGTGGAGCAAGAAGTGGCCGGCGGGGTTCGACCTGAACGTGCTGACGACCGGCAGTAGCAAGGAACTCGGCATTCACTCGGGAACGGTCAACGCAACGTGCGAGCAGTACGCGAAGTCGCGCAGCCAGCACCGTCGCCCGTACCTGCGCTATCGCGGCAGGAAATCGCTGGGCTGGGTGCCGCTGAAGGGCCGCGACCTGAAACGCGAGGGCGACGCATTCCGCTTCGCCGGCCACACCTTCCGCGTGTTCAGTAGCCGGCCGCTTCCCGAAGGGAAGATCAAGGACGGCACTAACTTTGCACAGGATGCGCGCGGCAACTGGTTTCTCAACATCGTGATCGAGATGCCTGATGTTAAGGCGCGCCCGATCCGTTCCGGCGTCGGCCTCGATCTCGGTCTGAAAGACTTCGCCACACTTTCGACCGGCGAGAAGCTGCCTAACGACCGGTTCGGCCAGCGCGCGGCCGAAAAGCTGGCGAAAGCGCAGCGTGCGCGAAAGCACAAGCGGCATATCACGAAGCTGCACGCCAAGGTGGCGAATGCTCGCGCCGATTTCCAGCACAAGCTCGCGCTCGATCTGGTGCGGCGCTTCGACTACATCGCGGTCGGCAATGTGTCGGCCGCCAAGCTCGCCAGAACCAGGATGGCGAAAAGCGTCTACGACGCGTCCTGGTCGTCCTTCCGAAATAGGCTCCGTTACAAAGCGATGGCGCACGGGGCCACGTTCGAGGAAGTGGACGAAAGCGGTTCCACCCAGTCCTGTTCGGCGTGCGGGTCGAAAGCCAGCACGACGCGGCCGAAAGGTATCGCGGGACTGAGAATAAGGGAGTGGAAGTGCAGCAACTGTGGTGTCGAGCATGATAGCGATATCAACGCTGCATTGAACATTCTCCGATGCGGACGTGCATCGCCAGGTGTGGGAATCACCTCCCTTTAGGGAGGCGAGGACGTCAACGCACTCCACGGAATGGCGCAAAGCATCTCGCCCGTTCCTCCGCTGGAAGCAACCGCGTACGCAATTCTGCCGCGGTGCAAATCGAGCACGATGTCGAAAACATTTCCGACATCCTCACCGTCCGACGCGATGATCTTGCTGCCCTTCAGCACATCCGAGGTCGTGACCATATGGCCGGGTTCATCGCCGGCATCGCGTTCGACAATGCTCCCGTTGCTGTCATCCCCGGATCGATCGGGGGGGAGCGTGCTCATGACGTCCTCCTTGGGCAAGGTCCGGGTATCCATGCCGTGCACGGTCACGACATCGACAATGACACTCGACGCACGAGAAAACGCTGCGCGCAAAACGCTGCGCGCCCCGGCATCGGAAGTCGGTACGGTTCCGTACCTGGGCACACCGGGACGATCGGCACGCCGTCGCTCTGTCCGATACCGCCGCGTTCATCGATATCGCTGAATGCCGGCGACGACTCGATGGATCATGGTCACGCAAGGCCCTGCCCGGCGCCGCACGACCCGTGCTAACGGTGCTTGCCGTGCGACGACTTCCGGTGATGCTTTCGATGGGCCGGGCTGGAAATCATCCTGGTGACGCCGCCTATCGACGGAGGATCGCTGGCGGGGAACGTCCCCTCGACCGCCTCGTCGACATTGCGTTCGCTCTTGCCGCCGTTCGTATGCTGCTCTCGATACCTGCTGCGCATAACCGCCTCCATGGAACTGATCGTCGGACCAGGCTGGCACGAATTCGACCGGCCGCGTGCGGACGGCCCGGCAGCGTGGAATGCCGCCGGTCACGACGCCAGCATAGGCCTGATCTGAAAATTCCGCTGGGCACGATCGGAGTCGAACGCATAACGCCGGACATCGGGATGTCGAGCACGGGCACAGCGCCGGCAAGCGCGCGAGCAAACCGTCCGGCATCGGACAGACTGCGCCCGCGCATCCCGCGTATAGCTACGCTACCGGGCGGATTCCGGCTGCCCCGTTCGCCCGGCAGCCCATCGACGTGGCGATCCTCACTGCTTCGTGATCCTGACGACGAAGATCGGGAGGATGTTCCGTGACATGTCGGGAGGGACGGCTCGCCGCCGGATGCCCCACCTCCGCGCATTGTACGGTTTCGTACCGCATCGGCCCTTCGTCGCGTGTAGCGTCTAAAACATGCCGGCCATCCGAGAGGACGCGATCGGCAGGAATCGCTCCGCAGCGGCGGACGAACGGCCGGATGCCACCGCACGGCGGGCAGTCAGCCGGATCACCGACGTGCCGAGCATCGCTCTCGCGAGGACATCATGTTGCGAAGCATCCGAAGATTGCACGGAGACACCGTTCGAGCGAAGGACGGCGATATCGGGCACATCCACCAGGCCTATTTCGACGATGACAACTGGTGCATCCGCTACCTCGTCGTCGAGACGGGCGACTGGCTGCACGACAGGCCGGTGCTGATCTCGCCGTATTCCGTCACGCATGCCGATCCCGAAACCCGCACGCTATACGTCAGCCTCACGCAACAGCAGGTAAGGGACAGCCCGAATCTCGACACGCACAAGCCGGTATCGCGCCAGCACGAGATCGAGTACCTGCGTTACTACAACTACCCGACTTACTGGGGCGGCCCGAACCTTTGGGGAATGGGCGCGTACCCGGCTTTCGATCCCGCCGGGCCGTCGCATGACCCTGAAGCGGGCGATCCGCTCGTCTCGCGCACCGCGCCGGCCAGCGCAGCGCCGGATACGCATCTGCACAGCACCGGCGAGGTCGACGGATATCGGCTCGAGGTCAAGGACGGACATATCGGTCACGTGTCCGACTTCATTTACGACGAAGAAGCCTGGGTGATCCGCTATCTGGCGATCGACACGTCGAGCTGGTGGTCGACGGGCAAGGAAGTGCTGATCGCGACTCACTGGCTCGACCAGGTGGACTGGCCCACGGAAACGGTATCGACCACGCTCACGCGCGACGCGATCCGCCGCAGCCCTGTATACGACGACTCGCAGCTCGTTCATCGAAGCTACGAGATCGAGTTGCACGAGTTCTACGGCAAGCACGGTTATTGGTCCGGAGACCGATAACGGAGCAATGACTGCCTGCGCGCGTTCGACGGGTTGCGGGCGCCCCGCCCGCGGGAAACGCCCGAACGCCCGAACACGCTACGCGGCGCAGCGCCTCGCGTTCCGGCGTCGGCCGACGAGCCGGCCATACTCGGGGCGCGACCGGCTTGCCCGCGCGACGCTCGAGCATGAGAATAAGGGCGATCGACGCGCGGCGAGCGCGGCGTTACCCATGCGGGACGATCAACGTGACCGAAACGATCGGATGCCTCATCTTCGGAGCCCTGCTGATTTTCATGGGACTCATCGGATCGTCGCTCGAGCGCCTGCCGCTGAGCGCGGCCATGGTGTATCTCGGGATCGGCTTTCTGATCGGGCCGGCCGGCACCGGCTTCCTTTTGATGACATTGCCGGATGACGTCACGCAATTGCGCATCGCCGCCGAAATCAGCTTGCTGATCTCGCTGTTCGCGATCGGCCTGAGGCTGCGTGTCCCGCCCGCCGATCCCCGCTGGATGCTGCCGCTGCGGCTTGGCGTCGTCGCGATGATCTTCACCGTCGCGTCGATCGCTGCACTCGGCGTGCTGGTGTTGCATTTGAGTCTCGGCGTCGCGGTACTGCTGGGCGCGATGATCGCACCGACCGACCCCGTGCTCGCTCACGACGTCGGCGTGCGCGACGCGGGCGACGTCGAGCTGGTGCGTTTTTCGTTGTCCGGCGAAGGCGGGATCAACGACGGCACGGCCTACCCGTGCGCGGTGCTCGGCCTGCTTTTGTGCGGCTCCGGCACGACGTCGGCGCTTCACTGGAGCATGGTCGGCGACATTGCATGGGGCATCGCGTCCGGTGTAGGCACCGGCTGGCTACTCGGCTTCGCCACTGCGCGGCTTGTCGCATTCCTGCGCAGTCGGCACGGTCAGGCGCTCGGCCTCGAAGGGTTCTTCGCGCTGGGCCTGATCATGCTGTCGTACGGCGTGGCGCTCGCTATTCACGGCTACGGGTTCCTGGCCGTGTTTGCCGCGGGTGTCGCGATGCGGCGCGTCGAGCATCGAACCAGCGGCCGGAAGACGCCGAAGGAAACGGTCGGCGTCGTGGACAGCGAGGATGTCGAGGCCACCGCCACCGATCCCGACAAAGCCCATGCGTTCGTCGCGGAATCGGTCATGGGATTCACGGCCGAGCTGGAACACATCGCCGAAGCCGTGCTGATCCTGCTGATCGGCGCACTCGTCTCACGCTATTGGGCCGACATGCTGGCCTGGACGGGCGTGGCCGTGGTCGCGACACTGCTGTTCGTGATCCGGCCGGCGGCCATCCAGTTCGCGCTGATCGGCTCCCGGGCGTCGCACCGCCAGCGCCGCTTGATCGGCTGGTTCGGCATTCGCGGCGTGGGTTCGCTGTATTACCTGATGCTGGCCCTGGAGCAAGGGCCGCGCGCGGACCTGTTGCCGCTGGTGCCGTGGGTGCTGGCCATCGTCGCCGTGTCGATCGTGCTGCACGGTATTTCAGCGGCGCCGCTGATGCGCCGCTATGCGTGAAATCGCGAACGTCGCGGCGCATCGTTCCGGCCGCGCGACCTCGATTGCAATCGGTACGCGACGGTGCAATCGGGCAACGGGCCCGTACATCGCCGCGCGGTCGACACCGTGCGGACCTGGCGACGGCAGCGGCCGACGATCGCGGGTGCCGCCGGCAAGGTTCAAAACCCGCTTTTTCGTCTGTGGCCCGGCTCAGTGGATATGTCCGCCGAACAGCCCGAGCAACCCGATGACGATCAGGTAGATCGCAACGATGTAATTCAACAGACGGGGCACCACAAGAATCAGAATGCCGGCGACCAGCGAAACCAGTGGTCCCGCGCTCGTGAGGATGTGCATACGCCCTCCGCAACATTGAAATCAACACATGAATACAAAGCCGCCCCGCCTCCGACGTTCGTGACGGCGGCTCGAGCCGGGCGACACGGGAGCCTTCGGCGGTCGTGCAAGGGTGCGCAAGGGTCGGGCCGGCGCCCGCGTCGATGGTGCGGCGTTGGTCGATCTGGCTGCCGCTGGCGTCGGCGGTGCCGGTCGTCGTGTATCCCGGGATTACTACACCGATAGCAAGGATCGATCCCGGCGCACCTGATGGAAATGTTCGTCGCAGCATGATTCGCCGCGGATTGTTCGTGGATATACTGAAGCTACACACGGGCGAATGCGAATGCGGTACGAAAGCGTACCGAGCATGCCAAAACAGACAACATATACAGGCCCTCTTCGCGGCGATCGCCGCGAGCGCGGCCCGCATGCAGACGCTGGCTGCGTCGGCGCCGATTCGCGTACGGCATCGTACCGACTTCCGTCACGATCGCACGCAGTGTGTGTCAGGGCACCCCGAGTGTCCCGCGCCAAAGCGCCCGATACGACGCTTCGATGGTTCCGGGTTTCGTACCGGTGAAACGGGCGCCCCATGTCAAGGAGCAATGTCATGAACAGGGATCAGGTGAGAGGCCGCATCGCGGAAGCGAAAGGCAAGCTGAAGGTAATGGTCGGCAAGGTCTTGGGAAATAGATCGACCAGAATGCACGGCAAGGTCGAGCAGGTCGTCGGCAAGACACAGGCGTCATTCGGTGACGTGAAAGAGCAACTCAAGAAGCGGCCGTAGGGCGTTCGCGCGAACGGTTCCGAAGCGCCGCGCGAACGGGCAACATGCCGCGGATTCGGCGGGTATTGGCGGCGCGTGCGTGCATGCATCCGGCGATACCCGCTTCCCGACCGACCGTCACGATGCCGCAATGCGTCGGGCGTGATGGCCGTGCGCGGCGGCACGTGGTTTGTGCTGCTCGTCTCCGACGCCGGGAAAGAACGCATCCCACGCGTCCCGTATACCCTTCGCTGCGGTCGCATCCGCGGCAATCGTCTCCTGGTCGCCCGACTTGGCCGGATCGGAGCGCAAGCCTCGCCAGCGCGTAAAGGCGAGCACCGGCTTTTCGGTCCATTCGCCGTCGCCGAACTTCGCAAATGCCGTGTCGCCGTTTACCAGTCGAACCTCATACCATCCGTCACGAACAGGCGCATGTCGGTCGAGCGGAAACCATCGTGTAGATTGGGTTTTCATCATTGCCTCACTTGTCCATGGAGCGTTGTACGCAACAAAACTCCCGTCTCGTCCGGTCAATGCACGCGCTAATCGGCGCACCGATTCAGCCACAGCCGGCCCGCGGCCGTCATATTGATCGAGCCGCCGGTGCGCGACTCGTATGCAAGCCCGTGAATCAACAGTTCATTGGCTATCGCGCGCGGTATAGCGGCTTGGGAATCCGGAATTCGATCAAGCGATTTGAGGGTCTCGACGACCTCGGGTGAAAGTGGGATGCACATGGCGGCCTCCTCGGTATCGAGTTCACGGCAAATCCGGCAACACGCCGGCGTCTGTACGGTATCGACTATTCTGAAGCGGGCTATTTCGGCACCGCAATTGCCATATTGCAAACCGGTGATTCATCTGCATTGAAATATGCTTCGGCATCCGATGTGTTCGTTGCAAGACCGGTATCGAACGCGCACGCTGAAGACACCTGCCGGCTTGTTGTCAAGGCATCGGCGCCCTTGAATCCTTCGGTGCCAACGGTTGCTCTGTCAGAAGCACATCATGACCATCCCCACTGTCGAATATCGCGGACGTGAACTGCGTGTCTATTCGCAAATCCTGTTCCCGCCGTTCGGCGATCCCAACGCCCCCGGCCCGTAGCGCTTCGGGTCGATCGTGCGCATCGACACGATTGAAGCAACCTCGGCAACGGCGCCGCATTACTCGACCGTTTTCAAGCATGGTGATCCGCAAACGGCGGCGCGCGGTGCGCCTGGCAGCGGTGCAGATACACGGTCACGCTGATGATGCGCGACATGCGTGAGTGCGAACACGACCCACGCAAGCTGCCACCAGGACAGCTTCAGCTCACCGTTCAGGAGAAATCCCGACATACCGGTCGCACTCCGCGCCACGCACCTATCCGCGCGCGCTTCGCCGTGACGGCGCGTGCGCGTGCCGCTTCCCTACCCTTCGACCGGCCGGCCTATTTCCCGACCTGATTGCCGACAACCCCGCCGACGGCCGCGCCGCCAACCGTGCCCAACGCACTGCCGCCCGTCAGGACTGCGCCGGCGACGCCGCCGACACCGGCCCCAATCACGGTATCCGTTCCGCGGCGAGACATACCGCCGCAACCCGCCAGCATGACAACCGTCATGGTGACTATCGCCATCTCGACAGCCATGGAATGTAGCTTTCTCATGATCATCTCCTCGGGTTGCCGCCGCGCCGTCCGACCCGGCACGACGCGCGGAAGCCCATGCGCCGACATCCCGATCAAATTCGGGACGTCGGTTCATTTTTCATGATGGGCAGTAAATCGCGCAAAGTCCGTCCGCTAACGTACCGGCCGGGATGCCGGCCGGCGGGCTCACAGCAGCACCGCCTGCGCAGCCGACATGCGGTGCGACCGAATGAACGTCGGCCGCGACCACGTACGGCGCCACTCGATAGCGATTCGCGCCGCTGCGCGTTGGTCAGCCTGTATCCCGCACTCCATGCGTCATTGTCGCGGTCCTCGTCGCACTGTCCGGCCGGTTTTCCGACCTCTCTCCGAATTTCGTAATCCTGCGGATTGGCAAGCTGCAGAGCGACTTGCCGGAACCCATCGCCGGGCGTATGGTTTATTTCTCTGTCGCCCTTTTTTGGGAGATATCGAAATGGCTGCCATGCAATCCGCGGCCACGCCCCTCTCCGACGAGGAAGCCCGGCGCCAGTTGCGCCGCGCCGTCATAGCCAGCACGATTGGCACCACCATCGAATGGTATGACTTTTTCCTCTACAGCACGGTCACCGGCCTGGTCTTCGCAAAGCTGTATTTCCCGCAGTCCCACCCTCTCGTCGGCACGCTGCAGGCGTTCCTGATCTATGCCGTCGGCTTCGTCGCGCGGCCGGTCGGCGCGGCGATCTTCGGCCATTACGGCGACCGCATCGGACGCAAGGCCACCCTGATCGTGACCCTGTTGCTGATGGGGCTCGCCACGTTCGCCGTGGCCTTCGTTCCGACCTACGCAACCATCGGCATCTGGGGCGCCGTCCTCCTCACGGTGCTGCGCTTCATCCAGGGCGTCGGCGTCGGCGGCGAATGGGGCGGCTCGGTCCTGATGTCGATGGAGTGGACGCGCACCAATGCGCATCGCGGCTTCGTCGCGTCGTGGCCGCAGTTCGGCGTGCCGGCGGGATTGTTCCTCGCCAACCTCGCCGTGCTGGCCATGAGCTGGCTTTCCGGCAGCAGCTTCCTCGCGTGGGGCTGGCGCGTGCCGTTTTTCCTCAGCATCCTGCTGGTCGCGATCGGGCTCTATATCCGGCTGAACATTCTCGAGACGCCGATCTTCGCGAAGCTGCTGGCCGAGCGCCGGATCGAGAAGACCCCGATGCTCGAAGTGCTGCGCAAGCAGCCGAGGGACATCGTGCTGTCGGCGTTTGCGCGGTTGGCCGAACAGGCGCCGTTCTATATCTTTACGGCGTTCGTGTTCACCTACGGGATCACGGCGCTCGGCGTCACGCGCGAACTGCTGCTGACGGCGGTGCTGGCTGCATCCGTGGTCGAATTCTTCACCATTCCGCTGTTCGGGCACGTGTCGGATCTGATCGGGCGGCGGCGGATGTACATGATCGGCGCGGCCGCCGTCGGTGTGTTCGGATTCCTCTACTTCGCGATGGTCGATAGCCGGAATCCGCTATGGATCTTCGCGGCCATCGTGCTGTCGCTGGTGCCGCATTCGATGATGTACGGGCCGCAGGCCGCATTGATCGCCGAGTCGTTTACCGGGCGTTTGCGATACAGCGGTGCATCGATGGGTTATCAGCTCGCGTCGGTCATTGCAGGCGGCCCGGCACCGCTGATCGCGACGGCGCTGTTCGCCTACTACCATTCGGGGTATGCGATCGCGGTGTACGTGCTGGTGTGCGCGGTGCTGAGCCTGGTCGCCGCATCGAAGCTCGGGGATTACACGAACAAGGATATTTCGCGGGAATACGACGACGCGCGGGATCTGGGGGATCATGGGCACGCGCCGCCGCTAACCTGACGGGTTGGCCCGCGCCCCTCACTTCTTGTTGTCCGCGCGAACGGTGCCCAGCGCTTCGAGCAACGGCCGGAGCGCATCGAGTTCCGCGCCGAAGCCGGCCCAATCCCCCGCCTTCAGCCGCTCGATCGCGCGGTCGTAATGGGCCAGCGCGTCGCGGGCGCGTGCATCCGCCGCGCCGCGGGCCGGCGCCGCCACCGGCCCCGGCCCCTTCTCCTTGAAGAGCGCCGCGAGCGCCTCGCTCAGGTTTTCCTCCATCACGACGCGATCGCCATAGGCCGCGATCACCCGCTTCAGCTCGGGCAGTTGGCCCGACGCCGCGCGCAGATAAAGCGGCGACACGTAGAGAATCGAGTTCTCGATCGGCACGACCACGAGATGGCCGCGGATCACGCGTGAGCCCATCTGGTTCCACAGCGAGATCTGCTGCGAGATTTCCGTGCTCTGCTGGATGCGCGCCTCGATCTGGTACGGCCCGTAGATCAGCTTGTCCTTGGGGAACGCGTAGACGATCAGCTTGCCGTACCCGGGCGGATCGCAACGCGCGGCCAGCCACGCGATCATGTTCTCGCGCTGGCTCGGCACCATCGGCAGCATCAGCACGAAGCCGGCCTGCGCGTCGCCGGGCAGCCTCATGATCGTGTAGTACGGCGCCATCTGCGTGTTCGCGGCGTCACCGCCGTCGATATCGCCCAGCGCGCGAGGAAACTGCCAGAGGTCCTCGCGGTTATAGAACACTTCCGGTGCGTCCATGTGGTAAGCGCGGTAGAGGTTCGCCTGGATCAGGAACAGATCCTCCGGGTAGCGGATATGCCGCTGAAGATCCTGCGGCATCGCGTCGAGCGGCTTGAACATGCCGGGGAAGATGCGCGCGTAAGTCCGCACCAGTGGATCGGAAGGATCGCTGACGTAGAAGTCGACCGTGCCGTTGTAAGCGTCGACCACCACTTTCACTGCGTTGCGAATGTAGTTGGCGCCGTCGCCGACACCGGGCGGCGCATACGGAAACCAGCGGCTGGTCGTATAGGCGTCCTGCATCCAGAACAGGCGTCCGTTGCTTGCCACGACATACGGGTCGTGGTCGAGCGCGAGAAACGGCGCAATCGTGCGGATCCGGTCGCGGATGTTGCGGTGAAACAGGATCCTGCTGTCGTTCGTGATGTAGTGCGTGAGCAGGATGTTGGGATCGCCGAACTGCCACGCGAAGAGGCTGCGCCGCGCCGCGCCGCCGATCGCGACACCGTCGCGCCCGCTGTAGGACGTGTAGACGTTGCTGTCGCCCTTCGGGTAGTCGAATTCGGGCACGCTGCCCTTCACGATCACATAACCCTGCCCGCCTTCACCGAAGTAGATGCGCGGTTCGCGGATCGCCGGCCCGCCATCCGCGGCAGGCGGAATGTCGCGCAGATACAGCGACGGCAGGCCTTCCGTGGATTTCTCGGTGACCGGCGACATCACGACGCCGTTGCCGTGGGTGAACAGCAGATGCAGGTTCACCCAGGTTCGCGCGTTCTCCGGCAGCATCGACTGCTCCAGCTCGCGCGCCGACAGCATGACCTGCCGATAACCGGAGTCGAGCCGGTAGCGATCGATATCCACGGAGAAGAACTTGTAGTAAGTCCTGATCTCCTGCAACTGCGCATAGGTATCCATCAGCGGCTGCACGTCCCACAGGCGGATGTTGTCGACGGTCGCGCGATTGGCCTGCAGCGACGCGAGATTCAGGCCCTGCTCGGCCGCGAACGGCTTGACCTCGATTTGCGCGAGACCGTAAGCCTGCCTCGTCAACGCGATGTTGTGCTGGATATACGGCGTCTCGAGCTGCAACTCGCTCGGCTTCACGTAGAAGCGCTGGAACAGCGCGGGATAGACGATGCCGAGCGCAAACGACGTGCCGAACACCAGCAGCACCGCGGCGACCGGCAGCCGATAGCCGGGCCGGCGCAGGTTGGCCAGCATCGCAACGGCCGACGCAATCGCAAGGCCGACGAGCAGCCACAGCACCGGCAGCATCACGTGGACATCCGTATAGCCGGCGCCGACCACGACACCGTTGTTGTCGTAGAGCAGCAGAAAGCGCTCGAGCCACCAGGACCAGGCTTTCAGCAGGAAGAACAGTGCGAGCAGCGCCGAACCGTGAACGGCGGCAGCCGACGAAAGCCCCTTCCGCGGGCGGGCCATGATGTCGCCGCGCAGCCAGTAGACGCTGGCTGCGACGATCGCGCAGCAGGCGACCACTTGCAGCAGCAGGTTCTTCAGCACGATCCACGCGGGTAGCGCGAACAGATAGAAACCAATGTCGTTGCCGAAGATCGGATCGCGCGCGCCGAACGGCACCCGATGCAGAAAGCGCAGCGCGACATCCCAGCTCGACATCGCACCGGCGGCGATCGCAAGCCCCAGGAAGACGGCAGCCGCGGCGATGACCGTGCGCCATGGAATGCGCGACGCGACCTCCCCTGCCAGCGCTCGAAGCACCTCCTCCGCACGCGTCGACGACGTGTCCTCCACCTGCCAGACATCGACGGGCTTGCCATAACGATGCGCGAGCAACCCCGACGCGCCGATCGCGGCCGCCGACACGGCGAACACCGCGACGAACAGCAGCACCCTCGTTGACAGGATCGTCCAGAACACGCCGGTATAGCCGATCGACGAGAACCAAAGCCAGTCGACCAGGATACCGGTGATGCGCCCGATGACGATCAGACAGGCGATGACGACCGCAGCCGCGATCCCATAGCGCCTCAGGAGCGAGACGGACATTGCTTGCGAGCGCATCGAGGCTCCTTTGCCGGGCCATCATGCGTGGCCGGCTGCGGCCGGATCGGGTGTGCCGCCGATCCGTCAGTCAGGATCGCGGCCGACCGCATGTCTGAATGCTACGCCCGTTGCCGGTACGTCGCCATCCGACGGCATGTGCGGCGTCACTTGCGGGCGGGTAGGCGATCGATCGCAGTGCAGTGCAGTGCAGCAATTTCGCTCGCTCCCGCTCGCGGGACGCCATGCGAAGCCGGGTGAGCACATGGTCAACGAGGCGTTTGCACGCGATCCGGGTAGCGCTCACAATGAGCGCTCGGGCGGCTTGCCGCGCCGGAACGGACGGAGGGCGAAATGGACGATCCCCATGATCTTCAGCGCTTTGTCGACGCACAGGATTCGGTGTATGCGCAGGTATGCGACGAGCTGAAGAACGGACACAAGCGAAGCCACTGGATGTGGTTCGTGTTTCCGCAGATCGAAGGGCTTGGCGACAGCGCGATGGCGCAACGGTACGCGATCGCGACACTGGCCGAAGCCGTCGCGTATCTTCAGCATCCGCTGCTCGGCGCAAGGCTGCGGGAATGCACACGGCTGGTCAATCAGGTCGAAGGCAGTTCGATCCAGACGATTTTCGGGTATCCGGATTACCTGAAATTCCGGTCGTCGGTCACGTTGTTCGCGCATGCGACTGCCGACAACGCGGTGTTCGTGGAGGCGCTCGAGAAATATTTCGGCGGTGAGGCCGATCACGCCACGCTTGCGCGCATCTAGGCGGGGGCGGCGCGAACAAACCTCCACGTAACGACCGGGCGTCGATCTTCCGCCCACGTGTATTCGTTGAGGAGACCCGATATCTCCCGATGCGTTGATTTCAGGCGACGCGTCGAACATCGATGGCCCGAGTCGGGTTCGGCGCATGATTGGATACACGATCCACACCCAACGCAACATGCGTTGCGTCGTGACAGCCCCGCCGGATCGGGACTTCCAGCGCTTCGCGCCGGCCCGTCGGGGTGTTCATTCTTTTCGGCTGAACTCCTTCAGGCCATCGATCACCAGCAGTTGCTCGGCGATCAGGCGCTCGAGCCGCTCGTTTTCCGATTCAAGCGCTTTGAGCCGACGGGCTTCGGTCACATCCATGCCGCCGAATTTGTTTCGCGAGCGGTAGAACGTCTGCTCCGTGATGTCGTGCCGCTTGCACAGGTCATTCACCGGCTCTTCACGGCTCTCGGCTTCCCGCGGAATGCGGATGATCTGTTCGTCGGTGTGTCGCTTCTTCATCGAGTTCTCCTTGACTCCAGGATAAGAGAACTCACGTGCCGTTTGGCTATATGATCCGTCTCGAGTCAACCGGACAGACACGCTAGCGGAATTAAAGGACACGAAAGACGCGATGACAAAGTTGGTGAGCAGAGCTCGCATTATTTGTTCCGCAACGAAAACTCTATGAAAAATCCGCCATTCCCCCCAAACTCCTTGAAACCAGGCGGTTTGCGCTTGATCGCCGTCAGCATGGTTACTGAGCACCGCTAGCGCTTAGCGTGAACGCCAACAGCTGCCCGAATGCAGAATGACTAACAACTATTACGACGGTTCGCCCCGACGCGTGGCGGCCGTCATCGACACCAAGGAAGCACGATGCCGACATTGCAAGTGATGTTGAAGATGGCACTCTACGTTTCGCTGGTCCTGGCCACGCCGGGGCCGACAAATACCCTGCTGCTGTCCTCGGGAATCAAGGTCGGCTTCCGGAAATCGTCGCCTCTCCTGGTTGCAGAGGCAGCGGGCTATGGCTTCGCGATATCACTGTGGGGTTTCTTCCTGGCGACATTCGCGGCCACACGGCCGTGGCTTTACGATGTGCTGAAGCTGGGGAGCTCGGCCTATATTTTCTATCTCGCGCTGCAGCTATGGAAAAGCCCACGCTTTGAAGACATCCGGTCGGGTAGCATCGGCTTTCGCGACATGTTCGTCGCGACGACCATGAACCCGAAGGCGTTATTGTTCGCCACCGCGATCTTTCCCCCGCAGGCTTTCGTATCGGTTCCGTTCTATCTCTACTCGATCGCGGTCTTCACGGCGCTCGCCGTGACGATCGGTTCGATGTGGCTCACCATCGGCGGCGTCTTGACGGCGCGCCGGTCTCTGGCCACACATACCGGCACGCTGCTTCGCGGTGCGTCGGTAGTGCTGGTGATGTTCGCGGGCACGCTGGCGTTTTCCGTACTCAACCGCTAGTGCCTGCAAAGTTCATTACGCCCTCCAAACGCGGGGAGCAGGTCAAGACCGCCGAAATGCGCAAAGGTTGACATCTTTGTTTCAGAAATGGCGACGCCCCTATTTGTTTTCCGTGAATTCAGTCGTTAATTTCGCATTTTTATACAATAACGGCGCGCACCATCAAAATGAAAAAATGATTTGCTTTTAAAAAAAGTAAATAGTTCGACGGAAAATATTTCTCCGACATTTTCCGCATTGAGTATTTCTCTGGATCAATTGAGATTGATATGAAATTTTGCGAGCTGTGCCATCGTGAACACTGCTATGGTGTGTCGCAGAGGTTACGTGCATGGTATGGCAAGCCTCTGGAAGCTGACGTTGTCCGAGCATCTCGATGCGCTTATGGAGATTAGCCGCATCGGCAATTCAATCTGTTGATGCGATATCCGTCGCGCGGTGTGCCGCCGATGCGATGGGCGCCTCGCATTGTTCGATTGTGCTTCCATTCGAATCGAGAAATGAACAGCCTCGGATCAAACTCTGGGGATGCAGGGATGTCCGGATATTGCGTGGAGGGACGTCCTCCATTGCCCTGAACGGTGTGCTGTCGTCAGGCGATGGGGCGGTTGGAAAGTCTTGTCACGGAGAGTTGCCGAACTTCGCTGCGATTCACTATGCCTTCCCGGTGTCATTTGTCGTGATGAGCCAGACACGTTTTGACGCGTTACCGGACGAGTTGCGAGTTCAGCTCGATCAGGCGGCACTATCCATTGAGGTTTTAAATCCTATGAGAAGAGTGTCATGAGCAACCCGATCAAGAATATCGTCATCGTGGGCGGCGGCACCGCGGGCTGGATGGCTGCCTCGTACCTCGTCCGTGCGCTCCAGCAGCACACGAGCATTACGCTCATCGAGTCTGCGGCGATCCCCCGGATCGGCGTGGGCGAGGCGACCATCCCGAGTTTGCAGAAAGTGTTCTTCGACTTCCTCGGGATACCGGAGCGGGAGTGGATGCCCCAGGTGAACGGCGCGTTCAAGTCTGCCATCAAGTTCGTGAACTGGAGGAAGTCTTCCGACCGCTCGCGCGACGATCACTTCTACCATTTGTTCGGCAACGTGCCGAACTGCGACGGCGTGCCGCTTACCCACTACTGGCTGCGCAAGCGCGAACAGGGCTTCCAGCAGCCGATGGAGTACGCGTGCTACCCGCAGCCCGGGGCGCTCGACGGCAAGTTGGCACCGTGCCTGTCCGACGGCACCCGCCAGATGTCCCACGCTTGGCACTTCGACGCGCACCTGGTGGCCGACTTCCTGAAGCGCTGGGCCGTCGAACGCGGGGTGAAACGGGTGGTCGACGAGGTCGTGGAGGTTCGCCTGAACGACCGCGGCTTCATCTCCAGCCTGTCCACCAAGGAGGGGCGCACGCTGGAGGCTGACCTGTTCATCGATTGCTCCGGCATGCGGGGGCTCCTGATCAACCAGGCCCTGAAGGAGCCCTTCATCGACATGTCCGACTACCTGCTGTGCGACAGCGCGGTCGCCAGCGCCGTGCCCAACGCCGACGCGCGCGTGGGAGTCGAGCCGTACACCTCCGCGATCGCCATGAACTCGGGGTGGACCTGGAAGATTCCGATGCTGGGCCGGTTCGGCAGCGGCTACGTCTTCTCGAGCAAGTTCACGTCGCGCGACCAGGCCACCGCCGACTTCCTCAACCTCTGGGGCCTCTCGGACAAGCAGCCGCTCAACCAGATCAAGTTCCGGGTCGGGCGCAACGGGCGGGCGTGGGTCAACAACTGCGTCGCGATCGGGCTGTCGTCGTGCTTTTTGGAGCCCCTGGAATCGACGGGAATCTACTTCATCTATGCGGCGCTTTACCAGCTCGTGAAGCACTTCCCCGATACCTCGTTCGACCCGCGGTTGGCGGATGCATTCAACGCCGAGATCGTCCACATGTTCGACGACTGCCGGGATTTCGTCCAGGCGCACTATTTCACCACGTCGCGCGACGACACGCCGTTCTGGCTCGCGAACCGGCACGACCTGCGGCTCTCGGACGCCATCAAGGAGAAGGTTCAGCGCTACAAGGCGGGGCTGCCGCTGACCACCACGTCGTTCGACGATTCCACGTACTACGAAACGTTTGACTACGAATTCAGGAACTTCTGGTTGAACGGAAACTACTACTGCATCTTTGCCGGCCTGGGCATGCTGCCCGACCGGACGCTGCCGCTCTTGCGGCACCGACCGGAGTCGATCGACAAGGCCGAGGCGATGTTCGCCCGCATCCGGCGCGAGGCCGAGCGTCTGCGGACGAGCCTGCCGACGAACTACGACTACCTGCGGTCGCTGCGCGAGGGCGACGCGGGGCTGTCTCGAAGCCAGCCCGGATCGACGCTCGCGGCGCCGGAAATCCTGTAGTGGAGCGCACCCTGGACCGGGTCTGCGCATTCGAGGCCACGCACGCCGCGGTGGCGGCCTGCGATCCGCTGCGCGCGCGGGCACTCGTTCTGCAACTGCCTGGCCTGAACCGTAAAAAGGACGTGCCCGGCATCGTCGGCCTGTTGCGCGAGTTCCTGCCGACGCGCGGCGTGCCCCCCGGCTGGGGCTTCGTCGAAGCCGCCGCCGCGATGCGGGACATCGGGTTCTTCCTCGGGTCGCTCAAGCGGCACGGACACGAGCCCGCGGACGCGGTGCCGGGGCTCGAGCCGGTGCTGCTCGACCTGGCGCGCGCGACCGACCTGCCGCCGCGCGAGACGCTCCTGCACGTGACGGTCTGGAACCCCGCGGCGGCCGACGCGCAGCGGAGCTACACCGGGCTGCGCGACGAAGCGCATCTGCTCGAGAGCGTGCGCATCTCGATGGCGGCCCTCGAGGCGGCCATCGAGCTGACCGTCGAGCTGTACGACGTGCCCCTGCGTTCACCCGCGTTCGCGCAAGGGTGCGACGAGCTGGCGGCCTATCTGCAGAAAATGGTCGAATCGATCGTTTACGCCTACCGCTTCATCTCGCTGCAGGTCTTCCACGACGAGCTCCGTCCGTACTACGAACCGATTCGAGTCGGGGGCCGGAGCTACCTCGGCCCCGGTGCCGTGGAAATGCCCCTCTTCGTGCTGGAGCACGTGCTGTGGGGCGCGCAATCGGACCACCAGGCTTATCGGGAATTCAAAGAGACGTACCTGCCCTATGTGCTTCCCGCGTTCAGGGCGGTCTACGCCCGGTTCGCCGGGGAGCCGGCGCTCGTCGACCGCGTGCTCGACGAAGTGCAAGCGGCCGGCGCGCGGGGCGAATCCATCGTGGCCGGACTGGCGGCCCTCGACCGGGTTTTCGAGGTCCTGCTGCGCTTCCGCGCGCCTCACCTCAAATTGGCGGAGCGGGCGTACGAAGTCGGGCAAAGCGGCCCCACGATCGGCAGCGGGGGGTACGCGCCAAGCGCGCTCGTCGATCTACTCACGCTCACGCGTGCCGCGCGGTCCCGCCTTCGCGCCGCGCTCGACGAACCCTGACACCTGACGCCCGACGCGTGCGGCGATGTGTTCCATCTCACAAGGAGAGTGTGCCCCCATGACTCAGAACAGCCCCGCGAACGGGCGCGATAGCAACCACTTCGACGTGATCATCCTCGGCTCGGGCATGTCCGGCACCCAGATGGGGGCCATCCTGGCCAATCAACAGTTTCGCGTGCTGATCATCGAGGAGTCATCGCACCCGCGGTTCACGATCGGCGAATCGTCGATCCCCGAGACGTCTCTCATGAACCGCATCATCGCCGATCGCTACGGCATTCCGGAGCTCGACCGCATCACGTCGTTCTACTCGACGCAGCGTTACGTCGCGTCGAGCACGGGCATCAAGCGCAACTTCGGCTTCGTGTTCCACAAGCCCGGCCAGGAGCACGACCCGAAGGAATTCACGCAGTGCGTCATTCCCGAGCTGCCATGGGGTCCGGAAAGCCATTATTACCGGCAAGACGTCGATGCCTACCTGTTGCAAGCCGCCATCAAATACGGCTGCACGGTCCGCCAGAAGACGAACGTGACCGAATACCACGCCGACAAGGACGGCGTCGCGGTGACCACCGCCCAGGGCGAACGGTTCACCGGCCGGTACATGATCGACTGCGGAGGCCCCCGCGCGCCGCTCGCGACCAAGTTCAAGCTCCGCGAAGAGCCGTGTCGCTTCAAGACGCACTCGCGCAGCCTCTACACGCACATGCTCGGGGTCAAGCCGTTCGACGACATCTTCAAGGTCAAGGGGCAGCGCTGGCGCTGGCACGAGGGGACCCTGCACCACATGTTCGCGGGCGGCTGGCTGTGGGTGATCCCGTTCAACAACCACCCGCGGTCGACCAACAACCTGGTGAGCGTCGGCCTGCAGCTCGACCCGCGTGTCTACCCGAAAACGGACATCTCCGCGCAGCAGGAATTCGACGAGTTCCTCGCGCGGTTCCCGAGCATCGGCGCGCAGTTCCGGGACGCCGTGCCGGTGCGCGACTGGGTCAAGACCGACCGCCTGCAATTCTCGTCGAACGCCTGCGTCGGCGACCGCTACTGCCTGATGCTGCATGCGAACGGGTTCATCGACCCGCTCTTCTCCCGGGGGCTCGAGAACACCGCGGTGACCATCCACGCGCTCGCGGCGCGCCTCATCAAGGCGCTGCGCGACGACGACTTCTCCCCCGAGCGCTTCGAGTACATCGAGCGCCTGCAGCAGAAGCTTCTGGACCACAACGACGACTTCGTCAGTTGCTGCTACACGGCGTTCTCGGACTTCCGCCTGTGGGACGCGTTCCACCGGCTGTGGGCGGTCGGCACGATCCTCGGGCAGTTCCGGCTCGTGCAAGCCCACGCGAGGTTCCGCGCGTCGCGTGACGAGGGCGACCTCGATCACCTCGACAACGACCCGCCGTACCTCGGATACCTGTGCGCGGACATGGAGGGGTACTACCAGTTGTTCAACGACGCCAAAGCCGAGGTCGAGGCCGTGAGCGCCGGGCGCAAGCCGGCCGAGGAGGCCGCGGCGCGGATTCACGCCCTCATCGACGAACGAGACTTCGCCAGGCCGATGTTCGGCTTCGGGTACTGCATCACCGGGGCCAGGCCGCAGCTCAACAACTCGAAGTACAGCCTGCTGCCGGCGCTGAAGCTGATGCACTGGACGCAAACCAGCGCGCCGGCAGAGGTGAAAAAGTACTTCGACTACAACCCGATGTTCGCGCTGCTCAAGGCGTACATCACGACCCGCATCGGCTTGGCGCTGAAGTAGCCGGCCGACACCGACACGAAAACGATGAACGACGTTCAATTGGATCAAGCGGTCGCCAGGGAGCATCCCACGGAGGCGTACGACGCGACCACGCGCCTGGCCGCGAGCTGGTACGTCGCGATGCGCTCGGACGACCTCAAGGACAAGCCGACGGCGTTGACGCTCTTCGGCCGTCCGTGCGTGGCGTGGCGCGGCGCGACGGGGCGGGCCGTGGTGATGGACCGCCACTGCTCGCACCTCGGCGCGAACCTGGCCGACGGGCGGGTCAAGGACGGATGCATCCAGTGCCCGTTTCACCACTGGCAGTACGACGAGCAGGGCCAGTGCGTTCACATCCCCGGCCACAGCGCGGCGGTGTGCCGGCTGGAGCCCGTCCCGCGCGGGGCGCGCCAGCCGACGTTGGTCACCGCCGAGCGATACGGCTACGTGTGGGTCTGGTACGGCTCCCCGCAGCCGCTGCACCCGCTGCCCGAAATCGCCGCGGCCGATGTCGACAACGGCGACTTCATGCACCTGCACTTCGCGTTCGAGACGACGACGGCGGTCTTGCGGATCGTCGAGAACTTCTACGACGCGCAGCACGCGAACCCCGTGCACGCGCTCCCGATCTCGGCCTTCGAGCTCAAGCTCTTCGACGATTGGCGCGAGTGGCCGGAGGTCGAGTCGCTGGCCCGGGCGGGCGCGTGGTTCGGTGCCGGGATCGACTTCACCGTGGACCGGTACTTCGGGCCCCTCGGCATGCTGTCGCGCGCGCTCGGCCTGAACATGTCGCAGATGAACCTGCACTTCGACGGCTTCCCCGGCGGGTGCGTCATGACCGTCGCCCTGGACGGAGACTTCAAATACAAGCTGCTCCAGTGTGTGACGCCGGTGAGCGACGGCAAAAACGTCATGCACATGCTCATCTCGATCAAGAAGGTGGGCGGCGCCCTGCGCCGCGCGACCGACTACGTGCTGTTCGGGTTGCAGACCAGACAGGCCGCGGGGTACGACGTCAAGATCTGGAACGGGATGAAGCCGGACGGCGGCGGCGCGTACAGCAGGTACGACAAGCTCGTGCTCAAGTACCGCGCGTTCTACCGGGGCTGGGTCGACCGCGTCGCCGAGGCGAGCGCTCGACCGCGCCGCCGCGAGTGAGCGGCGCTGCGTGATACAGGTTCATACAGGCTCCAGGCCCGGCCGTTTTACCCCGTTAGCGCTTGCCTTGCCGCCCCTGGCCAAACCGTTGTCCAGAACACGGGGCGACATCGAAAGGCTTCCGGCCTCGCGGCACGTGGTACACGACCTTCGCATCGCGTCGAACATCGATGGCCCGGGGTCGACAGACAGACCCCGGGCCACGGATTTCCCGTTGTACCCGGCATCACCACCATTGCCGGGCACCACCGGTTGCTCAACGCGTCGCGAACTACATCAGAACTGATAACCCGCGCCCACCACCGCGCCGAAGTCCGACCGGCTGTTGCCCGTCACCGACGCCTTGACGACCCAGCGGTTGCTTTCCGTCACGTAGGAGTAACCGGCGGCAAAACCCTGCTGGCCGTGATAGTTCGAAGTCGCCGCCGACACCATCGAGCGACCCGCGCCCGTCGGCTGCGGCAGGCCGGCCACCGCCATCGCCGATGCGACGCCGCCGTACATGTCCTTCTTCAGGTCGTTGAACGAGTTGTACACCTGCCCGATGCGCTGGTCGGTATAGCTCTTCGCCTGCGTCGAAGCGGCCGTGAGGTTGTCGTTCAACTGCTGCACGTTCACCGCGTCGGTCGGCGCCGTCCCGGCCGCGACGTTCGTGATCTGGCGCTCGCTGCCCTTCGCGCCGACCGAGAACGAATTGTCGCGATCGGCGACGGAGCCCTGGCCGACCGCCACCGCGTTCTTGCCGGTCGCGGTTGCCGTCGATCCGATCGAACCCGCATCGGCACGCGCGATCCACGTCGTGTTCGCATCGGTTACCGCCGCGCGGATCTGGTCGTTCGCCGCGACGTTCTTCAACGCGTTGTTGAACTGGCCGACGTTGACCGCGTCGTTGTCGTTCACGCCCGCCGCGACACCGGTCAGCACGCGGTCGCCCGCCGTGCCCGAGAAGTTCACGCTGGTGCCGCCGGTACCCTTCCCGACCGTGATCGCGCCGTTCGGATCCTGCTGCTGCACGAGGCCGGCCTTGCCGTTCGCGATGTTGGTCACGTTCCCCTGCAGGTTCGAAATGTCGGTCGTGTTCTTCGACACCTGCTGGTTGGTCGCGTAGAGCTGCGAGCCGTTCACCGCATCCGTGCTGGTTGCGCTGAGCGTACCGGCCTGCACGTTGGTGATGCGCGTGCCGCCGGCGCCGCCGAGCGTGATCGTGCTCTTCGAACTGTCGTCGTACTGCACCGCGAGCGCGCCGAGCTGGTTGAGGCTCGACTGCACGCCCTTCAGTTGCTTCACGTTCACCGCGTCGGTATCGCTGGTGCCCGCCGCGACGTTCTTCAGCACGACCGCCGAATTCGCGTCGCCGCCGACGAGCGACACCGAATTCAGCCGGTTGCCATTCGTGTCGACGTCATACTTGACGACGTTCTTCACGGCTTCGCCGGTCTGGTTCGACACCTGCGTGATCTGCTGTTCGAGAGCGGATTTCACGCCCGACAGCTGGCCGCCGTTCACCGCGTCGGTGCTGCCCGCGACGACGTTGCCGTCGGCCACGTTCGTCAGCTTGGTCGGCGCACCGGCGCGCGCCGCGCTGTAGGCGCCGAGTTTCGGGTCGAACTGCAGCGCGTCCTGCTGCAACCCGGCGATCGCGGCCGTATTGCCGGCGATGTTCGTTTCGGCATTGCCGAGGCGCGTTTCGTGATTCTCGAGCGTCGTCGTGTTGCTGCCGACGCGGCCGTCGAGGTTCGTCAGCGCGTCGCCGACGTTGTTGAACGAGCCGCCGCCCACTTTGTAGGCCGGTGCGCCGATCGAGCCGTCCGGGTTCGCCGTTGCGCCGCCGCCGAGCGCGGCCGCGGTGCCGTCCGTCGCGCGGCGCAACTGCGCGCCGTTCACCGCGTCCGTGCTGCCGGACGCCACGTTGCCTTCCGCGACATTGGTCACGCGCACCGGGCTCCCGCCGTTGCCCGCGCCGAGCGAAACCTGCCGCTTGCTCGCATCGTCGTACTTCACGGCCAGCGCATCGAGCTGGCTCGTGCCGTCGTGAATCGCCGCGGTCAACTGATCGACGTTGACCGCGTCGGTTCCGTTCTTGCCGGCCGCGACGTTGCTGATCAGTTGCGGGCCATTGCCGCCATGGCTTGCATCGTAGGCGCCGAGGCCCGCGTTCCACTGGAGCGCATCCTGCTGAAGCGCGGCGATGTTGCCGGTATTCGTCGTCACCTGGTTGCCGAGCGTCGTCACGTTGTTGCCGAGCGTCGTGATCGACTGATTGAGCGTGTCGGTCGCCTTGCCGAGCTGGCCGACGTTCACGGCATCGCCCGCGGCAATGCCGTCCGCGACGTTGTGCAGGCCGACCGGCGCCTGCGCGCCGCTGCCGCCGAGCGTGACGCCGCCGTGCGCATCGTCGTCGTACTGCACCGCGTTCTTCGTCGCGGCGCCGATCTGGCTGGTGATCGACGTGCTCAGGTTGCCGAGCGTCGTGCTGAGGTTGTTCGTCACGCTCGTGCTGAGCGATGCGAGGCCGCCGTTCAGTTGGCCGACGTTGACCGCGTCGTGCACATCCTTGCCGTCCGCGACGTTGTGCAGCGCGGTGCCGTTGGTGCCGGCGAACGTCACCGAATCGAACCCGCTCGCGCCGTCGTACTTCACGTTGCGCGCGTCGGCCGCCTGCAGGTTGCCGATGTTCGAGGCCGCCGTCGAAATGGACGTCTGCAGCGGCGCGACGCTGCCCTTCAACTGGCCGACGTTCACCGCGTCGGTATCGGCCACGCCGGCCGCGACGCCGCCGATCGTGGTGCCGTTGCTGCCGTCGAGCGCGATCGCCGCATGCGAATCGTCGGTGTATTTGACGACGTTCGCCGTTGCCGACACGATGCTCGTGCTGAGGCTGTTGCCCACATTGGTCACACGCTGGTCGACGTTCGTGATCGACGTCGACAACGAATTGCCGACCGACGTTACACGCGCGTCGACGTTGCCGATGCCCGTGCTGAGCGTGCTGTTCACGTTCTTCAGCTGCTGGACGTTGACGGCATCCGTATCGGCCGCGCCCGCCGCGACGTTCTTGAGCTGGCGTTCGCTGCCGAGCGCGCCGAACGACACCGCGCCGCCGACCGGTGCGGCCGTGCCGCCGAATACCGGCGTGCCGCCGTTGTTCGCGCCGACGCTGCCCGAGCCGATCGCGACCTGGTTGTTGTCGTTCGTCTGCGCGCCCGCGCCGATCGCCACGGATTGCGTGCCGCCGGCGCGCGTCTGCGTCGCCGCGTCGTACGCGGCGCCGTTCGATACGCCGTCGCTCGACGTCGGGTTCGCGCCGCCGATCGCAATCGAGCGATCGCCGCTCGCCAGCGCCGAGTGGCCGAGCGCGATCGAGCTCGTGCCGTGCGCATCCGCGACGTTGCCGAGCGCCATCGAGAAATCGCCGACCGCGGCCGACTGGCGGCCGACCGCGAGCGACGTATTGCCTTGCGCGACCGCCACCGTGCCGATCGCCATGGCCGAGTTCGCCAGCGCCTGCGAGCCGACCCCGATCGCAATCGCGCCGCCGCTGCTGCTGCCGCCCTTGCTGCTTGCATTCGACTGGTCGCCGATCGCGATACCGCTGGTGCCGGCCTTCGCATTCGTTCCCATCGTCACGTTTGCGGTGCTTACCGCCACGTAGCTCCCGCTCTTCGTTGCCACGCAGAGCGGGTTCGTCCCGTCGATGCACTGGCCGTTCAGCGCGTTGTCCGGGTTGCCGCGGTCGACGAAATTGTCCGCGTGCGCGACTCCCGCGATCAGCACACCTGCACCCGTGAACATGGCGGCGGCAAGCGCCGAAATCTGATTCCTCTTCATGCTGTTCTGCTCCGTTTTGTAGCGTCTGGTTTGAATACGGACTACTTACTTTTATTGACAGCTTCGACTTCGACTGCGATTGCGACTTCAGTGCGGAACCTGCTCGCGATGCCCGGCCCGGCCGTGTCGGACGCGACACGCACCGACCGCGCAAATCGACAGGGCGTTCGAGAGCCCGGGCACGCCGTCTCTTTCGGGCCCGTTCCGTTAATTCGTTACATACATTAGGAATACGTAGTGTTGTTCATGGACGAGTTCACCCCCGACTGAATCCTGAGATTCAACCCGTCTTTATAACTACCCCGAATTCGACGTCGCGCCGACCGCGACCCACTGCGTCTCTTTTATTTCATCTCCGGCAACCGGATTTCAGCTTCGATGCCCAGGACATTCGCTCAGACATGCATCAACTGATGCTTCGGACTCGAATCGCGCAACGTCCGTCGCGGTTCGTCTTGCCTTCCGCTGCCCCGCACTATCCGTCGCTCAAAGTTCGGACGAATTATGAGACACGATCGATGATTATCAAAGGCGGCATTGTTTATAGATTGCAAAATCCAATACATTCAATGAGTTACTTAACATATTGCCGGATCGCAAACGATTGCGCTTTACCGAGATTAATCGAAATGTTTTTTGAGGCGGATAAATGCTTTGCCGAAGCGGATTCAAATTAAATGCAATCCATCAAGTCGCGACCTGAGTGTCGGCGCGACTGCGCGATTACGTGCCGGACACACGTGGAATTCGCGTATTTTGACGAACATCGATGCGGCTAAATTGCAGTCGAAAACCGCGGCGCATCCTGAAAATTTGTAAAACGACACGGCGCAAATATCGACAACCCATCTGGCGGGATTCGAAATATGCTCCTACAATTTCGCTCGCATCGATACCGGCAGCCGCGACCATTCACGACGCGACCACGGCAATCGTCCGCGCCTTTACCGGCTCAGCGATCAAAACAACGAACGCCGGGTATTGCGCCGGCCGGTTGCCTGCCGCGCAGCCCGGCCCGATCCGAATATCGATGCAAGCGTGCGATGCGTTTGCGTCGTCATAGAGCGGCTTCCGACGATCCCCCCGAACCGGGCAGGCCACCCGCGGGATCGCAGCCAACCGCCTTTCCAGAACAGGTGCACGATGCCTCCATCGATCTCCGCATTGAGCGACGCCCATCTCCTGATCGTCGACGATCAACCCGACCAGCTGCGTTTGCTGATCGACATCCTGCGCGGCACGGGCTGCCGGATCAGCATTGCATCCGACGGCGCGCAGGCGTGCCAGCGCGCGCAGGCGCTGATGCCCGACGTGATCCTGATGGATGTCCGCATGCCGCGCATGGACGGTTTCACCGCGTGCCGGCTGCTGGCCGCCGATCCGTTGACGAGCGCGATCCCGGTCATCTTCCTGACCGTGGCCGGCGAATTGCACGAACGCCTCGAGGGGCTGGAGATCGGCGGCGTCGACTATGTGGTGAAACCGTTCGAGCCGGCCGAAGTGCTCGCGCGGATTCGCGTACAGCTCGCGCGGACGAAGCGCGAACGGCCGTCGGACACGGAAAACCCGTTCGCGTCCGGCCAGGACGACGACATCATCGTGCGTGCGGCCATTCGCCACCTGTCGCGCACCTTGAACGATCCGCCGACGGTCGAGCAGCTGGCGCGCGCGGTCGGCACGCATGAAAAGCGGCTGTCGCGCGCGTTTCGCGACAATCTCGGCCAGACGGTGTTCGAGTATCTGCGGCACGAGCGGCTGCGGATCGCGCAGGATCTGCTGGATTCGACGTCGCTCAGCATCGCCAGCATTGCGAAGGAAATCGGCTTTTCCACGCCGGCGAACTTCGCGACCGCATTCCGCGAACGTTTCGGCATCACACCGACCGAATGGCGGCGCCAGCGCCACGCGGGCCGGCGCACCGCGACCCGCGAACCGCAACGCGGCGCGTAGGCCGGGAGCGGCGCGAGCGCGGTTACCAGTTGTATTTCGCGCTGGCCAGCACGGTCCGCTCGTTGCCGAACACGCACACCGTGTACGACGTGCAGCCGGCGACATAACGCCGGTCGAACAGGTTCGCGACGTTCAGCGCGAACTGCCAGTGGCGCATCTCGTAGTGCATCGCCAGGTCGTACAGCGTCGTGCTCGGCACCGTCAGCGAGTTGTCGGGCGCGCCGGCCGATGCGCTCTGGTAGCGCACGCCGGCGCCGAGCCCGAGGCCCGCGAGCGCGCCCGTATGCCAGGTCCAGTCGGCCCACATCGACGCCATCTGCCGCGGCAGCGGCACGGACACCGGCCAGTGGTTCAGCGACGCGTCGTTCGCCTGCACGTTCTTGACGTCCTGATACATATACGACGCGACCACCGACAGCTCGCGGGTCACCTTGCCGACTGCGCTCAGCTCGATGCCGCGCGAGCGCACCTTGCCGGTCTGCACGGATGTCGTGCCGGTGGGGTCGAGATTCACCGGCGTCGGGGTCACGACGTTGGTCTGGTCGATCTGGTAAATGGCCGCGTTCAGCATCAGGTCCCGGCCGGGCGGTTGCCAGCGCAGCCCGGCCTCCGTCTGCGTGCCGCGCGTCGGCTTCGGCAAGCCGCCGCCGGCCATCCGCACGCCGATGACCGGATCGAACGACGTCGAATAACCCACGTACGGCGACCACCCCGCATCGCCCCGATAGGTGAGCCCGACGCGCCCGGAGAACGCGCTGACGTCCTGCCGCGTTTGCGTGCCGGCCGTCCGGTCGTCGAACCGCGCATTCACGCGGTCCTCGCGGCCGCCGAGCGTCAGCGTCCAGCGCTGCCAGCGGATCTGGTCCTGCGCGTACGCGCCGACCGCGTTCATCGCCGTGTACTGGTCGACGTGGCCGAGCGACGTCGGGCCGGAAAAGATCGCGGCCGTCACGGGCCGATAGACGGGGTGGTACAGGTTCAGCGACGGCGCCAGCGCGAGCCACACGCTGTTGGTGGTCGTCTGCCGGTCGAACTGCAGGCCGAGCAGCAGCGTGTGTTCGAGCGGCCCCGTGCCGAAGCGCGCCTGCGCGCGGTTGTCGATATCGAACCGGCTGTAGTTGAGCTGGAACAGCCCCGCGAAACGCATCATGTTGGTCGTGCTGCGGGGCGCCAGGCCGACGCCGAACACCGTCGCGTCGTCGAGCGACAGGTGCGACCAGCGCACGTCCTGGTGCAGCGTCCAGATCGCATTCACGCGGTGCTCCAGCGCGTAGCCGAGCGACCATTGCTTCTTCCGGTAGTCGTTGAACGACGGGTCGCCCATGTAGATGTCCTGCGACAGGCGGCCGTTCGGGTTCGGTAGCACCGTGCCCGACGCGGGCAGGAAGTTCGACGTGATGTCGCCGCTGTCCTGCAGGAACGACGCGGACAACGTCAGCGACGTGTCGGCGTTCGGCCGCCATCGGAACGACGGCGCCAGCGCGACGCGCCTGTCGCCGTTCGGGCCGGTCACCGCGTTGCCGTCGCGCGCGACGCCGACGAAGCGATACGCATACCGGCCGTCCGGGTCGAGCCGGTCGCCGACGTCGAGCATGAATTGCTTGCGCGCATAGTTGCCGATCTGCACGCCGGCTTCGCGCACGCGCTCGCCGTCGGCGAGTTTCGTGTGCGCGTCCACGATCGCGCCGGGCTCGCCCGCGCCGTACAGCACCGACGTCGGCCCGCGCAGCACCGCGATCGAATCGATCGTGTAAGGGTCGACGCGCCAGTTCGCGATCACGGCCGTATTCGGCGTCGGCACGCCGTCGACGTACAGCGTCGGCGTGAAGCCGCGCAGCGCCGCATACCAGTCGGTCCGGCTGTCGGCGCCGAACGTCGCGAAACCCGGCACGTAGCGCAGCGCCTGGTTCAGGTCGGCCGCGCCGGTCATCTCGATCTGTTGCGCGGTCACGATGTTGGTCGTCTGCGGGATCTCGGCCACCGGCGTGTCGGTCTTCGTGCCGGCGCTGGTGCGCAGCCCGACGAGCCCGACGGACCATCCGCCGGCCGTTCCTTTCACGTCGATCGGCGGCAGCACGGCCACCGCCGCTGCGCGGGCCTGCTGCGGCGCCGCTGCGTCCGACGCCTGCGCGCGCGCGCCGCCCGCTGCGGCCACGCACAACGCTCCCCCGGCAGCGATCGCCCATGCGCGTCGCACCGCCCCTGTCTCCGTCAACATTGTTTCAATACTCCGTCGTGCTGTCTCGGCCCGTTCGGCCCCGGCGACGAGCGGTGCGTCGCCGGCGGCCGTCCTGTGTTGTCTTGATGGTCGTGCTGGTGATGTCGGTTGCGCGCGAGTCGGCATGCACTGGCCGATGGCGCTGTTCGCAAGCGCAGCGATCATACCGGTCGAACGTGGCGCGGTCTTTAAAAAAAAATGCGCCGGCGGGCGAATCACGGGTTCGACGCGTTGGGGGGGCAGGCGAGGAAACGCCGACGCGAAAACGAATCGTCGGCCGTTCGGCATCGGGCCGACGCACGGATACCGGCTTCGGTCGTGCAGGCTTCGCTGAAGCCGTGAAGGGAGAGGGTTCGGGCCCGGCCGGCCCCGCTGCATCGTGTTCCGGCGGTCGTGCCGGCCGGCAGCGCAGCGTGCCGGGAGCGCCTTGTCGTCAGGCGGCCCGGTAGCGGCCGGCGGGCAGCACGGTGCGTGCGCGCCGGCGGCTCGCTACAGGTTCAGTTCCGCACGCGCCGCAACCTGAGCGTCGCCGACGGCGACTCGCCGAACGCCCGCTTGTACTCGATCGCGAAGCGCCCGAGGTGCGCGAATCCCCATTTCAGCGCGATGTCGGTGACCGACGCGAGCCCCGGCGTGTCGTCGGCCAGCAGTGCCTCGCGCACATGTTGCAGCCGCAACTGCCGCACGAAGCCCATCGGCGTGATCCCGTGGCGATTGCGGAAGCCGGCGAACAGCGTGCTCGGGCTGACACCGGCGAGCTCGGCGAGCCGTTCGATCGTCAGCGGCTCGTCGAGATGCGCACGAATGTATTCCTCGACGCGCCGCACGTAGAACGGCGCAAGCGCCACCGGCAGGTGCCGCGCGCCGTTGCGCGCGCTGTTCGTCTGGCCGTGCAGCAGCAGGTTGAGCAACGTCGATTCGAGCTGCTCGAACGCGAGCGGGTGACGCAGCGGATGCGCATCCGTCGCGATCGCACCGGCGAGGATCGGCAGCATCTGGGCCAGACACGTCCCCTGCTGCGACGACAGGCTGAATTCCGGTTCGAATTCGACCGGTGCGCGCCGATCGTCGCCGAAATGCCGCTGCGCGTGGCGCTCCATCACCTCGCGCTCGATGCGCAGGATCACTTGCGGGCATGCATCGCCCCACCGCATCTTGAGCGGCAGCGTCGGCGAGATCAGCGACGCGGTGCCCGGCGACGACACGAAGCGCGTCGAGCCGCACTCGATCTCCGCGTCGCCGCGCAGCGGAATCTGCAACAGGAAGAAGTGTTCGAGCGGCCCCGGCTCGATGCTGACGCCGCCACCGTAATCGAGCAGGTTCAACGACAGGTTGCCCCAGCGCGCATGGTGCATGCAGCTGTGCAACGCGCGCGATTCGCCGATCGGCGTGAGCCGGTGCGGCTTGAACACATCGGCGACGCGTGCGCGCACCTCGTCGACATCGTCCGACTGCAGCAGCAGGTTGTCGTGATTGAAACAGGCGGCGTCGGCAAGCCAGCCGGTTTCGCAAATTTGCGCCATCGAAGTTCTCCCGTCATGCTCGATCGCACTCGCGCCGTGCATGCGTTCCCGGTATTGGGGAATCCCGCTGCACGATCCGGATAGCACCCGGAGTATCCGGACAGTCCGGCCATCCGAACCCGCAAGTCCCGCGCAAACGACGCAAGAATCGGACCGTTCGCGCATCGTAGAAAACTGTGCGGGGCTGCCGTATCCGCACATACCCGCAGTCGGCCGCGCGCACGCCCTGGCGCGGCGGCCGGATCGCCAGGTTTCCGGAGTTCGCGGATACCGGCCGAAGAAAGCGGATAGAAGCGCGCGTTTCGTCCGCCAATACTGGGCCCGTCACGGAAACAAACAGCATGGAGGGACACATGAAAGGACGTTACATCGAGATTCCGTCGCCGGACGGCGGGACGTTTCGCGCATACCTGAGCACGCCGGCCGGCGGCACGGGGCCGGGCATCGTGCTGTGCCACGAGATCTTCGGCGCGAACGCGACCATGCGGGAAACCGCCGACTACTACGCGGAGGAAGGCTACGCGGTGCTCGTGCCCGACCTGTTCTGGCGCCAGTCGCCGGGCATCGAGCTGGGCGATTCCGCTGCCGATTTCGAGCGCGCGATGGCGCTTTATCGCGAGTACGACGAGAACAAGGGCGTCGAGGACATCGGCGCCGCGCTGCGCGTGCTCACGCAACGGCCGGAATGCACGGGCGAAGCCGGCGTGCTCGGCTACTGCCTCGGCGGCAAGCTCGCGTATCTCGCCGCCTGCCGGCTGCCGGGCGTGGCCGCCGCGGTCAGCTACTACGGCGTCGGCATCGAGCATGCGCTGGACGAGGCTGCGCACCTGCGCGGTCGGCTCGTGCTGCAGATCGCGGCGCAGGACCGCTTCTGCCCGCCCGACGCGCAGCAGCGCATTACCGAAGCGCTGTCCGGGCGCGAAGGCGTCGAGGTGTATGTCTATCCGGGCGTCGATCACGCGTTCGCCCGCATCGGCGGCGACCATTTCGACAAGGCCGCCGCGATCATGGCGCATCAGCGCTCGATCGCCGCGTTCCGCGCCGCGCTCGGGCCCCGCTACGACCTCTCCGCGCTGTGGGAAGCGCATCTCCTGCACGAGTTCGACACGCGCAACGTCGACGCGACGATGGCCACGATGGTGGCCGAACCGTACGTCAACCATATTCCGACGCTTACGGGCGGCGTCGGCTACGACGAGCTCAAGCGCTTCTACACGCATCACTTCGTGCATGCGAATCCGCCCGACACCACGATCACGCCGATCTCGCGCACGATCGGCGCGAGCCAGATCGTCGACGAGCTGCTGTTCTGCTTCACGCACACCACCGAGATCGACTGGATGCTGCCGGGCGTCGCGCCGACCGGCAGGCGCGTCGAGATCCCGCTCGTCGCGATCGTCAAGTTTCGTGGCGACAAGCTCTATCACGAACACATCTACTGGGACCAGGCGAGCGTGCTCGTGCAGATCGGCCTGCTCGATCCGGCCGGCCTGCCGGTCGCGGGCGTCGAAACGGCGCGCAAGCTGCTCGACGAGACCGTGCCGTCGAACGGCCTGATGCGCCGCTGGCAGGACAGCGAACCGTCGCCGGGCGCGCGTTGACGCGGCCCTTCCGTCACCCTTCGATTCCGGGAGATACCCCATGACTACCCTTGCTGGCAAAGTCGCGATCGTCACCGGCGGCGCCACGCTGATCGGCGCCGCGGTCGCGCAGGACCTGGCCCGTGCCGGTGCGTGCGTCGCGATACTCGATCTCGACACCGAGAACGGCGCGCGCGTCGCCGATTCGCTCGGCGAACGCGCGATGTTCGTCGCGATCGACATTACCGACGACCGTGCGATCGAGCGCGCGGTGTCGGCCATCGCCGAACGGTTCGGCGCGATCGACCTGCTCGTCAACCTCGCGTGCAGCTACGTCGACAACGGCATCCAGGCGACCCGCAACGACTGGCTCGCCGCGATGGACGTGAACGTCGTGTCGGCGGCGATGCTGGCGAAGGCCGTTCGCCCGCACATGGTCCGGCGCGGCGGCGGCGCGATCGTGAACTTCAGCTCGATCTCGGCCCAGTGCGCGCAAACCGGCCGCTGGCTGTATCCGACCTCCAAGGCGGCGATCCGCCAGCTCACGCGCAGCATGGCGATGGATCTCGCGCCAGACCGGATTCGCGTCAACTCGGTGTCGCCGGGATGGACGTGGTCGCGCGTGATGGACGAGATGACGCGCGGCGACCGCGCGAAGACCGATCGCGTCGCCGCGCCGTTTCACCTGCTCGGCCGGGTCGGCGATCCGTCGGAGGTCGCGCAGGTCGTGACGTTCCTGTGCAGCGATGCGGCGAGCTTCGTGACGGGCGCCGACTACGCGGTGGACGGCGGTTATTCCGCAATGGGCCCCGAGCAGGCGGCGCCGGCCATTCCGCGCCTGGCGGAATGAACGCCCGCCGCCGCTCCCCGCAACCATTCCGGCCGGCATCCGGCCATCCAAGGACATTCTCATGAGACGCATCGCTATCGTCGGCGCCGGCCAGTCCGGCCTGCAACTCGCCTTCGCCCTGCTCGACCAGGGCTACCACGTCACGCTCGCGACCAATCGCGACGCGGAGCAGATCCGCGCCGGCAAGGTCATGTCGAGCCAGTGCATGTTCCATACCGCGCTGCAGATCGAGCGCGATCTCGGCCTGAACACGTGGGAGGAAGCATGCCCGTCCGTCGAAGGCATCGGCATCGCGGTGCCGCACCCGGACGGCAACGGCCGCAAGGCGATCGAGTGGTCGTCGCGGCTGACCCGCTACGCGCAGTCCGTCGACCAGCGCGTGAAGATGGCCGACTGGCTCGACGGCGTTCGGCGCCGCGGCGCGGACGTACGTATCTGCGACGTCGGCGTGCCCGAACTCGAGGAACTGGCGCGCAGCCACGATCTCGTGCTGCTCGCGGCCGGCAAGGGCGAAATCGTCAACCTGCTCGGCCGCGACGACGCGCGCAGCGCGTTCGACCGCCCGCAACGCGCGCTCGCCCTCACCTACGTGAAAGGGATGACGCCGAGCCAGCCGTATTCGCGGGTGCGCTTCAACCTGCTGCCCGGCATCGGCGAGTACTTCGTGTTCCCCGCGCTGACCACGACGGGCCCGTGCGAAATCATGGTGTTCGAGGGCATTCCGGGCGGCCCGCTCGACTGCTGGGCCGACGTGAAGACACCCGAGCAGCACCTCGATCGAAGCCTGTCGTTCCTGCAGCAGTATGTGCCGTGGGAATTCGAGCGCTGCCGCGACGTCGAGCTGACCGATTCGAACGGCACGCTGTCCGGGCGCTTTGCGCCGACGGTGCGCAAGCCGTTCTTCCGGCTGCCGTCGGGCCGCACGGTGTTCGGGATGGCCGATGCGGTGGTGGTCAACGATCCGATCACGGGCCAGGGATCGAACAACGCCGCGAAATGCGCGAAGGCGTATTTCGACGCGATCGTCGCGCGCGATGCCGCGCCGTTCGGCGAGGACTGGATGCAGCAGACGTTCGAAGGCTACTGGGCCTACGCGCAGCATGTCGTGCGCTGGACCAACTCGCTGCTCACGCCGCCGCCGCCGCACATTCTCGAACTGCTCGGCGCGGCCGGCCAGTTGCCGTCGCTCGCCGCGGCGATCGTCGACGGCTTCGACGATCCGCGCCGGTTCTCGCCGTGGTGGTTCGAGCCGTCGGCGTGCGCCGCGCTGATCCGCGAACACAGTACCCGTTCGGAGTAACCGGCATGGAAACGACCGTTACCTGCAGCCCAACCGTCGACCCGATGCAATTGCGTGCCGCGTTCGGGCAGTTCCCGACCGGCGTCACCGTGATCACCACGTGCGCGGCCGACGGACGCAAGGTGGGCCTCACCGCCAATTCGTTCTCGTCGCTGTCGCTGGATCCGCCGCTTGTGCTGTGGAGCCTTCGCAAGGTCGCGCCGAGCCGGCCCGATTTCGTCGCGGCCACCCACTTCGCGATCAACATCCTCGCGCACGACCAGATCGACCTGTCGCGCCGCTTCGCGACGCCCAGTGCCGACAAGTTCGACGGCGTGCTGCACGTGGATTCGGACAGCGGCGGCGTGCCCTGCCTCGACGGTGCGAGCGCGCGCTTCGTGTGCCGCAACGTCGGCCATTACGAAGGCGGCGATCACCTGCTCTTCATCGGCCGGATCGAGCAGTTCGACGCGTTCGGCAAGGCTCCGCTCGTATTCCATGCCGGCCAGTATCGTGCGATTGCCGATCACCCCGATCTTTCACGCACTGTTTGATTAGTTATACAAATAAATATCCAGGAGGTGGTGAACATGAAACTCGGCTCTCGCCTGCTCGTCGCCGCAGGCCTCGCGATCGCCGGCCTGGCCGGTCAAGCGCCGGCCAACGCGGCCGACCTGCCGCCGGTCAACCTCGGCATGACCAGTTTCCTCGACGGGATGCCGCCGGCCGGCCCCGGCTGGTACGGCACGCAGTACCTGCAGTACTACACGGCCGGCCGCATCAACGACAATGCCGGCAACAAGGTCGGCCTGCCGAAGCAGGACATCGACCTGTTCGCGGGCCTGAGCCAGCTCGTCTATCAATCGCCGCTGACGTTCGCCGGCATGCACCCGGGCCTCGACGTGATCCTGCCGTGGATCGCATCGGCGCGTACCGACGACGGCATCGGCAACGTCGCGCTGAATTCGCGGGCCGGGTTCGGCGATCTGCTGATCGGCCCGTTCATCCAGTTCGACCCGGTGATGGGCGCGCAGGGCCCGCGCTTCGCGCAGCGCGTGGAATTCCAGTTCATCGCGCCGACCGGCGTGTACGATCCGTCGCGCGCGATCAACCCGGGCAGCCATTTCTGGTCGTTCGACCCGTACTGGGCGGCGACGCTGTGGCTGACGCCGAAATGGACCGTGTCGTGGCGCCTGCACTATCTGTGGAACGCGACCAACCATCAGCCGGCCGCGTCGCTCGGCCCCGACGTGACGTCGACCCGTGCCGGCCAGGCGATCCATGCGAACTTCGCGACCGAGTATGAAGTGCGCCCGGGCCTGCGGCTGGGGCTCAACGGCTACTGGCTGCGCCAGACCACCGACATGAAGGAAAACGGGCAGGACGTGCCCGGTACGCGCGAGGCCGTGCTGGCGATCGGTCCGGGGGCCATGTACAGCTTCTCGCCGCACGACCATCTGCTGTTCAATACGTACTTCGAGTTCCAGGCGCGCAACCGGCCGCAGGGGACGCGGATGGTGCTGCGTTATGTGCATCACTTCCAGTGATGCGGTGACGCGGCGGGCATGCGAATCGGGTTGCGCGAGCGGCGCGATTCGTTTGGCCCGCGCACCGGCCGGGAGGCCGGCAACGGCCTTCAGGGGTAGCAGTAGGGGGCAGCCGATGAGGGCGGTGGACTACGGCTTGCTCCATGGCCGACCATGGGTCCAGGATGCATTGACGCCGCTATGGTCGACCTGTCTCGCGGCGCCGCCTGGGGAGGGAGCCTCCATGAAGCCTGTTGCCGTGCCGGCCGGCGCGTGTGTCGGGGCCGGCACGCAAAACCTTCAGCTGCACAGGCGAAGCCGCGCGTGCCCGCCGCTCATGGCACTCACGGCGCTCACGGCGCGATGGTCACGAACGTCGGCAGCAGCACGCGATAGACGTGAATCATCGCCGGCCCGAGCAGCACCAGCATCAGCGCGGGAAAGATGCAGAAGATCAGCGGGAACAGCAGCTTCAGCGCGATCTTCGCCGCGCGCTCTTCCGCGCGCATCCGGCGCCGCGTGCGCAGCATGTCCGACAGCACGCGCAGCGAATCGCTGATGCTCGTGCCGAAGCGATCGGCCTGGATCAGCATCGCGCAGAACGATTCGATGTCCTCGACGCCGGTGCGCAGCGCGAGATTGCGCAGCGCCGTCTCCTTCGTGAAGCCGGAGCGCATCTCGAGCAGCAGCAGGTCGAGTTCGCTCGCGACCACCTCGCTGCGAAACCGCAGTTCCTCGCTCACCCGCATCAGCCCCGCGTCGAGCCCGAGCCCCGCTTCGACGCACACCGTCAGCAAGTCGAGCGCATCCGGGAAATCCTCGAAGATCTTCTGCTGGCGCGCCTTGATCCGCTTCGACAGCACGACGTTCGGGATGTAGTAGCCGATTCCGGCGAGCGCCACGAGAATGACCGACAACAGCTCGCGCTCATCGCCGAGCTTGGTCGTGATCAGCCCCAGCAGCGCCGCGCACGGCAACGCGAGCGCGAGCACCGTCTTCGCGGTGAAGTAGAGTGCGGCCGCGCTCTGGTTGCGCCATCCGGCATTCATGAGCCGGATGCGCAGCGGCGAATTCTCCCAGCCATCCTTCGGCACCGACAGCTTCGAGATCGGGGTGGACAGCTCGACCAGCTTCGCGACCCAGCGCGACGCCAGGTCGTCGCCGTCGCCCGCGACGGCGCCCCCACCGGCCCCGCCCGCCTGCTGGAGCCGGCGCTGGATGCTGCGCGGCGCGAACAGCAGCATCGCGACGAGCACGCCGCCGGCCACGAAGATGAACAAGCCGCCCAGCATCACGGCCTGGACCACGCTCAGATTTTGCATGACAGCCTCGCAACGGTTCGTTATTCGATTAGCGCGTCAGACGCGAATCCGGACAATACGGCGAATCCACAACATGCCGAGGAGCATCGACATCAGCATCCCGCCGACCAGCTTCAGCCCTGCCGGATCCTCCCAGAGCACGGCCAGGAACTCGCGGTTCACCACCGCCATCACCGCGGCGGTGCCGAACGGCAGCAGCCCGAGAATCCACGCCGACAGCCGCCCTTCCGCCGACAGCACGCGCACCTTGTCGAACAGCTTGAAGCGCTCGCGGATCAGCGCGGAGATGCTGTCGAGCAGCTCGGCCAGGTTGCCGCCCGTATCGCGCTGGATCAGCACCGCGATCACGAAGTAGCGCAGGTCCTGCACCGGCACGCGCGTCGCGAGGTTCATCAGCGCGTCGTGCAGCGACACGCCGTAGTTGATCTCGTCGAACGTGATCCGGAACTCGCCGCCCATCGGATCGGGAAACTCCTCGCCGACCATCCCGATCGTGCCCGTGAACGAATGACCGGAACGCAGCGCGCGCGCGATCATGTCGCAGATATCCGGCAACTGCCGCTCGAGCTTGAGCATCCGGCGCGCACGACGGCGCATCATGTGCATCGTCGGCAGGCACGCGGCAAGCAGCGCGACCGGCAGCGCGGCCAGTTGCGGCAACGTGGCGAAGCTCAGCGCGAGCCACGCGATTGCCGCGAACACCGCGCTGAGCACGATCAGCTTCGGGAGCGTCCAGTCGAGGCCCGATTGCTGGATCACGAGATCGAGCGAGTGCACGCGCGGCAAGCGCATCAGCAGCCGGTCGAACGGCTTCGAATCGTCGAGCATGCGCTTCTTCAGGATCGACAGCCGCTCCTGCTGCACGTTGCCGCCGGCCGACATCGCGCGAATGCGCGATTCGATCCGGCGCGCGGCGGCGCCGTGCCGCGCGTTCCACCATTGATAGACGCCTTCGATCGCGAGCACGACCGCGACGAAGGTGAGAATCACAAAACCGTAAAAGATCGTGTTCATGAAGCCTCCCCGGATGCAAGCGGCGACCGGCCGTCAGTTCGTCTCGTAACGCTGGGACGGGTCGTACAGCGAATCCGGCAGGTTGATGCCGAACGCCTGCAGCCGCTCGACGAACTTCGGCCGCACGCCGGTCGCGCAGAAGTGGCCGCGTACCGTGCCGTCGCGATCCACGCCCGTACGCTTGAACGTGAAGATCTCCTGCATGTTGATGATGTCGCCTTCCATCCCGGTCAGCTCCTGGATGCTGACGATCTTGCGCTTGCCGTCCGTCAGCCGCGCCGCCTGCACGACCACCGAGATCGCCGACGCGATCTGCTGGCGCATCGTCTTCGGCGGCAGCGACAGGCCGGAGACGTTGATCATGTTCTCGAGCCGCGTCAGCGCATCGCGCGGCGTGTTCGCGTGGATCGTCGCGAGCGAGCCTTCGTGGCCGGTGTTCATCGCGTTGAGCATGTCGAGCGCTTCGGCGCCGCGCACTTCGCCGAGGATGATCCGGTCCGGCCGCATCCGCAGCGCGTTGCGCACCAGCGTGCGCTGCGTGATCTCGCCCTTGCCCTCGATGTTCGGCGGGCGCGTCTCGAGGCGCAGCACGTGCGGCTGCTGGAGCTGCAGCTCGGCGGCGTCCTCGATCGTCACGATCCGCTCGTTGCGCGGGATGAAGCCGGACAGGATGTTGAGCAGCGTCGTCTTGCCGCTGCCCGTGCCGCCCGACACGAGCACGTTCACCTTCGCGCGCGACAGCGCATCGAGCAGCTCCGCCATCGGCGGCGTCAGGCTGTGGAAGCGCACCAGGTCGTCGATCTTCAGCGGGCTGACCGCGAAGCGCCGGATCGACATCAGCGGCCCGTCGATCGCCGACGGCGGGATGATCGCGTTCACGCGCGAGCCGTCCGGCAGCCGCGCATCGACCATCGGGCTCGATTCGTCGATGCGGCGCCCGACGCGCGACACGATCTTCTCGATCACCTTCATCAGGTGCGCGTCGTCGTAGAACGTCACGTCGGTTAGTTCGAGCTGGCCGCAGCGCTCGACATAGACCTGCCGGTACGTGTTCACGAGGATGTCGGAGATGCCGGGGTCGCGCAGCAGCGCTTCGAGCGGGCCGAAGCCGAACATCTCGTCGTACACGTCGATCGCGAGCTGGCGCCGCTCGATGTCGTTCGCGGGCGTGCGCTGGTCGTCGAGGATGCGCGAGATCAGCGCGGAGATTTCCTGGCGGACCTGCTCCTGCGACAGCCGCGACAGGCGCTCCAGCTCGACGCGTTCGAGCACGGCCTGGTGAATTTCGCGGCGCAGCTTCTGGTATGCGTCGCGTACCGACGAATGCGCCGGGCCGGCCGGTTCGCTGCCCGCCGCCAGAGGCTGGGCCCGGTGCAAGGACATCTGTTCGCGCAATGACATGATGAATTCCCCGAAAGAGTTACATGGACTTGAGCTTCGGCGTGACCTTGCGCCCGAAGAGCCTGGAGATCAGCGGTTCGCTGTGCGTAGTGCTGCGTCCTGCGCGCACTTCACCCTCGACGAGTTGTTTCGCGCAACCCTGCAAGGCACGCGCGACCGCGGTGCCGCGCGCGAGCCGCGAAACCGGATGCCCCTGGTTGATCGCCTCGAGCACGGTTTCGGCATCGTCGGGAATCGTGCACGCGGCATGCAGGCCGAGCACTTCCTCGAGCGCGGTGCGGGTCCGGTCGCTCGCGCGCGTCGCGCGGTTCACGATCAGGCGCAGCCGGTCGGTCGAATAACCGAGCGACACGAGGATCTCCAGCAGCCGGCGCCCCGCGCGCACGTGCGGCATCGCGGGCTGCAGCACGATCTGGATCTGGTCGCTGCGATCCAGCGCGACCATCGACAGCGGATTGATGCCGACGCCGACGTCGAAGATCACGAAGTCGTAGCGCGGCGCGGCGACGCCGAGGATCCATTCGAGCGCGTCCTCGCGCATCTCGGCGGCCTTCACGGGGTCGCCTGCGCCCGCGAGCACGTGGAAGTTCTCCGTCACGTGCGCGACGCTCGCGTCGAGAAACGCGCTGTCGAGCCGCTCGATCTGCGCGCAAAGCTGCGGCAGCGTCGACGGCGGGGTTTCGTCGCTGACGAGGAACGCCGCGTCGGCGAACTGCTGGTTCAGGTCGATCAGCAGCACGCGGCGCTTGAAGCCCTCGGCGATCTCGAACGCGACGTTGCTGGCGACGAAGCTCGTGCCGGTTCCGCCCTTGCACGACATGAACGACACGATCCGCGTATCGTCGGTGTCGCTCCGGGTGCTTTGCACGGCGGCACGCTCGAGCGCATTGCCGAGCGCCTGCCGATCGAGCGGCCACTGCAGCAGGTCGCGCGCGCCCGCGCGCATCGCGTCCAGCAGCACGTTCGGCGATGCGTCCGCCGTCACGAGGATGCAGGTCAGGCCCGCATGAGCGCGGCAGATCCGCTCGATCGCCGACAGCTCGGACGGGTCGAACGACGTGCCGTCGACCAGCAGGATGTCGAACGCGTCGAGCCCGTCGGTGCGATGCTCGATCTGCGACGGGCGGCCGGTTGCGCGTGTCGCGCGATAGCGTCCGCAGTCGGCCACGAGGCGCGCGATCTGCGTGAGCCGCGCGGTGTCGTCGGAAGCTACGAGGATGTTGATCATGTCGTGTACCTCGTCTGTTCGATTAATTGCAGGCGTTGCCGCCGGTCGCGGAGGTCAGGCTTTCGCGCGGCAGCGTCGTCGTGAACGGCGGCATCTTCACCGTGACGTTCACGAAAGGGATCATCGTCTTGACCGTGACGTTCGTGACGCTCACGGTCACGAACGCGCAGCTGGTCACGTCGCAGCTCGCCGGCGAGTAGTTCACCGACACGTTCGCGGTCGACAACAGCGGCAGCAGCGCCGTCACGCGCTTCGCGACGCCGGCGGCATTCACGTCGCAGACCACCGCCGTGCGCGCGCCGAGGCGCACGGCCTCGCTCGCGGTATTCCAGTAGAACAGCACGCGGCCGAATTCGAAGATGCCGATCAGCAGCATGATCAGCACCGACGCGATGAGCCCGAACTCGACCATCGTCGAGCCTCGCTGGCCGCGCCGGCGCGACAGGGGGAAAGGGCGCGCGCTCATGACACTTGCCTCATCACGGTGATGATGTTGCCGAAGGTGATCGACATCAGCTCCGGATACGCGGGGATCGGCTGGTACGTGTAGCCCTTGACCTTCACTTCGACGACGTTGATGGCGCCCGTCGCCGTGCCGCTCGCCGCGTTGTTGTTCGCGTCGTAGGTCGGCAGGTTCGAGAATTGCGACGGGTCGGACGCGTCGCTGCAGCCGGTCGTATGCTGCGCGTCGCAGATGGTCACCATCGACGTGGTGAGCCCCGGCACCAGCTCGGTGCCGGCCGACCCGCAGGTCGTGCTGCCATACACGACGAGACACTGCGCCGCCGACACCGGATACGCGCTGTCGGTCGGCAGCCAGATCGACAGGTAGCGCGCCGCGTCGCGCGTCGCCTTGGTCAGCGTCTCGTACTGGTAGATCGCGCGGCCGAACTCGGCCACGCCGGTCGCGAGCACGATCATCGGCATCAGCACGAGCGCGAATTCGACGGCGGCTGCGCCACGGGTGCGCGAACGGCGAAACGGGGACCTTTTCATGATCGCCTCTCCCTATTGAACGAGCATCGGCACCTGGACCCCGGACGCACTGCCGTCGCCGGGCAACCCGTGCGTCGCGCACGGGTTGTTGCCGGACACCGACGAGCCGAGGTATTCGAGGTGGGCTATGACGTTGCCGCTACCGGCGCTGAACGGCAACGGATCGAGCATCAGCACGCAATCCCATTGCGTGACGTGCACCTTGCCGCTGGCGCCGTTCAGCGCCGAGCAGTCGCCTTCCGGCGCGAGCGCGACACGGCGGTCGCCGCCAAAGGTCTGGTAGTTGCTCGCCGTCGCGGTGCCGTTGGTGGCGATCCCGCTGCCCGCCGGCGGCGCGCCGTCGCCCTGGTAGGACTTGAAGCTCGCGCGGTCGATCACGAACTGCGTGTACGCGTCGCCCTTGATGCCCGCCGTTCCGGGCGGCCCGTAGTTCGGGCCGACATACGCGTAGCCGGTGAAGTCTGGCTGCCCGCTCGAGCCGTTCGAGCCGTTCGTATAGACACCGAAGCGCGTATTCCAGGCGCGCAGCGACGCCGACTTCAGGCCGGTGCTGCCGAGGTCGGGCGGGCTCTTGATATTGCAGGTGTTGCCCGACAGCTCGCCCGCGATGGTCGGTTCGTTCGTCGAGCCGTCGAGCGCCGCCCAGCCGAAGTTGCCGGGCCCGTAGGTCGAACCGGACGGCGACGTGATCCAGTCGCCGACCTTGTAGGGCAGTGCGCCCGTCGCGCGGCACACGAACACCGGGATCGCGCAGGCGGTCTGCCCGCCGCCGACCGTCGCGATCGCGCTCGCCGACACGGTGGCCGCGTTCGCGAGCTTCGTGCCCGGCATCACGTTCAGCACCTCGATGAACCAGTGCGCGATGTTGCTCAACGTCGCGGTGCACTGCACGTACTTGATGTTCGCCGGCGTCGTGACCGAGTTCTTCGTCAGGAACGGATTGGACAGCGAATCGCTGAACGTGACGTTCGAATTCGTCACCATCTGCACCGACTTGTTCTGGAAGAACACGAAATTCAGGTGGCCGGCGGCGATCCCGTCGGCCTCGGCCACCGACAGGCTGATGGCCGAAGTCAGGTCACGCGCAGCCGACAGCGCGCACGCATCGGCGCTGTTCTGCAGTTCGCTGCGCGTGACGTACAGCTTGCCGAGGTCCAGCGCGAGGCCGACGAACCCGATCATCACCGCCAGTGCGAGACCGACGATGATCGCGACGGCGCCGCGCTGGCGCTGGAGGCCGCGACGCGTGACTTTCGGATAACGAGCTGCGCTGGACATGGCGTTCTCCCTGAGCGTGCTGTCGTTATTGCGCGGACTTGCCGATGCCGATCACGAACGCATTGGCCGGCGGCTGGGCCTGCTTGAACGACTTGTCGTAGTTGTCGAGCGCGGCCGCTGCAGCGCCGCCGTCGACGCCCGCCGCCGACGCCGATGCCGCGTGTTCGGCGGCATGCGGATCGATGATCTGGGCCTGCATCACGGAGCGGACCGAGTCGCCGAAGCGGCTGTCCCACACCGGGGTCGACGACATGCAGCCGGCAAGCGCGAACGCGAGCGGTGCGGCGAGCGCCGCGCGGCGCACGAATACGAGGTAGGCGGATTTCATGGAGCTTCCCCTTGGATGGCTTCAACGATCGGTGGACTTGGGTTGCGAGTGCGCGACCTGCGCCCGGGCAACCGCGGGCACCCGCTGCTTCGGTCGCGCCGCCGGCTGGGCCGGCGTGTCGGGGCCGGCCGCGGCGAGGCGTGCGGCGGCGGCTTCGATACGCGCGATGCGGGCCGCGTTTGCCGCATTTGCCGTGTCGGGCTGCGGCGCGGTGGCCACCACCGGCGCCGGCGTCTTCTGCGGCTCGGCCGACACCGGCGGCTGTGCGTCCGTGCCTTGCGGTGCGCGCGGCGCGGGCAGCGCGGCGGCCGCGGCGGCGGGCGCTTCCGATTGCGGTGCCGGTGCCGGTGCCGGTACCGGCGCCTGGGCCGGTGCCTGCGGTGCCGCCGCAGCGCCGTTCATCGGTTGTGCGCCCGGCTTGCGAACCCCGCGGCGGCCTTCCATGTTGCCCGTCGCATACACGTCGGCTTCGTTCGGCTTCGAGAAGCTGTCGGTCGGCAGCGGCACGTCCGCGGTCTGCAGCGGCTTCACGAGGTGCGGCGTGATCAGGAAGATCAGCTCGGTGCGGTCCTGCTGGAACGACGTGCTGCGGAACAGCGCGCCGAGCACCGGCACTTCACCCACACCCGGGATCGCCTTCAGCGCGCCGCTCGCGTTGTCCTTGATCAGCCCGCCGATCGCGAACGATTCGCCGTCGCTCATCTGGACCGTCGTCGACGCACGCCGCGTCGTGATCAGCGGCAGGATCGACGTGCCGCCGATGTTGGACGCACTCAGCGTGACGCCCGTCTGCGACAGCTCCGACACTTCCGGTGCGACCTTCAGGCTGATCCGGCCGTTCGACAGCACCGTCGGCGTGAACTTCAGCGCGACGCCGAACTCCTCTTCCTGCAGCGTGATCGTCGAGATGCCGTTGCCGCTGCTTTGCGGGATCGGGATGAAGATCTTGCCGCCGGCGAGGAACGTCGCTTCCTGGCCGCTGATCGTCACGAGATTCGGCTCCGCGAGGATCTTGACGAGGTTGTCGGTGTTCTGCGCATCGGCCGCGATGTTGAACGGCTTGTTGTTCGCCTTGCTGAAGGCGACCGCGCTCGAGACGCCCGCGAGCAGGCTGCTGACCAGCGCGCCGCTCCACGAGCCGAACCCGCCCTGGATGTTGAGCGCGCTGCCCATCTGGTTGATCAGCGTCTTCGACACCTCGGCGACCTTCACCTCGAGCATCACCTGCTGCGGCGACGTGACGCTCAGCATGTTCAGCACGCCGCCGCCCGGCTTGCCGCCCGCGGCGGGGTCGCCGCCGCTGTCGCCGTATGCGCGTGCGATCTGCATGGCCTGCTGCGCGGCCTGCGAGTTCGACACGCTGCCCGCCAGCACGATCGTGCCGGCGGCGGTCGACACGTGGATGTCGCGTTCCGCCGGCAGCAGTTGCTGCAGCGATGCCTGCAGGCCGCCGGCGTCCGCGCCGACCGCGACGTCGATCACGCGGCATGCGCCGCTCTTGCCCTGCACGATCATGTTGGTCGTGCCGACCGACAGCCCGAGGATGTACAGCGTCTGCGGCGACACCATCGTCGCCTGCGCGACGGCCGGGTTGCCGATCGTCCGATTACGGACCGGCTCCGGCATCGGCACCAGCAGCGACTTGCCGAGCGGCACGCTGACGCTGGTCGACTCGCGCACGGCGCCGATGCAGTTCGGCCCGCGCAGCGGCCCCGCCGCAGCGGCGGCCGCGGCGACAGGCGCCGGCGCCATGCTGATGGTCATCTGCACGGGCCCCTTGCCGATCGCGGCCGGCGCGCTGGCGCCGCCCTTCGTCAGCACGCCCGCCTCGATGCCTTCCTGGGCCAGTGCGCCATAGACGGTCAGCCATCCCGAACAGAGGATCGCGGCCATCATCGTGCCCCGTGCCACGCGCGTCCGCAGTGGGCCGGTACCTGTGCATTGCGGTTTGATCTTCATTTTGTGTGATCCCCCGAGAGACCGGCGCCGTGCCGGTTGTCGACTTCCGAGGCCGCCGTACCCTGCCGGCGGCCGATCTGTTTATCTGGCTGTGTTGATCTGCTTCAGAAACATTCCACGCTGCCCTTCACGCCCGTCAGCACGCCGACGCAGTCGCGCCGCGCTGCCGCGTGCGACGCGACGTGCACGCGCACCGTCCGCACCTGTGCGGGAGCGGGAAGCGGCGGCAAATCGGGTACGGGCGGCTTGCCGAGCAGCGTCATCTTGGTCGCGCCATCCGTGTTCAGCGTCTTCTGGTCGACCTGGTTGCGCAGCACGAGCGACAGCGTGCCGACGCTGCGCGCGAGGTCGAGCCGTTCGGCCTGGTCGGGCGTGACTTCCAGCGTGACCGCGTTGACGACCTTCGGTGCGGTGTCGTCGCGGCTGACCTGCTGCGCGACGGCGAGCACGAGGATGTGCTCGAGCACGATCTTGGAGATGCTCTGGCCGTCGGTCTTGCCCTGCTGCTCCTGCGTGTTGACGATCACGTCGACGTAGGTGCCCGGCAGCGCGAAGCCCGCGACGCCGACCACGTCGTTCACGCGCACCGTAATCGCGCGGCTGCCGTCGGCGATCACCGCGGACAGCCCGCCCTTCGTGCCGAGCGGTGCGAGCTTCGACTCGATCACCGGCTCGCCGCGCGCGAGGCTGGTGCGCACCACCCGCCCTTCGAGCGCCTTCGTATCGGTGAACGCGCCGGTCGGCACGCTGCCCGACGGCCAGCTCACCATGTGGATCTGGTTCTGCCCGAGCGGCTCGCCCAGGTTCAGATCGGCGGCCGCCACCGCGACGGGCGTGACCGAGCTCGTGGATGTCTGCACCAGCCAGTGGGACGCGAACACGACCGCGGCAAGACCCGCGACCATCGCGACGGCCAGCATCATGAGCGCTCGACTGTTTTTCATGGCAATGCTCCTCGACGATTCGTAAAAAAAAACGGCTCAACCGGTGATGTACGTACGTCCGCCTCGCTCGACGGGCGGCGTATGGTTGCCGTCCCGTTCGGGCGCCGCGCCGAAATAACTCGCCCACGCGTCGTACAGCGCGTCGTGCGTCACCTCGGGCGGATCGCCGCGGTAACGCGCGCCGGCGGCGACAAGGCGCAGCAGATCCGCCGGAAAGCACGCGAGAAACGCCTTGCCGGTCGGCAGGTGCAGCCGATGCAGCAGGAACTCGAATGCATCGCCCGCCGACACGAGACCGAGCGATGCGCAGGCCGCGTCGTACACCGCGCGGTAGTGGTCGATCGACAGCGCGCCGACGTGAAGCTTCGAGCCAAGGCGGCGCAGGAACGCGTCGTCGCAGAACTGCTCCGGCGCCAGGTTGCTCGAGAACACCGGCCACACGTCGAACGGCAGCACGAAGCGGTTGCCGGATTCGAGCGTCAGGAAATCGACGCCGCGATCGAGCGGGCGCAGCCAGCGATTGAGCAGGTCGCGCGGCTCGACGCGCTGGCGGCCGAGATCGTCGACGATGTACATGCCCATGTTCGCCTTCATATGCGGCGGCGCCTGGTAGAAGCCGGCCGCCTCGTCGCGGCGCAGGTCGAGCTCGTCGAGCGTCAGTTCGCCGCCGGACAGCACGACCGGCCGCTTGCACAGGCGCCAGCGGCGATCGACCGACTGGCCGCCCGATTGCGGTTCCGCGTCGACATGCACGAGCGGGTCGTAGATCTGGATCACTTCGCCGGCCGCGCAGATCGCGTGCGGCACCGGCACGCGGCCGTGCATCAGCGAGCCGAGCCGCTCGGCGAGGAAGGTCTTGCCGCTGCCGGCCGGGCCGTAGATCAGCAGCGGACGGCCGGCGTTCAACGCCGCGGCCGCCGCGTCGATGACCGACGTGTCGATCACGATGCCTTCGAACGCGGCCCACACGTCGCCCTGGTCGATGTGCAGCTTGCGCACCGAATGCGCGCTCACGGATTCGAGATACGCGTCGAGCGTGACCGGCGCGGGCCCGCTGTAACCGCTGCGTGCGCGTTCCTCGAGCGCGAGCACGCGGCCCGCGTCGGTCAGGCGGAACGTCACGTCGAGATCGGTCGCGCCGCGATGGGTGAGCTCGACGAGATGCTCGCGCACCAGGAACGCGAAGACGTCGTCGAGCACCGCGAGCGGCAGGCAGTGCCGCTCGACCAGGTCGCCGTACGACGGGCGGCCGAGCATCAGCGTCGACTTCAGCACGAGCCCGGCGACGAACGTCGTGCTCAGCCCGGTTTCGCCGAGCGAGCGCGGCGCCGCCGGCAACTGCGCGCCCAGCTTCGTATTGGCCTCCCGCGACGGCAACGGATCGGGCAGTTTGGATACCTGCGCGTCGCGTCTCGGTTCGGTGTGATTCGTGTTCATGGTCGTTCCGTCCTCGTTGCGGGTTCGTCGCGCTATGCGCACGACGCGAACAGCATGCCCAGCGTGCCGGCCGCGATCGCGACGCCGTACGGCAGCGTGCCGACCGATGCGATTTCCGCGGGGCCGTCGGCTGCCCCTGCGCGCGCCCCTTGCGAACGATGCGCGAGCAGCGCGCGGACGTTCGCCCACATCTGGCGCATCCGCCCGCGCAGCAGCACGACCGCGATGGCGCCGATCCCGCCGGCCACGAAGGTGGCCAGCACGATGTAAAACGTCATTTCCGCGCCGACCCATGAGCCGATCGCGAGCATCAGCTTCACGTCGCCGGCCGCCATCCCGCGCAACAGGTAGAGCGGCAGCAGCAGGCCGAAGCCGGTCGCGGCGCCCGCAAGCCATCCGAGTGCGCCTGCCGGGACGCCGTGCAGCATGCACTGGGCGACCAGCGCGCCGGCGAGGCCGGCCGCGACGAGGCGGTTCGGAATGCGGCGGGACGCGATGTCCGTGCCGGCCGCCGCGACCGCGAGCAGCGTCACGCACAACGGAACCGGGTAAGGCGGCGCAACAGGTAACATGGCGAACCTCGCGGAGCGAATCGATGGATCAGGAAACCATGGCCAGCGCGGTGGTCACGGCAGCCGTCACGGCTGTTGCGATCCCCGCGTACATATCGGCCAGCGAGTCTTTCAGCGTGACGACGCTGCCGAGCACCGCGACGGCGAACATCGCCCCGAGCAACGCATACTCGATCGACGCGACGCCCTGCTCGTCATCGATCCAGCGGCGACATGCGACACGCACCCTGGCTTGCATGATGGTCTCCGGTTCCGGTTGATCGGATCGCGGGGGACGGCTCGAACACTGCACCGGCCGAGCCGTCCACGCGCTCTGCTTCTCGATGACATCAAACCGCAGCGGTCAGATCGGCAGCAATCGTCGTGAACACATCCTTGAGTTCCGTGCCGACCGCGGTCACTGCCACAATGATCCCCACCGCGATCAATGCGGCGATCAGGCCGTATTCGATGGCCGTTACACCGTCTTCATCGCGAACGAAGCGGCTGACTTGTTGAATGAGCTTGGACATGATGATCTCCTTACGTGGTGACTTTCAAAGCCCTCGCGTACCGGCTGGATCGATCGATCTGGCTTCGATGCGTCGAGGAAGTTGCTAATGCCGTGTGGTGGCGACAAACGATCCGGATGAGCCGTTCGCCGTACCGTCCATCAGATGGCTGTTACTGCCGAGTCCAGAGTCGCGGCGACCGTGCTGAACACAGTCGACAGATCCGTACCGATCGTCGTCAACGCGACGACGATACCGAGCGCGATCAACGCGGCGATCAGGCCGTATTCAATGGCCGTCACGCCGCTCTGGTCCAGCGCGAACCAGGCGATCTTTTCGATGACTCTTACCATGAGCATTCTCCATTCGGACTGCTATTAAATTCCCTTCGTCGATCATGACGTCGGGGTCGGGCACCACCGGCACTACAAGAAAATCGAAACGTGACGCTCAGCTGCGGGGACAGGGATGCGCACACCTGTCCGTGTGAACGGATTGCCGTGAGAGGGAACGCGAGAGATGCGCGTCCGATTCGACGAGCCGGATAAACCGGGCTGGCCGATCGACCTGAACGGCGTGATTGCCGTTCGACGCACGAAGTTCGATTGAACGGGAGCCAAACTCCCGGCGATGCTGAAAATCGCTTTTGTCGCGGCTCGCGGGCCGCGATGTGCTCTGCTGTTTCATTTTTGTTCCCCGACTGCTGCGATGCCGATTTCTTTTTGCCCTGATGATCCCGGGTCTCGTTGGCCGATCGACGAAAGTTCTCGCGGTTCGTTGACCTGGAGCTGCGTGTTCCCCGTCGCGCTCCGGCCTTCTTTTCCGCAGGTGATTCCGAAGCTGGTTCCGTCTGACTGTTCCTGGAACCGCCCGGTCGTCACGTCGCCGACTGCCGTGCCAACGCTTACGCAAAGAACAGGCCATCCCGAGCGAAATCCAGGCGCATCAAGGGTTCCGGCGATCCCCGGGTTTCCGTGCCAATGGCGCGACGGCCGAAATGTTTCAACTTTGATATAGGCATTCCCGCGAGCGGGGTACGCCGGAACGCTCGCCGCCGCGCCGCACAAAGGGTCCAAAAAATTTTCTCGGGATTTTCCCGGACGCGGGCAGCCGGTTGCGTTTCATGGCACGGGCGGGATGCGACACCGCTCGAAAACGCGGAATGTTTCAAGCCAGAAACATAAATCCGGCCCGGGTCGTTTTCTCATGCCCGAAAACGCGGTTTTCACACCTGTCACCGATTAATCGGGATCCCGGCTTTCGGAGCGTGGTTTGCAACATGCGATTTTTTCTTCAACAATGCATTCACCGGACAACGCCGTTCAGAGCGATTCGATCCGGCGGCACGACAACGTGAAACGGCTGCGACAGACCAAGCAGCCTCCACCACATACGGGGCATCATGTACACAGCCAATCGTGGAACGCGCGATCGCGCAATGCGCTGTGCTCAATGGCTGACAGCTGACCGGATCGTTCCGTACAGCTGCATCATGCTGATGCTCTTCGTCGCGCTGCTGGCCATCTGGGGCGTCGTGACGGACGGCTTCACGTCGAATTCCAGCGCCCGCCCGGGCATCGACTTCTCGGTCTTCTGGACCGCGTCGCATCTCGTGTTGCAAGGCCATGCCGCAGCGGCCTACGACACTACGTCATTCCTGCAGGCCGAGGCCGCGCACTTCGGTGCGTATCTGCAGCACCGGCCGCTTCCCTGGCTCTATCCGCCGACGATGTTGCTGTTCATCGCGCCGGTTGCCCTTGTGCCTTTCCTGCCCGCATATTTCCTCTTTTTCGCGGGCAGTCTTTTATGCTACGCGTTCGCCGTCTCGCGGTTGTCGGGATTGCGCGCGCATCTTCCGCACCCGCGCGCCGCGGCGCTCGTCGTGGTCGCGTATTCGGCGGTGTGCATGTCCGCGCTGTTCGGCCAGAACAGCATCCTGACCGCCGGCCTCGCCGCACTCGCGCTGCATCTGCTCGGCAAGCGCCCGGTTGCGGCCGGCGTGCTGATCGGGCTGCTCGCGATCAAGCCGCAACTGGCCGTGGTGTTCCCGTTCGTGCTGATCGCGGCGCGGGCGTGGCGCACGTTTGCGGCGGCCGCGATCAGCGCGACGCTGTTCGCGGCGGCCGGCATCGCGCTGGCCGGCCCCGGCGCGCTGCACGGGTTGAGCCACGCGATGCAGACGGTACGCGACCAGCATTTCATGCTCGCATCGTACTGGCTCGCGTCGCCGACGCCGTTCGCCGCGCTGCGGCTCGCGGGCGCGCCGGTGGCGGCCGCGCTGGCCGCGCAAGCGGCGGTCGCGCTGCTGGCGATCGCCGCGGCCGTCGACGTGTGGCGCCGCACGCGCGACATGCGCCTGCGCGGCGCGGTGCTGGCCGTCGCCACGCTGCTGACGACGCCCTATCTGTGGCATTACGAGCTGACCTGGCTCGGCATCGCGATCTTCTGCCTGATCGCGCACGGTCTCGACGAAGGCTGGCTGCCCGGCGACCAGGGCATCCTCGTGCTTGCGTGGCTGCTGCCGATCTTCGAGCTGTTCAACCGGCTGATGAAGCTGCCGCAGATCGGGCCGGTCGTGCTGCTCGCGGTGCTGTTCGTCGTCGTGCGCCGCACGGCACTCATGTCACGGAGCATGCAATGAAAGCGCCTTCGTTCGCCCGCCACGCGCATTCCGCCGTCGATCTGCATCCGGAACTCCCGATCGCGGGCCCGCGCCGCTATCCGCACTGGCTCAATCGCGATCGCGTGCGCCTCTATGCGGCCGCCGCGCTGCTGACGGAACTGCTGTTCATCGTCATCTATGTGACCCGCGTGTTCCTGTCGCACAAAGGCGCACTGGAACAGCTGTCGCAGGATTTCTCGCCGATCTGGAGCGCCGCATGGCTCGCCGCGCACGGGCATGGCGCCGACGCATGGCATTTCCCCGCGCTGTTCGCGATCCAGAAGCTCGCGATCCCGACGATAAGCATCGCGGACGGCACGCTGCCGTGGCTCTATCCGCCCACCACGCTGCTGTTCGTGGCGCCGCTCGGCTGGCTGCCGTACATGGTCGCGCTGGTGCTGTGCCTCGGCGTCACCTACGCGCTGTTCGCCGCGACGATCCGCGCGACCGTGCAGCGCGATGCCGCACTGCTCTGCGCGCTCGCGTTCCCCGGCGCGTTCCTCACCGTGATCGTCGGCCAGACCAGCCTCCTTACCGCGACACTCGCCGGCGTCGGCCTGCTCGCGCTGAACCGTCGCCCCGTATGCGCGGGGATCTGCTTCGGCTTGCTGACAATGAAGCCGCAGCTCGCGGTGCTGTTCCCGCTCGCGCTGCTGTGCGCGGGCCAGTGGCGCGCGCTGGCCGCGTGGGCCGCGACCATCGCCGGTAGCGCCGCGCTCGCGACGCTCGCGTTCGGTGTCGGCCCGTGGATCACGTTCGTGCATGTGATCGGCAACGTCTACGCGATCGTCGGCGCCGGCCACGCCAAGCTCGCGCGCATGCCGACCGTGTTCGCACTCGCGACGATGGCCGGCTGGCCCGCGATCGTCGCGCGCGGCCTGCAGCTGCTGTCGGCCGCGGCCGCCGCGATCGCCGTCGTCTACGCGTGGCGCGGCACGTGTTCCTATGCGCTGCGCGCCGCGACCCTCGCGTGCGCATGCCTGCTCGTCAGCCCTTATCTGTATGACTACGACCTGACCTGGTACGGCATCGTGATCGCGTGGTACGCGCGTTATGCGTGGACGCACGGCTGGCGGCGCTTCGATCGCGAATGGCTGATGCTGCTGTGGACGATGCCGCTCGCCGGCCTCGTGGTCGTCTCGCATCTGCCGTTCCAGTTCATGCCGCTGGTTACGCTGGCATCGCTCGCGCTGCTCGTCAGCCGGATCGCGCAGGAAAGACACGACGTGCCGTCGATGCCCGACGCGCGCGACGACTCGACCGAGACCGGCTTCGCACATCCGGTCCGACCGCACCACCGCCCGACGCTCGGCGCAGACCGGTGAAGCGACATTACAAGGGGAATCATCATGCGGGAACCACTCTACACGCCGCTCATCTCGCTGGTCGTGCCGTTCTATAACGAAGGCGAGGCCGTCGAGCGCTTCTTCGACGTCGTGATTCCGTTGCTGACGTCCATCGATGCGATCCGTTTCGAGATCGTCTGCGTGAACGACGGCAGCCGCGACGACACGCTCGAACGCCTGATCCGGATCAGCACCGGCGAGCGGCGCGTGCGCGTGATCGATCTCACCCGCAACTTCGGCAAGGAAGCGGCGCTGACGGCCGGCCTCGACGAAGCCGCCGGCGACGCGGTGATCCCGCTCGACGCCGACCTGCAGGATCCGCCGAGCCTGATTCCGGTGATGATCGAACACTGGCGCAACGGCGCGGAAGTCGTGGCGGCGAAGCGCAGCAACCGCGCATGCGACTCGTTCGCGAAGCGCACCGCGGCCGCGATCTACTACCGCGTGCACAACCTGCTGTCGGACGTGAAGCTGCCGGAGAACGTCGGCGATTTCCGGCTGATGGACCGCAAGGTCGTGAACGCGCTGCGCAGCCTGCCCGAGCGGCACCGCTTCATGAAGGGGCTGTTCGCGTGGGTCGGCTACAAGACCGTGATCGTCGAATACCAGCGCGACCCGCGCAGCGCCGGGCACTCGAAGTTCTCCGGCTGGAAGCTGTGGAATTTCGCGCTGGAAGGGATCACCAGCTTCAGCACGGTGCCGCTGCGCAGCTGGACCTATATCGGCGTCGGCATCGCCGCGCTCGCGTTCCTGTACGGCTCGTTCATCATCTTCCGCACGCTGCTGTTCGGCAATCCGGTGCTCGGTTACGCGTCGCTGATCTCGGTCACGCTGTTCATCGGCGGCATCGAGTTGATCGGGATCGGTGTCGTCGGCGAATACATCGGGCGGATCTACGACGAGTCGAAGCAACGGCCCGTCTACCTGATCCGCCGCCGCTACCAGGCGCACGCCAAGGTGATCGAGCTCCCGGTCGCGCGCGACGCGCGCCGCCAGATCGCACGCCGGCGCGTGCAGCCGAACCGTGCGCGGATCGACGTACGCTGACCGCGCGCAAGCTGCCATGATCGACCTGATCCAAGCAGAGCGCACGAGGCTCGTGCGCTTCGGTTTATCCGGGCTCGGTTCGACCGCGATCCATACGCTGGTCGCGTCCGCGCTGTTCGCGCTGTTCGATGCGACGCTGGTCGCCGCGAACGCGGCCGCATTCCTCTGCGCCACCGCGTTCTCGTATCTCGCGAATACGCTGTGGAGCTTCTCGTCGACGGTACGCACGCGCAACGCGCTGCGTTTTCTCGTCGTCACGCTGGCCGGCTTCGTCGAAACGCTGCTGCTCGCGCGTGCCGCCGAAGTGCTCGACGTGTCGCGCGCGGCGAGCATCGTCGCGGTCGCGCTGCTGGTCCCGCCGTCGACGTTCGTGCTGCATCGGCTCTGGACCTACCGGTAAGCGCGCGATCGCCAGCCGCCCGGCGGCCCGCTGCCTGCCGCGCATCGCCCCCGTCTCGCCCCCGTCTCGCTCCCTTCCCGCTCCCGAATCGCTCCCGAATCGTCACGCCACCGCGGCGACGATCGCTCGCGATCGCGCCGGCCATCTCCCCCTTTCTCGGCCCGAAAATAATCAGCCAATCAATTAACAGATTCAATTTAACTCTATTTATGTAACGCATCGATTCAATTGAATCCTATTTTCAAATTAACCGCCGACAATCATTTTATCGACCCTGTTTACTTTTACAGCTTTCATAATCAACCGAACGGGATAACCTGCATTCGCCGTCGCAACCGGACGTGCCACATACCGCACAAAGCCTTGCAGGACAAGGCAACGGCGGCTGCACGAAGCAATTCGCGCAACGATAAGTCCCATTACTTCAAACGGGAGCTTCTATGTCACGCGTTACCGATGTACTCGTCTCGATCGATACCGAAACCATTCTCAAGAATTATCCGAATCCCAGCAGGGATCCGAAAAGCCCGACGCTGATCGACTGGAAGCACGTGTACATGGTCACCAACCAGGACAACGTGGTTTCCGGGCAGGCGGGTGGCGAACTCGACCTGAAGGCGCAGGTCGGCGACCTGATCCGCTGGCGCGAAACGAGCCTGTCGCTGGGCTTCGAGAAGCAGGTGATCTTCTACGGCTTCATCGCCAACCAGGGCAAGGACCTGATCTCGACGCCCACACCGCGCAAGGCCACCGCGTCGATCCCGATTCCGAACCCGAGCTCGCCGTCCACGCCGACCTGCCAGAAGGTCGACAACTATTACTGGTCGTCGGAAACGCTGTCGGAAGGGCGCGTCACCTACCACTTCTACTTCCAGATCATCGACCGCAACTGCCAGTCGCTGGGCTGCTACCAGTGGGATCCGTTCATCTCGATCCACAACTGATCGCGGCACGCGGGCGGCCGCGCGGCGGTCGCCCGCATCATTCCCTTGTTGCGGAGGAAGCGCTCATGTCTGGTCTTCGTTGCGATGTGCTCGCGATCGTCGATGCCGTCACGCTGCTGTCGGCCTACCCCGATGCAAGCCGGAACGCCGACGCGCCGACCGTGATCGACGGCCGGCACATCTACGTGTTGAGCCCCGGCGACAACGGGCAGCTCGGCCACAACGACAGCCGGCTCTTCACCGGCCTGTCGCCGGGCGACCAGCTTCGCCTGCGCGAAACCGCGCTCGCGCTGCGCGCCGAGGTGAGCGTGCTGTTCGTCCGGTTCACATTGAAGGACGCCGGCATCGTCGCGCCGATCGAACCGGAAGTGCGCAACGCCACGACGCCGGTGCCGAATGCCGACGACCTGCTTCATCCGCCGTGCCAGCCGATGAAGGACCACTACTGGCGCAGCGACGTGCTCGCCGCGGGCGCCACCGCGTGCACGGCCGACTTCGCGGTGCTCGACCGCGACGGCGCCGTGTCGGGTTATTTCCGCTGGGAAACGACGATCGAGATCGCCGGCAGCCGGCCGGATACGAATCAGCCCGGTTTCAAGCCGTCGTCGGACCGCGACGGCAACTTCAGCCTGCCGCCGAATACCGATTTCAAGGCGATCTTCTACGCGAATGCCGCCGACCGGCAAGACCTGAAGCTGTTCATCGACGATGCGCCCGAGCCGGCCGCGTCGTTCGCCGGCAACGGCAACGACGGCGTCAGGCAGTTCACGCTGAACTCGAAAGGCGGCAAGATCCGGATCGACGCATCGGCCAACGGCAGGAAGTCCGCGACCGATGCGCGCCTGGCGCCGCTGTCCGCGGGCGATCAAGTGTGGCTCGGCTGGCTCGGCGCCGAGGACGGCGCCGACGGCGATTACAACGACGGGATCGTCATCCTTCAGTGGCCGATCACGTGAGCGGCGCCGCGCGCCGCGCTCGGGTGCGCGAGCATCGAATTCACGCCGAATCGAGCACCCGTTTCCCGCACACGCACTGCAGTCACGATCGCATCCTCATGCCCGTTGCTCCAGCTCCGCCACGTCCGCATTGTCGCGGGCCCGCCGGATCGGCAGCCGAACGCAGAACGTCGTGCCGCGCCCGGGTTCGCTCGTCACGTCGATCGTGCCGCGATGACGCTCGACGATGCCGTGCGATACCGACAAGCCAAGCCCGGTTCCCTGCCCGACCGGCTTCGTCGTGAAGAACGGATCGAAGATCCGCCGGACGACGTCGGGCGTCATGCCCGTTCCGGTGTCGCTGATCGCGATCGACACCTGCTCGCCGTCGCTCGACGTGCGAATCGTGATCACGCCGCGTTCCGGAATCGCCTGCGCCGCGTTGACCAGTAGGTTCATGAACACCTGGTTCAACTGCGACGGCAGGCATTCGACCTGCGGCAGGTCGCCGTAATCGCGCACGATGTCGGCCTTGTACTTCAGTTCGTTATGAACGACGTTGAGCGTGCTCTCGAGACCCGCATGGAGATCGACCACGCTCCACTCGTCGCTGACCGGGCGCGAGAAATCGCGCAGGTCCTGCACGATGCGCCGCACCCGCACCGCGCCATCGATCGATTCGTCGATCAGCGTCACGATCTCGTCGCGGACGTAGTCCAGATCCGCGGCGCGGCTCATCGCCGTCAGCGCATCGCGGGCGGCGGGGTCGAGCTGCGGCAGCGCCGCTTCATGCGCCGCGATCACATCGAGCAGACTTCGCACCCAGGTCTTCAAGGTATTGAGGTTCGCGCTGACGAAGCCGATCGGATTGTTGATCTCGTGCGCGACGCCCGCCGCGAGCTGGCCGATCGACGCGAGCTTTTCCGATTGCAGCAACTGCACGTGGGTTTCCTCGAGCACGTGCAGAAGGCGCCGCTGCTCGTCCTTCTCCTGTTCGAGCCGCGCCTGCGCGGCCTTGCGTTCGTCGATCTCGGTCGCCATGTTCTCGCGCGTGCGCTGCAGCATCTCCGTCGTCTGCTCGTAGCGATGCAACGCGCGCTCGAGTTCCGCGGTCCGCATTTTCACGAGCCGCTCGAGCGTGTCGGCCATCCCGCGCAGAAAGGTTGTGCGCGCATCGAAGCGGGAAAGCAGCAGCGTGACGATCAGCGTCGCCATCGTAAACAGCGCGACGGTGGTCGCGAGCCACGGCGCGTCGATCCCGTTCGCCGCGCCGCATCGCGCGTCCGGCGCGAAATGGGCGGCCGCCATCCCCGTATAGTGCATGCCGGTTATGGCGATGCCCATGATGACCGCCGCGCCGACGCGTTGCGCGCTCGCATGACGCACCTGCCGCACGCGCAGCGCCTGTGCAATCCATAACGCGGCAGTCGATGCGATCACGGCAATGCCGATCGATGCGGCGAACAGCGCGGGATCGTAGCGAATGCCGGGCTGCATCTGCATCGCGGCCATCCCCGTGTAGTGCATGCCGGCAATCCCGCCGCCCATCAGCGCGCCGCCCGCGCACAGCCGCCGCCAGCCCAGCCGTGCGCGCGTGACGACGTTCAGCGCGAAATACGACACGAGCACGGCGATCGCCAGCGACGCGCCGGTATCCGACAGTGCATAGCCGAGCGGGATCGGCAGCGAAAACGCGAGCATGCCGACGAAATGCATCGACCAGATCCCGGTTCCCATCGCGGCCGCGCCGCCGCCCAGCCATGCGCGCTTGAGCTTCGGGTTGTCGAGCAGCGAGATGAACGCGGCCAGGTCGAGCGTCGTATACGAGGCCAGCGTCGCGATGGCGAGCGACAGCAGGACGAGCAGGAGGTCATAGGTGCCGTGCATGATCGAGCGCCCCAATCGATGTGAAGGCATTGCCGCGGTGCGCGGTCGATCGCGCATCGCGGCCATCGGGCCGTGTGTCCTGCGTCAGCCGGGCGGCGCGCCCGCGTTTTGCGCCTGCATCGAAGCGGCCGGGCCGGCCAGAACGAGGATGTCGAACGGCGAGCCTTCCCGCGTCTCGAAACGACGCACGAGCTCGATCTGGTGCGCCGACATCACGCTGCCCTTCGTCATCAGCAGCACGCCGCGATGCGTGCGCAGATCGTCGGCGAGCTGCATCCCTTCGCGCAGCTGCGCGGACTTGATCTCCGCGACGGACGCCGCGATACCGAGACTCGCCGGATCCCGCATCAGCTCGATGCAACGCGCGACGATCTGCGGGTCGTAACGCACGCCGGCCTGCGACTGCAGCGCGTCGAGCGCCTGCTCGACCGAATGCGGCGCACCGATTTCGCCGTTGCGCAGCCCTTCGAAATCGCGCGCGATCGCCACGATCCGCGAGCCGAGCGGGATCGCGTCGCCGGCCAGCCCGTCCGGCGTGCCGCGTCCGTTGAAGCGCTCGTACTGGTGCAGCACGATCGACGCGACCTTGTGCAGTTGCGCGACCGGTGTCAGCACCATCTGCGCGCGCAGCGGATGCTGCTGGAACAGCCGGTGTTCGTCCGTCGTCATCCGCGCAAGCGGCTTGTGCAGCAATTCGTCGGGCAGCGATAGCTTGCCGATGCCGTGCAGCAGCCCCGCGAAATAGACGTCCTGCGCGTGCAGGCTGCTCATGTCGGACGACAGCGCGAGCCGACGTGCAATTTCGCCGACCCGCATCGCGTGTCCGCTGGCGATCCCGCAACGCATCTCGATCATGCTCGCGCAGACCTGGACCATCGCCGTGAAACTGCTTTTCAGGTCGCGCTGCGCCGCCTCGAGGAACATCACGGTCTGGCCGAGTTCCTCGGTGCGCGCGCGCACCTGCGTTTCGAGTTCCGTGTTGAAACGGCGCAGCGCTTCGTTCTGCGCTTCCGTCAGCGCGGCCAGCCGGGCCGCTTCGCGGCGCAAGTGCCGCTGCTCCAGCGCCTGTTCGATAGTCAGCAGCAGATCGTGATCGTCCCACGGCTTGTTCAGGTAGCGATACACGCCGCCTTCGTTGACGGCCTGCACGACCGACGCGATCTCCGCATAGCCGGTCAGCAGGATGCGCATCGTCTCCGGGTACAGCGCCCGCGCGCGGGCCAGGAATTCCGCACCGGTCATGCGCGGCATCCGCATGTCGGACACGATCAGGTCGACCTCGGTCGACGCCAGTATCTCGAGCGCGGCCTCGCCGCTGTCGGCGGTCAGGATGTCGTAGCCCGCGGGCCGGAACACGCGCTTGAGCGCCGACAGCACGTTCGGTTCGTCGTCGACCAGCAGGATCGACGGTGCGGGAGACGCGTCGGCGGATGCGGCTGCCGCGTCGGGTGTTTCAGGCGATTTGGCATTCACGTCGTTTGTTGCAGATGTCGTCATAATCGGCCTCGGATCAATTATTTACATCTTCTCTCTCTGCAACATCGGCTCATGCGGCGGTTTCTATATTGGGAGAAACGCCGATACGTGCTTGTCGCGGGGTCTTGATTCCTTCCGCCCGCGTTGCCGGGAATCGCAGGTACTTGCCATGCTCGTCCTCGAAAAGCGCCGGCACGCCGCCCACACCCGACGGATCCGGACGCATCGGCCACCGATAGCTGAAGACGATACGACAGGTCAGTGCGAATTACCAAACAACTCGACCACCAAACCGCGCAGCCAGCGATTGCCGGCTTCGTGGTGATATCTGGCGTGCCAGTGCTGCCGCACGGCAAAACCCTCGACGGGAATCGGGCATGGATGGACTGACAGGTCGTTGGCCTTTGCCAGGGTCTCGCCGATGTGTCGCGGCAGCGTGGCAATCAGGTCGGTGGTCTGGATGATCGCGGCCAACCCGAGAAAGCCCGGCAACTCCAGCACCACCTGCCGCTCGACGTGCTCACGCACGAGCGCCTGTTCCAGCAATTGCGCCCCGGTTCCCGCCGTGATCGCGACATGCCCCGCCGCGCGGTATTGCTTCGCCCCGAGCTTTGCGCGCCACCGCGGATGATGCCGGTTGGTCAGGCATACCCAATCCTGCAAATACAGCTGCTGCTGGTAAATGCCGCCGCCTAGCCACGGCACATGGCCGATTGCGAGATCGGCTTCGCCGGATTCCAGCGCTCGTTCGGTATTGCCGTCGATGCCCGCCACCTCGAGGCGGATTCCGGGCGCTTGCGCGCGTACGTGCGCAAGCAAGCGCGGGAGCAGCGTGATGTGACTCGCGTCGGTCATGCAGATGCGGAAACGCCGCTGCGCGGTAACGGGATCGAATGCGATTTCCCACGCCGCGAAACGCCGCAACGATTCGAGAATCTCCCGGCATGGCCCGATCATGGCGTCGGCGTGCGGCGTCGGCGCCATGCCGCCCGGCGTACGGACGAACAACGGGTCCTGCAGGAATTCGCGCAGACGTCCGAGCCAGATGCTGACGGTCGGCTGGCTTTGCCCGAGCTGTTCCGCCGCGCGCGTGACGCTTCGGGTGTCGTACAGGAGATCGAAGAGCTGCAGCAGCTTCAGTTCGGGGAGATCGGTCGGCGTCATGGCATTATTGCGAAACACAATGACGTCATTGTAGTCATTGCATTGCCGGCATGAACAGCAACTCGTATCGTGGATTCCATGTCAAGGAGATGCCATTGAAGATCGCGATTCTGGGTGCCGGCGCACTGGGCTGTGCCATCGGCGCGGCGCTCACCGAAGCCGGCCACGAGACCTGGTTGCTCAACCGCTCGATGGCGCACGTCGAGGCGATGTGTCGCGACGGTCTGCGGGTGGACGACGACGCCGGATCGCGGCGCGTCATGGTCCGTGCCACCACGCGGGCCGCCGAGACCGGCACTGCGGATCTGGTCGTCGTGTTGGTCAAGTCATTCCATACCGAATCGGCGATGCGCGGCGCGCAAGCGCTGATCGGGCCCGATACGCTGGTGCTGTCGTTGCAGAACGGCCTCGGGCACGAGGATGTGCTCGCCGACATCGTCGGCCGCGAACGGGTGCTGGCGGGCAAGACCTACGTCGGCGGCGTCATGCGCGGCCCGGGGCATATCCAGTCCGGTGTGGCCGGCAAGACCACTTACGTCGGCGAACTCGATGGCCGGCTCACGCCCCGCGTGCGGGCGATTGCCGAAACCTTCAATGCTGCCGGGCTGGACACCGTCGTGAGCGACAACATCGTCGGCACGATGTGGGACAAGTTGCTCGTCAACGTTGCCACCGGCGCACTGACCGGCGTCACCGGCCTGACCTATGGACAACTCTATGACGAGCCGCTGTTGAAGGCGACCGCCCTCGCAGCGGTCTCCGAGGCGATGGCGGTCGCCCGGGCCGCCGGCGTGAAGCTCTCCATGACCGATTCCGAACAGGCGTGGACGCTGGCCGCGGCGGGACTGTCTCCGGCCTTCAAGACTTCGATGCTGCAAAGCCTGGAGAAAGGCTCGGTCACCGAAATCGACTTCATCAACGGTTCGGTCGTGCGCCTGGGACAGCGGCATGGCGTGCCGACTCCGGTCAACGCGACGCTGGTGGCCTGCATCAAGGGCATCGAGCGCGCCATGGCCGACCGACAACACTTCAACACCTGCATGGGGCCGGCGTAAGCGCTGAAGCGCCAACCCCGGCAGACAAAGGAGACAACCGCATGAACGTTCCGAAGGCCTATCTGGAGCACGTTGCCATCTGGGTGAAGGACATCCGCTGGCACATCCGTTTTTTCGAGGAAGTGCTCGGCATGACCATGCGCGAGGTGGACGGTACCCGCGAGGAACCCCGGCAGTACTGGACACTCGGCGGCCTGCAATTCATCCATGACCCCCATCATGAAGGTCCGGAAGGCCGGCTCGCGCATCTCGGCGTGATGTGCGAAGACCTCGAGGCCGCACTGGCCGCGGCGCAACGGCATGGCGTAAGCGAAATGCCGCAGGGGCGCAATTGGGTGCGCCTGCCGGACGGCCTCGCCGTCGAACTGATCCAGGCCAGGCCGGCAGCATGCGTCGCGCAGGCGCTGGCGATCAACCCGCGCGCGGAGGCGTGACCATGACGATCATCGAGAAGTACTGGGACGACGCCCGTGAGGGCGACGAATGCGTAAGCCCGTGCTATACCGTCACCCGAGCGCGCATCCTGGCCTACGCCGACCTCACCGGCGACCGCACGCCCGTGCACGTCGACGAGGAGTACGCCAATGCGAGCCACTTCGGCTGCCTCGTCGCGCACGGCCTGTTCGGGCTGTCGATCGCCGATGGGCTCAAGACGCAGAGCGACTACCGCTTCCTGCCGGGGATGTCGCTCGGCTGGACGTGGGACTTTCTCCTGCCCATCAAGGTCGACGACGTGCTGCACGTCAAGTTCCGCGTAGGTTCGATGCGGACAAGCAAGAGCCGCCCCGACTGGGGCATCGTCGTGCTGCCGTCCGAGTTGATCAATCAGGATGGCCAGGTCGTCCAGCGCGGCGAGCATCGCCTGATGGTGCCGCGCCGGCCGGGAGCATTCTGATGCAAGCCCGCCCTCTCGAAGGTATGCGCGTCGTCGACTACAGCCACTTTCTGGCCGGCCCCTACGTGGGACGCTGCCTCGCGGCGCTCGGCGCCGAAGTCATCAAGGTCGAGCGCCCGGGCAGCGGCGATGCGGGGCGCCAGCACGCTACCGTGCTCGACGACCGGCAAAGCGGCTACTTCCTGCAGCTCAACATGGGCAAGCGCGGCGTCAGCGTCAACATGAAGGACCCGCGCGGCAAGGATTTCATGCAGCGTCTGTGCGACTCGGCGGACGTGTTCGTCGAGAACTACCGGCCGGGCGCGCTCGACAAGCTGGGGCTCGGCTATGCCGAGTTGTCGGCACGCAATCCGCGCCTCGTCTATTGCTCGATCTCCGCTTACGGCCATACCGGACCGGATGCTCATCGCGCCGGCTTCGGCCTGATCGCCGAGGCCAGGAGCGGCATCATGCAGATGGTCGGCACGCCGGGCGAACCACCGCCGCTGCTGCGCATCTCGCTGGGCGACATGTACACCGGCATTCATGCGGTGGCGGCCATCAACGCCGCGCTGCTCGGGCGCGCGAGTAGCGGCCGGGGCCAGCATATCGACATGGCGTTGTACGACACGCTGGTGTCGATGCACGAGTACGCGGTGCAGTGCTACACGTTGCAAGGCGTGCTACCCGAACAAACGGGTCACGACATGCCGACCTCGACGCTCTACGGCGTGTTCCGTGCCGCCGACGGCGATCTCGTGATCGCGGCGCAGGTGGACGATGCCTGGAAGCGTTTCGCCGCCGTGGTCGAGGCTCATGGCGGGCCGGCCGGCTTCGGTACCGATGCGCGATTCCACGACAGTGTGGGGCGCAATGCCCATCGGTCGGACATCCTGTCCGTCGTGCAACCATGGGTCGCCGCCCGTTCCGTGGCGTCGATATTGGCGCTGCTGGACACGATCGACGTCCCGTGCGCGAAAGTGCAGCGCATCGACGAGGTGCTTGCCGATCCGCAGATCCGGGCGCGCGGCATGGTGGTCGAGCAGCAGCATCCGCGCTACGGCACGCTGCGCTTGCCCAACCTGCCGTTCCGCTTCTCGGATTGCGATACGACGATCCGCGACGTCGCGCCCGACCTCGGTCAGCACAACGCGGAAGTGGCGCGGTCGTTGGGCTTCGGCCCTGCCGAGATCGACGCCATGCAGACCGACGGCGTTCTTTTTTCGAAGTGAGGCCTTGATGACGGACCAGTACGCGGTGATCGGCAACCCGATCGGACACACCAAATCTCCGCTGATTCACGGACTCTTTGCGCAAGAGACGCAGCAAGACATGACCTATGCGGCCATCGAAGGCCTGCTGGAACCCGACGAAGCCTTCGCGGAAACCGTGCGGACCTTCGTCGCGGCGGGCGGCAAGGGGATGAACGTCACCGCGCCCTTCAAGCTGAAGGCCTTCGCGATGGCCGACGAACTCGGCGAAAGAGCGAAGCTTGCCGGAGCCGTCAATGCCATGAAGTTCGACAACGGCCGCATCGTCGCCGAGAACTTCGACGGAATCGGACTCGTGCGCGACATCGAGGTGAACCTCGGCCTGCCGCTCGACGGCAAACGCGTGTTGGTGCTCGGCGCGGGCGGAGCAGTACGCGGCGCATTGCTGCCGTTCCTGGCGGCGCGCCCCGCCGAGTTGGTCATCGCGAATCGGGATCTGGCCAAAGCTCGAGCCCTCGCATCTCAGGTCGACGCGCGTGGCCCGCTGCTCGCCTGCGGCTACGGCGATCTCGAGGCGATGGGACGTTTCGATCTGGTGGTCAACGCAACGTCGGCCAGTCTCACCGGCGACCTGCCGCCCGTTCCGCCGAGTGTGTTCAGCACGGAGGGTACAGCCTATGAACTCGCTTACGGCAAGCGGCTGACACCTTTCCTGCGGCTCGCGCGCAATGCCGGCGTGCGGACTGTCGCGGACGGCGTGGGCATGCTGGTCGAGCAAGCGGCAGAAGCCTTCGACTGGTGGCGCGGCGTGCGCCCCGGGACGCGGGCCGTGATCGACCGGCTCACGGTGCCGTTGGACTGAAGTTGCGATGGCGATACGCATGAAGAAAATCCCGCTGCTGCACGGTATCAAGCACAACGTGTTCGGCAAGCGCCTCGAGCAAAGCGATCGCGCTGCCCGCTGCCCCGGCACCGATCGGCAATGCGCGGCCATCTTTCACGCATGCACCGTGGTCGATCTGCGCCTTCACGAACGCGAGAGCGGCCGGGATTCGTGAAAATGCCCGGCACTGGATCAAGGCGACGGTCTGGCGTTCGGGCGCTTCGCGGCCGGAGTCATGAAGCCCCTTCGACGATGACGAAGGTCCCGGTCGCTGCGCCGGCGCGGAGCGCCTTGGCCGCCTGATATTCGGGGCTCTCATAGAAACGCCTGGCCTCGGCCAACGAATCGAACTCGAGGACTACGTGCCGCTCGTGGGCCTCGCCTTCGAGGTTTTCATACTCGCCCCAACCAGCGATGACCTTCGGGCTGAAATTCTTCATCGCATCGCCGGCGGCTTTTGCGTAGGCGGCGTAAGCAGTTGCGTCCGAGACGCTGACATGTGCGATCAGATAACCCTTTGGCATGTCTATCTCTCTTTCAGTGGGTGCGTTCGACTCGACGCGGGGCGCATTCGCACAACCGGCGATGTCGGCGGTATGGGTGCTCGGTAGCCGGTTCTAATTCGACGCAACGGGCCTGAACGGCAACGGACGCCTGCTGGAATCCTGACGATCGATCATCCAGCCGGGATAGCAGCGCGGCAACGCACTCACGGCATCAAGACGCGCAAGCTCGTCCTCGGTGAGAGCGACATCGACCGCGCCGAGATTGTCTTCGAGCTGTTCGACCCGCTTGGCGCCGATGATGACGCTCGTGACATACGGCTTGGCGAGCAACCAGGCGAGCGCGATGCGGGCGACCGAGACCCCGCGCGCGTCGGCCATGGCGCGCATCTCCGCAACGCACGGCCAGGCCCGCTCGAGATCGACCGGCGGAAAATCGAAATGGCTGCGCCGCGCCCCTTCTTCGGCTGGCGCGCCGGGGCCAAACTTCCCGGACAGCAATCCGCCGGCGAGCGGCGACCAGACGAGCAGCCCCATCCGCTCGTCGATAACGAGCGGCACCAGTTCGCGCTCGACGTCGCGTCCGGCGATCGAATAGTAGGCCTGGAGCGTCTCGAAGCGCGTGGCGCGCAGCGCTTCGCTCAGCCCGAGCGCCTTGCCGATCTTGCCTGCGCGCCAGTTCGAAACGCCGACGTAACGAACCAGCCCCTGCCGCGTGAGATCGTCGAGGGCTCGCAGCGTCTCTTCGATCGGCGTGACGGAATCGTTGGCGTGGATCTGGTAAAGGTCGATATGGTCGACCTGGAGCCGTTCCAGGCTCCTCTGCACCGAATCCATGATGTGGCCGCGCGACGCCCCCTGCTCGTTGGGTTTCGGTCCCATCACGCCGGCTGTCTTCGTAGCCAGCACGATCTCGCTGCGTGGCACTCCGATGTCTCTCAGCGCCTGTCCGACGACGCGTTCGGACTGGCCGAAGGAGTAAATGTCGGCGGTGTCGATGAAATTGATTCCGTCGGCGAGCGCGCGGGCGATCAACTGGTTCGCGTCGTCCTGACCGACTGCGCCGATCGCCTTCCACATGCCGGCGTCGGCATTGCCGCCCAGCGTCATCGTGCCGAGACACAGCTCGGAGACATACAGGCCGGTGCGGCCGAGTTGCTTGTATTTCATCGCTGTTCCTGTCGGGATTGGCTGAATAGGATGCGGCGGCGTCCGGTCCGTCACGTCCCGCGCGCGAGGATTTCAGGTGCCTTGAGATGTTCCGGACCGAAACTGTCCGGCGATCGTTGCGACGCGTGCGCCATAGCGGCGTGCCGTCTCGAGGTCGCCCGGCGACATCTCGGCAGGCGACGCATCGGCAGGCGTCTGCGCCATCGGCGCGAGATAGGAGCCCATGCGATTCAGGTCGTCGCGCATCGAGGCTTTCATGTTCGCCGGCTTGATATCCATGCTGACCCAGATGCCGCCGTGCTGCCCGGCGAGCAGAACGAAGTATTCGAGCGTATTGAGCTTGTCGCCGTTGATGCTTGCGCTATTGGTGAAGCCGCCGAAGATCTTGTTTTGCCACGCACCTTCGAACCAGGCTTTCGAGGATGCGTCGGCAAACTTCTTGAACTGCCAGCTGGGGCCGCCCATGTAGGTCGGCGAGCCGAACAGGATCGCATCCGCGCCGGCAAGCGTATTCCAGGCATCCTCGGCAATATTTCCGTCGGTGTCGATTGCGACGAGTACGGCACCGGCGCCTTCGGCGACAGCGCGTGCCATACGCTCGGTATGCCCATAACCGGAGTGGTAGACGACGACCGTTTTGACCGGAGAGGTGTGTTGAGTCATGGTGGCTCCCTTTCGTTCGGATTGTCCTCGGTGGACAACATGGGAGGCCACTCTACTGAGTCGCAACTGAGTTATAAATGATGACAAACTGAACGTTCTGTTACTCCCTGGGTGAACAATGCAAAACCTCGACGCGCTTCTGATCTTTGCCCGTGTCGCCGAAATGACGAGCTTTACGCGTGCGGCCGAAAGCCTCGGTATTCAGAAGGGACGTGTGTCAATGGTGATCCGTGGGCTCGAGCGGGATATGGGTGTTGCGCTGTTGCATCGGACCACGAGGCGCGTGCAGCTTACTGAAGACGGACGCGCCTTTTATTTGCGCGCACGGGACCTGCTGGCCGAAGTACAGGAATTGCAATCGATGTTCTCGGGTAATGGCGCACCGCTGCGGGGAAGGTTGCGCGTCGACATGCCCACCGAGTTGGCACGAAGCGTCGTGGTTCCCGCGCTCCCGCAGCTGATGGCGGCATATCCGGAGTTGGAGCTGGAACTTTCCAGCACCGATCGGCGTGTCGATCTCGTCCAGGAAGGGTTCGATTGCGTGATCCGTCTCGGTCCGATCGTCGACGAGACGCTGATTGCCCGGCCGCTGGGCAAGCTGCGCATGACAAATGCGGCGAGCCCGAGCTATCTGGCGCGGTACGGCATACCGCACACGCTCGACGATCTGCGCAGCCAGGGGCACCGGATGGTCCACTACACGCTGACACTCGGCGCCAGGCATGCCGGATGGGAATACCCGGACGGCGACGGTTATGCATCGCTTCCGTTGCCGAGCGCGATGCAGGTCAACAGTGTGCAGACCTATCATGCAGCCGGGCTGGCGGGCATCGGGTTGATCCAGGCGGGATATTCGGCGCTCGCGCATCACATCGAAAGCGGCGCGCTGGTGGAGGTTCTGCCCGACTTGCGCCCCGAGCCCCTCGCCGCGTCGCTCGTGGTGGCCCATCGGCGCAACCTGTCGCCACGCGTCCGGGCCTTCATGGACTGGATCGAGCGGTTATTGGAGCCCTATTTTGATTGACCCTCAGGTGTAGCGGCTCGAAGGGGCGGCGCGACGGAGGTAATGGGGCGCAACCGTCAGCCTGCTCCGAACGGTGCTACCGGAGCCGTATGGAAAGGGCTACCATGAAAAGATCATCGAACGCCAGGCGCGTCCGTGCCGCGCCTGGGTGTGTAACGTCTCCCTAATCAGGTGGTCTTGCCATGATCCAGTATCACACCGAGCCCAATTCCCCTGTCGTCGAAATTTCCGTCGAAGGCAAAGTCACCGACCACGACCTGCGCGAAGCCATCGAGCGCATGCGCGGCGATCTCGAGGCGAACGGCAAAACCCGCGTGCTCGAACGTATCGAGCATTTCACCGGCATCGAGCCGAAAGCGCTGTGGACCGATATAACGCTCGGCGTTCCCGTGGCTCGCAAGATCACGCGCGCCGCCGTGGTGGCCGATGAAGGCTGGATCCGTGCGTCGACGCATCTGGCGCGGTTCTTTACGAAGGCCGAAGTCAAGGCGTTCCGCGTCAGCGAGCTGGAGCAGGCGCGCGCCTGGCTCAACACCTGAGCGGCGCTGCTCGCGAATGACGTTTCACGGTTGCGGATTCAACCGGTCGCGCTCTTCGGCAATCTACCGGAAGGCGATTCACGCTCGATGAATCGATCGAGCTACCGCGCGCGGACAGATCGCTTCGTCCGCGACTTGAACCGCTCAAGCTCCTTGTCGGCGAGCACGTAATCGTTGCAGTCGTGCAGGCGCTCGAACGCGAGATCCAGGAATGCCCGCACTCGCTTGGGCAGAGCAGTTCGGCTTCCATAATAAATGTGCAGACCGATGTGCGCGCTCATGTGCTGCACGAGAACCGGCACCAGTCGTCCCGCCCGGATATGGGACACAGCCGAGAAACCCGCGAGCTGCCCCATCACTTGACCGGCGAGCACGGCCTGCACTTCGAGCTCCGAATCGTTCGTCGAAAATGCAGGGGACATCTGCCGATGTTCGAGCTTGCCGTCGACGCTCAGGTACCAGGGCGCCACCTTGCCCGTGGCAGGATGCCGGAACACGCCACAACGGTGCGCCGCCAGGTCGTCCAGCGTCGATGGCGTGCCGTGTGATTCGAGGTATTCAGGCGCCGCGCACACGATCATCTGGATCGGGAAGAGCTGCCGACCGATCACGCCTTCGCTGGCTGACGCCCCGATCCTGAAGCCGACATCGACGCGATCCAGCACCCAGTTGCCGATTCCATCATCGAGCTGGACATCCGGCTGAATACCGCGGTGCTCGCGACAGAACGCGTCGAGCAGCGGCATGAGAATGGCGGCGAACGACGATTTCGGCCCGACTATACGCAACGGCCCCGCGATCTCGTCTTTGGATTCCCGCGCCAGCACAAGCGCCCGGTCCAGTGCGTCCAGTGCGGGCTGCGTATTCGCCAGAAACCGCTGCCCTTCCTCGGTGAGGGCGAGGCTGCGCGTGGTCCGATGCAATAGCCGGACACCGAGGCGCTGCTCCAGTTGCGCGATGGCCTGGCTCGCAGCCTGCGGCGTGACGCCCTGCGCAAGCGCAGCCTGTCGGATGCTGCCGAGTTCCACGGCTTTGGCGAAGGTTGCGATGGCCTTGAAGTCGTTGCTGGGCATGGTCGAAGCTTGCGTTGAAGCGCGAATGGTCGGGTTCGGGTGTCGGGTTCGCGTTGCACCAGTATCAATCTCAAATTGATACTGGTGCAACAGAAATTCGACTATTCGCTTGAAACTGCGCCTTCTAAAGTAGCGCTTTGGGGCCGAGGTAGCCGGCTCGTCCCGAGCCCGCCTCATGCCGCCTTCGACTTTCAGCGCAAGGGAACGACCATGCAGGATGTGACACTGAACAACGGGATGAAGATGCCGATCGTCGGCTACGGCGTCTTTCAGATTGCCGACGAGGCGGAATGCGAACGCTGCGTCGTCGATGCGGTACAGGCAGGCTACCGCCTGATCGACACCGCCGCGTCCTACAAGAACGAGCAGGCTGTCGGGCGCGGCCTCAAGCGTTGCGGGGTACCGCGCGACCAGTTGTTCGTCACCAGCAAGCTGTGGGTCGAGGACGCGGGCTACGAACGGGCTTGCGTGGCCATCGACAAGTCGCTGAAGCGTCTGGGCCTCGACTACCTCGATCTGTTCCTGATCCATCAACCGTTCTCGGACGTTCACGGCGCGTGGAGAGCGATGGAGGAAGCGCTTCGCGCCGGCAAGCTGCGCGCGATCGGCCTGAGCAACTTCCACCCGGATCGCCTGATGGACATCGCGTGTTTCAACGAGGTGACGCCAGCGGTCAACCAGATCGAAGTCAACCCCTTTCACCAGCAGCACGAAAGCGTCGATTTCATGCGGGGGCTAGGCGTTCAGCCTGAGGCCTGGGCGCCTTTCGCCGAAGGGCGCAACAACCTGTTCGACAACGCGCAACTCGTGGCGATTGCGCAGCGCCACGGCAAGACCGTGGGACAAGTCGTGCTGCGCTGGGTGGTACAGCGTGGAATCGTCGCGCTGGCGAAATCCGTGCGAAAGGAGCGAATGCTCGAAAACCTGGCCGTCTTCGACTTCGAATTGTCCGCGGAAGACATGCAGGCCATCGCAACGCTTGAGACCGGCACGAGCAGCTTCTTCTCCCATCGCGATCCGGCGATCGTGACGTGGATGAGCGAACGAAAGCTCGGCCTCTGATGCGCAATCGGGGGCGGCGTCCGATCGGTCAATCGGGCCGCCCCGTCGCCGAAAGCAGTAACGCGCATGCGTCGGGTTCGCTGCGCCCGGTCGTCACGCCTTGAGGCTCGTCAACCTCGCTACGGTGCTCATCGTGTCACCGCCCGGGAATCCTGCCCGGCCCAGGTCTTGCCCGCTCGGGCGAAATCGGAAATTTTCAGAGGGACGGTATCCGCCTTGGCACTCGAGCGCGTCTTCCGGGCGGCGCCCAGGATCGGCCCCAGGTGTTCATAAAAACACTCGAGCTGTCGTGCATCGGACGCCAATCGCTCGAGATCGAGCGCCTTCTCGAGAACCATCCGCGCAATATGAAAGCGCTGAAGCCCGCGCCGCACGCGAACCTGAAAGACCACTCCATCGCTGTTGTGCGGCACTCCTGCCCAGACAAGCGAATCGCTGTCCATGAAGCCTCCGAAGAATCACAATCGTCACATCAATATGCCAGTCGGATCTCACGCTGCATATCGATATTTCAAAATGTTGTGCCGCTCGGCGCATCGGTATTTTCACGGCAACCTGAATGCCGATAGACTGAACTCGCGCCTTCGATGTCGTTGCCCCGCAGTCGCCCCATGACGGAAAAGCACGCGATGACGACTTCTTCACCACCACCGAGCCAGATGCCCCCGCCCTCCACGTATTCGAACAAGGCGAGGGTTGGCATCGGGGCATCACGGTTCCTCGCTCCATGGGAAGCGGCTTCAAACTGATCACATTCAGCGAGCACATCTTTTCCGCTAAAAAACACTGCGCAACACGATGGCGATCGCGCGTTGGCCTCCATGGTGGCAAGTGACGGGAACCGAGCGTTTCCGGCAGTTGCACGCTCCTTGAGTTTTCACATCCAGATGCAATACTCCTATCACCCTCCGATGCGAGACCACTCAACGCGCACCATGACAGACTCCGCCACTTGTCTGACATACCCGGTCGTCTGCGACGATCTGAGCCTGTCGTTCTCTGCGTATGGCACCGGTTGGGGGTACGTTGCAATCAAGCTCCCGGCGAACATCATTCGAGAAAAGCTCGGCGCAAACACGGCGACACCCGAGCAGTTGCTCACCGCATTTGAGAGTAATCGCGAGAAGATCGCTGTCGCGGTCAATCGGCATGCATTGCCGAACGACGGCCGGCACATCCAGCTCGACAAATCAGACTTCTAGATCAGAACCGGCGTGCAGGCATGCCGACCTAGACAGAAGGTGATACATGAACATCCGGATCCTGGTTCCCTGCGTCCTCGCTCTTGTTGCCATCGCCGCTCAAGCTGCCGATATCACCGGCGCCGGGAGCACTTTTGCAACACCGATCTACACAAAATGGGCAGAGGCGTACAGGAAGACGGGCGGCGGCAAGGTCAACTACCAGGGTATCGGTTCGTCGGGCGGCCTGAAGCAGATCGTCGCGAAGACGATCGATTTTGCCGGTTCGGACGCGCCGCTGAAGGATGACGAGCTCGCGAAGGAAGACCTGTTCCAGTTCCCGACGGTGATCGGCGGCGTGGTGCCGGTCGTCAACGTGCCGGGCGTGAAGGCCGGTGAACTGACGCTGTCGGGCCCGGTGCTCGGCGACATCTACCTCGGCAAGATCAAGAAGTGGAACGATCCGGCGATCGCCGCGCTGAACCCGAAGGTCAAGCTGCCGGATACGGACATCGCCGTCGTTCGCCGTGCCGACGGCTCGGGCACGAGCTTCATCTGGACGAACTACCTGTCGAAGGTCAGCGACGAGTGGAAGTCGAAGATCGGCGAAGGCACGACGGTCAACTGGCCGACGGGCACGGGCGGCAAGGGCAACGACGGCGTCGCGGCCTTCGTGCAGCGCCTGCCGGGCGCGATCGGCTACGTCGAGTGGGCGTACGCGAAGAAGAACAACATGACCTACACCGCGCTGAAGAACTCGACGGGCACGGCGGTCGAGCCGAAGACGGAAACGTTCAAGGCCGCTGCCGCCGGCGCGAACTGGTCGAAGTCGTTCTACCAGATCCTGACGAACCAGCCGGGCAAGGAAGCATGGCCGGTCGTCGGCGCGACGTTCGTGCTGCTGCACGCGAAGCAGGACAAGCCGGAACAGGGCAAGGAAGCGCTGAAGTTCTTCGACTGGGCATTCCGCAACGGCAACCAGGCTGCCACGGATCTCGACTACATCTCGCTTCCGGATCCGGTCGTGGCCGAAATCCGCAAGCAATGGAAGGCAAAGATCAAGGACGCCTCCGGGAAAGCGCTGGTGGATTGAGAGCGTTGGGTGGAACGCGATATCGATCGCATATGTCTGAACACTCGCCCCACCGATGTACCTGCAAACTTCAGAGTCAAATCAATCCCGACACCAGAGATAAAACCCGGAATCCAGCGAGTGCGTGTTGCAAACACGCCGACCGTCAGTCGGATGACGCTGGCAACTCATTTCCCTGCGCGGCACCGCATTGATGGCAATGCGGGAAGAAGAAGAAATTCCGGCCACCGCATTCGCATACATTGAAGAGCCTCAATCCGCAATGCACGCAGAACGTGGAGTCGTCGCCACCGAGATTCCATTGTTTGTCGCATGACGGGCAGCGCTTTTTTTCGAGTGAGCGAACGGCCTTTTCGTATCCGATCGTGCGTGCACGCTCTCCCTGATCCTGCTGCAATTCGAGCCGCTTACGTTCGGCATAGCGCTGAAAGGCCTTCATCATGTAAAGGCCGGCGAATACCGTGAGCGCAATGCCGACCAGGACCCGGACATAGCCGCCGAAATTCGGCAAGTACGGAACCAGTTCGATGAAAAACGCGCTCAGTGCAAACAGGCCGAAACCATATACGAAAGGCCAGTAGCGCGCCTTGCCGTAGCGTATGAACAGCCAGATCGCGACCAGCAGTATCGGTAACGTCAGTGCAAGCCGCAGTCCGAACACTTGCAACTCGTAATGCCGGGTCGCCTTGTCGAAGCGCCGTTCGGCTGCAGCGTCCGCTTCGGCGATTTGCGTGTCCACTTGAGTCTGCTGCAATGCCAGCGCCCGTTGCTGGTCGCGGATCGCATCGATCTGATGCTGCCAGTTGATCACCACTGCCTGGAGCGTATCCAGCTTGCGGGTTCTCGCCAGAATGTCCGGGTCTCTCGCACTGTCTCCCGTCACCGAGCGGGTTGCCAGCCAGTTGCGGAAACTTTCTTTCTCGGCCGCGTACTCCTTCGCGGCGCGTCCGCGCGCCACCTCCATTGTGTCGGCCTTCTCGGCGAGCGTGTCGTGCTGCGTCTGCAGATTGCGCCGCGCTGCGTCCAGTCGCGCTTTCGCCGGAGCATCCGCGAATTGCTCGATGACGGGCGGCCCGCCCCTCGGGGCGAACGCCATGTCGCGGATCACGAGACTGCCGAGCATGTTCAGAAAGACGGCGAAGATGATCGCAATCACCCATGAGGCGAGTCGCAGGAGCCGCGCTGGGCTGGTCAGGCCGTCGCTGGAAGTCATCATTGTTTTGCCTTGGTTGGAATGGTTATATCGGTGTTCAATCCAGGCCTTTTCGATTGTGTCGGTATTGCCGCTACGCTTCGCCCAGAAACGGACGACACGCGAACTTGCGGATCATCGCGAACCTCGGCAATTGAAGGATATCGCAAGTTCAAATACCCACCACCGCCCCTGCGCTGCCCTTGAACTACTTCCAAACCGCCACGGTAACCGTGGCGCCAACGTTGTCCGGTCGCCGCGATCTGCGTCGCGACGAACGCGCGGATCTGCAAAGGGATCGAACCCATCCAGTGATTGAATGTTCCGAACACATGTTTGACGGTACCGCGTCGTATCGTCAGGACGTCGAACTGGCGGTCCAGCCTTTGCTGCATCGCCTCAAGCACCCCTTCGTGCTCCCACCGCCGGGCTGATCGGCAACCGCAATTTCGATTTGGTAGACTGCGCGGCTCGATCCTTGACCTTCTCGCCGAGTTTATGGCTACTGCACCGTCGGACAACGCCACTTCCGAATTCATTCCGGCCGACGTAAGGCAGACCGTCGTCACCCAGACATTGCCATCCGCGCAGATCGGTATCAGTCGGCTGAAGTCGGCGCGGAGAAATATGGGCCGGACCGCGCCCTATGACCTCGAAGACGCCGATCTCATCGTGTTGCAATTGCGCGCTTTCGGCGAACAGGACTTGTGGCTCGACGGACGAGCTGCCCGCTTCGTCCCCTACAAGGCAGGGACCGTGACGATTCACGACCTCGACCGCAGGTGGGTGGCGGATCTGAAGGGGGCGTTCGACTGCCTCCATTTCCATCTGCCTCGCCGAACGCTGGAGGAGACGGCCGATGAAATCGGCGGCCGGCGACGACCGCAGCTTTATTTGCCGCCGCACTTGAGTGCAACCGACCCGGTTGTCCATCACCTCGGACAAGCGTTGCTACCCGCGCTGGCGCGGCCCGAATATGCGTCGCAACTCTTCATCGACCATGTCGCGCTCGCGTTCCAGGCGCATATCGCGCATCAGTACGGCGGCATCGGCGAGCAGCGGGAAAGGCAGACCGGCAAACTCACGCCGTGGCAGGAACGTCAGGCAAAAGGACTTCTGTTCGAACACCTCAACGGAAAAATTTCGCTTGTCGATGTGGCGAAAGCCTGCGGCCTGTCTCGCGGTCATTTCCTCAAGGCCTTTCATCAGACCACCGGGCTGCCGCCGCATCGCTGGCTGATCAATCAACGCGTCGAGCTGGCAAAAAAGTACATGCGCACGTCCGCCATGCCGCTGAACATGATCTCGGATCTGTGTGGCTTTGCGGACCAGAGCCACTTCACGCGGACATTCATGCGCCTGACCGGCGTCACACCCAGTCAATGGCGCGCGGACAACCGTTGATCGAGCACCGCGGTGCTACTGCGCTGCTTTGCGGGATCGTCAGGATATGAGGCAACAGGAAACGACGTTCAGACCGGCAGCGGGTTTGTCCTGATTGAGGCAACAGCCCGCGCCAACTCCCTCGCAAAACGACTGTCAGTGCCCGGAAATTCAGCAGTATCTTCGGGCCATGGTTTAGAGCATCGGAAGATACCCTGCACTGGAAGCTACGCCTCAATATCTGCTTAGGGCATCCGCTCCGATCGATCGCATTGCGGCATCGGCTGCATCGCACTACTGCCGCGCCGCAGTTGCTGTGTCCCGAGCCGCCTGCATTACGCACTCCACCGCGACAAACGCTGCTCTGTTCCGCTTCGCTCGTCCCGACGCGGCATTAATCTCGCGCACAATTTACCGATCGAACCAAAAGTTACTGTTCGTTTCAAAGATACCCAAATAGTAAGCTGAAGCGACGCTATTCTTCCGTCACCCACAATAACACCCATGGGGGGTGACAATGAATAAGCTCTTTAAAAGTGCCCTTTGCGCTGCATTCGTGCCTTTCGTTCTTGCCGGCTGCGGCGGCGGAGACGACGGCGGCAGCGGCAGCGTGCAGAACGGCACGCTGCACGTCGCGATGACCGATGCTCCGTCATGCGGCTTCGATCATGTGTTCGTCACCGTGTCGCAGGTGCGCGTGAATGCCAGCTCGAACGCGGGCGACAACGACGCGGGCTGGTCGACGATCACGCTGCCGACGCCGCAGAAGATCGACCTGCTGTCGCTGACCAACGGCGCGCTCGCCGATCTCGGCCAGACCGCGCTGCCGGCCGGCCAGTATCAGCAGGTTCGCCTCGTGCTCGCGCAGAACCAGGGCAACACGCTCGCGAACTCGGTCGTGCCGACGGGCGGCAACGAGCAGGCGCTCGCGACGCCGAGCGCGACGCAAAGCGGTTACAAGATCATCACGCCGTTCACGGTTCAGCCGAACACGCTCGTCGACCTCGTGCTCGATTTCAATGCGTGCAAGTCGATCGTGCAGCGCGGCAACGGCACCTATGCACTCAAGCCGGTCGTGACGGCGACGCCGACGGTCGTGAGCGGCGCGATTTCGGGCTACGTCGCGCAGGCCGAAGCGGGCGCGACGGTCTATGCCGAGCAAGGTGGCAAGGTCGTACGCGGCACGGTGGCCGATAGCTCCGGCAAGTTCGTGCTGTCGCCGCTGATCCAGAGCTCGACGCAGGGCAACTACGACGTCGTGATCGTGCAGAACAACGTCGCGTCGGGCGTCGTCCGCTCGGTGCCGGTTGTCGTGAACACGAGCACGGCGGTGTCGACGTCGAACGTGCCGATCGCGCTGCCTGGCTCGACGATGAGCACGGTCAGCGGCACGGTGACGGCGAGCGCGAACGCGCTGGTGCGCGCGCTGCAGACGATCGATGCAAACGCATACGAGATCACGTCGGTCAACGCAAACATGGATACGGGTGCGTACGCGCTGTCGGTGCCGACGGCCGCGCCGATCGTCGGCACGTACTCGGGTTCGCTGCCGGTCGCGCTGGCTGCCGCGCCGGCGGCGGCAGGCCAATACACGATCGAAGCGGACGCAGCGTCGGGGGCAACGCAATCGACGAACGTCAATGCAACGACGAGCCAGACGAACGTCAATTTCAGTTTCTGACGGTCCAATGGCATAACGGAAAGGGCCGAACGGCCCTTTCCCTTTAAACGGGAGAACGAAGTGAAAAAAGGGGTTATCGCACTGCTCGCTGCGGCGAGCATGATCGGTGCACTCAGCGGGTGCGTGGCTTACCTTCCCGGGCAGCCGGTAGTGGTCGCGCCGCAAGGCGGTCCGGGGAACGGTTTCTGTCCGCCCGGACAAGCGAAGAAAGGCAATTGCTGATGAAAGGCCCGCGCATCGCGGGCCTTGCTTTTACCGGCTACGCCGATAGGCTGGGCCGGAGCCGCTGGTAAACGCGGGCAGCCAAAGCAACTTCACGTCTGATCGATGACACCCCCGCTACCCGATACGCCTGCAAGCCACCCGCCAGTGATGCAGCAGTACATGCGCCTTTCGCGTTGCATGTGCGTCTGTCCAACAGTGTCGAACTCGATCTGAGCAAGGCCATCGCGACCGTACCGGATAACCTGCCCGAGACGCTGGCCGTCATTTAAGCGTATATGTCAACGTCCCATATCCCAGTTGATCGAAGCCGCCGCTGTTGGGACCGTAGTCGCCACCGCCGCCTTCCGGCGCAACCTTGCGGGCATAAGCCTCGACGTCCGGCGCCGAGAGCCCTTTGAGCACGATGTAATGGTTGTAGACGAGTGCCCAGATCGGGCGCCCGTCACCGCGCGACCCCGGCGAGATGACGGGCTGCGTGACGTCGCTGTTCGTGTATTGCGTGTAAGGCACGTCCTTCCCGAGGTTGTATCGGGCCGCGTATTCCGCTCCGCGCAGGAACCGGTTGTCGTCATATCCGTAAAGATCGTCCCCCTGGCTCCAGGCCATCTGGCAGAACGCCCCGAGCAGCGCGATATCGAGCATGGTATGCCCCTGGTCGCGCCCGCTTTCCTGCACCTGACCCAGCCCATCCGGATACAGCTTCCACACCACGTGTTCGATCGAACCGTTGCCGGCGCCATGCCTGAAATAGTCGACCGCTTCTGCATAGATGTCGTGACGGTCGGTCAGGACCCCGATTGCCAGCATGGATGCCATGTTTGCGAGATCCCAGTTGGCCCAGTAGTGGTCGATCTTTGCGCCGTTGTGCCGCACCAGGAAGTCGTGGTTCATGGGATAGAACACGTCCAGCATCATCGACTGGAAGCGCCGGAAATCGTCGGCGCGCCATAGTGGGGACGTGCGCAGGATTTCGCCGGCGTTCGCCAGCTGATAGCCGTAAATACCGGAAGCCAGGAACTTGTCGGAACTGCCACCGATCGTCGTCAGCGTGCGCGACCACGCATTCAGGACTTCTATCGCGTGTTGCGCGTATGCGTCGTCGCCGGTGATCTTCCACCGAAGTGCAAGCGCGTAGGCCGCGGCGGCATCGTTGAAGAGCGTGGCGTAATTCTCTGCGTGGTCGGGGTTGCGTCCGCGATAGATGGCCGGCTGCGGATTCGGCTTCCAGTCGAGCGACGCATGCCGGTTGGCAACCAGGCGTTGCCAGCCGTCGAACCACGGCTGTCGCCGCGCGGCGACGTTCACGCGCATGCGCGTGAAATCGCTCTCCGCATGCAGCAGGCCGGGGTGAACAAAAGGTGCGCCGGCCATGCGGGCGCCGGGCGCAGGCTTCGGCTGCGCGCCGGTGTGTGACTGATATGAACCGGTCACGTCGGTGTGGTGCTGCGTCGCGGCGATGCACCCGCCAAGCATCACGATGCCAAGAACGGGAATCGTGGCTGCTGCTCGCAAGGACAGACGAAATGCCATACGGCTCCGATGATGGTTGCGCCAGTCTTGCCGAGAAAGAACCAGCATGGATTCGAACAGGAACCGGCGTACGATGAACGGGCCGCCGGGAGAAAGCCGCTTTGCAACGTATGAACGGCCCTCGCGACGCTACGGTTGACAGTAAGCACGCCGTAAAGACTCGTCCATCATCCCGGGAAGACTCGTTCCGGTTCTGCGCATGCCGATCCAACAGGCGTCGCTTACGGACCGCATACGAACAAGCGGCGCTGAAGGCTCGAGTCGCGCTTAGCCGAGAAATCAGTCGAGTCAGGGAGCTCCGCACTTGCGCGGTGAGGTCGCTGGAAAACTTGAGCAGCCCAGGCAACTTTCCTCGGACACGTGAGCACCCGCCCCGCCGACGTACCTGCAACCGTCACTCCAATGACGCAGCAGGACTTGCGCGTTATCTGACAGGGCTCGGCGCACAAACCTACGCCAAGACCTACACTCGCCTTGTTAGGGATCGGCCGTTACCGACTGCGGATTCAACGTGTCGATGCAACACACTCGAGGCCGCACGGCAGCGAGAAATGTTGCAATGAAACGGAGGCGGCGGATCGACTATACAGACAGCCAGAAAGCGTCAATGCGGGCGCGCTGGCGCGCGGGCGAATCGCTGCAGCAGATCGCCCGGTAGTTCGATCGGAACCATTCCCCGGTACGACGGATTCCGGCCGAAACGGGCGGCATACAGCAGAAGAAACGGCGCCGTTCAAGATTGGCGCCGACCTTTGCCGAGCGGGAGGAGATCTCGCGCTCAGCTCTTGCTCGACGTCTTTGCGACAAACGGCGTGGGCGCATGTTGAACCTGTTCGCTTCCACATTTCGGGCATTGCGGGTGAGCGGTCTCATGCTCCGCGAGATGTTCAACATGTTCGAACGTCTCGCCACACTTCTCACAACGGTATTGGTAAGTCGGCATGGCATCCCTCCAGCACCAAGCTTGCACGTGTCGCCACGGACGAAGCCCGGACGGCGTGCGGCCCCCCCGATGAGGCATTGTAGTTCACGACATGTGCAGACACTAATCGTCCATGCCTGGCCGGCAGCCGCCCGCGCGCATGCTCGGAGTCTTCCGAGCCGCCGCTCCCTGCTCGCTACGCAGCAATCACGCAGTTTCGCCCCTGATGCTTGGCCTGATACAAGCGCTCGTCAGCCTTGCGCAGAATCGCGTCGATTGTCTCCCCGTCACGGCCAAACTCCGATATCCCGACGCTCACCGTGACCTCGATCGGTTTGCCGTCGCCAGTCTCGAATGGCGTGCCGGCGATCGCCGCGCGAATGCGCTCGCCGACCAAGCGGGCAGTATCCAGAGCGGCCTGCGGCAACAAAACCATGAACTCTTCGCCGCCCACCCGCGCCACGCCGTCGTACGGACGGATCGCGTCGAGGCATTTCTTTACGAAGCGCTGCAAGACCTGGTCGCCCGTCTGATGCCCGTAGCAATCGTTGATTGCCTTGAAGTGATCGAGGTCGAGTGCAAGCAGCGAGAACGGTGCGCCGTTACGTCTCGCGCGGGCAATTTCCACCTCGACGCGTTCGATGAACCGCCGCCGGTTGGCCGCGCCGGTCAGCGGATCGGTTGCGGCCATGTATTCGAGTTTCTCATTGGTTCGCTGCAGCTCCTGCAACGCACGTTCCGTGCGGGCCATCGCTTCGCGTAATCGCGCAAACAGCTCTTCCTGGCTGTAGATGGTCGAGAACGAGCGCGTTGTGTGGAATGCCTGCACGACACCGAAACTCAGCAGGAAAAAACCTCCGGCGAAGATCACATGCGCGAGCCACCACATATGGTTCCACGGGCGGCCGATGATGAATGCAAGCGATGACAGCGCGAACGACGCAACCGAGATGCCGTAGATCAGCATGAGCGGGGTGCGGATGCGCCGCAACACCAGCGCGACGACGTTGATCGTCGAAAAAGCCAGTGCACTGCCTTCCATCGACAGCCGAACCCACGGACTGCCGGCAACCGGCGAGTACGCGATCCAGGCCACAAGCAGATCGATCAGCACGAACAGCGCGATCCAGGTCACCCACGCCCGACGATCGACGCGGAAAGCCTCGTTGTCCGCTGACCGACTGTACGAGAGCTGTCCTACGAAGATCAGAATGGACATGACGAGGCGCGAGGCCGGCCCATACAACAGGAATAGCCAGATATTGTGGTGCGCCATGCCGGTGAAGACACCGTGCAATGCGTAGATCAGCGAAAAACCCAGAAAACCAAGCGTCAGCCAACGCAGCAGCGGCTCACCCGACAAGCGATAACAACGCCAGCATACGTAGGTGACGAACACACCTTCGAGCGTCGCGGCGGCGATCGCCAGTTCGTGGAAAGCGTGATTCTCGAATTTCAGCGAGGGGTCCTGAAAGAAATAGAGGTACGCGATCAGAATTGCCGGCACCAAAGCAAAGCCCGTGAGCAGCAGCCTGGCGTAAACCTTGGTTAGGAACTGGATCGAGGCGGCCGGCTCGTTCGCGGATGCGGCAATGCTCATCGTCTCCCCTCCGTAGTTCGTCAGATGAATCCAGTATATGCATAGCGACTTGCATTTGATACCGGCCGCGACACCGTAAAAATGGCGTGCAGTAAATAGATCGTTGGATTGAATCGGAACCGGGCTTACGACCGTTATCCGGGCGTTGCGAATGACGGTAATGGTCGGTGAAGCAACGTTCGTCGTCGCCGATCGAACGTCGGTTTACAGGATGGACCTGACGTGTGAGCGACCAGGCGGCGCGATTGGCGGGTGACTCTGCATGGCCGAACGCGGAAGTACGAGTCCGACCCGGCAGCGAGGTATTCGCACGATAGTCGAACTTCCGTAGCCGCCCCACTGGACCGCACGCAGAAAAAGATCTCGGCAAGATGTGCAGCTACGGTCAATGCAAAAACGTGGTCAGCAGACGGCCGCCGTCAGGTGGTCGCGGCGCTTCGATCTGTCGCGCCAGCGTTACGCGTGACGCGGTGTTTCAACGGGTGGCGTGCCCTCGTGGAATAGCGTTTTCAGCTGCGAACGCAGCTCCGGCGAATCGACATGCTTGTGAACCGTGACCGCATGCTGTACGGCCGCCTCGAGCAACTCGCTTTCGGAATCCGCGGATAGCGCAACCGAACAATTCATTTCGCTCGGGAATTCCCGGCAATCGATGTATTTGCGCGTCATGATGTCCTCCTCATACGACAGTAGCCATGGGTCTTGCGTGAATGAACGCGCGGGATGCCGCGCGACGTACATGGGGCACGATTGCGCCTCCTTATCGCGGACGAAATGGTTTTGAAAGTATAGGTCGCGTGCCATGAATTCGCGGTCACGCATCGATATTCACCGCGTTTCGCGTGCGTCGCCCGCACGACGTGCCGCGGGGGTGCCGCCTGCGGCCAGCAATGAAACAGGGATGTAATTAACGACCGACTACATGACCGGCGAAATCCGCGCACGAAGGTCCATTGGCTCGTACGTACCGCGCGGCCAATGCTGACCTAAAATGAAAAAATACGTCCGTTGGCGATGAGTTGATCGCAAAGGAAGGAGTGCGAACATGAGACGCCTTTATTTCCTCGTACCCGATACGCAGATGGCGAAGGCGATCGTCGATGACTTGCTGCGCGCGCGCATCATCTGGCGCCATATCCACGTCCTCGCCGATCACAGCGTCACGCTCGATCAGTTACCCGAAGCGTCTTTGCTGCAAAGCAGCGATGTCGTGCACGCGCTCGAGCGCGGCGTCGCGCTCGGCGGCGCGACGGGCGCGCTCATCGGCCTCACCGCGCTGGTGTTCCCCCCTGCGGAGCTCGTGATTGCGGGCGGCGCCGTCGTCGCCTTGACGCTGGCGGGAGCGGGCTTCGGGGCGTGGACGGCCGCGATGATCGGCATCGCCGAGCCGAACGCGCGACTCCAGCGATTTCGTGAAGCTATCCGGGAAGGCCAGATCCTGATCATGGCCGACGTGCCGGGATTACGAGAGCAGGAAATCGAAGAGATGGTCGCCCAGCATTTTCCGAAGGCGGATCTGGAAGGCGGCGAGCCTACGACACCGATCTTCCCCTGAAACTCGAAACCGGCATACCCAACGCGTGAGGCTGTCCCTGCATCGAGCGTGCCGGCTTCAGGCCGGTGCGAAATCGGCATACGTTCACGCAGGAGCATTGTCGGGGCACTTCCGCTGCCCCGGCACGCCGGTACAAAGGCCATTCCGTGACATCCCGTGCACTTTTGCGTTGCACCAAATCAGCCGCCCACAATCGCGGGCGCCACCCTCTCCGTTCGATGCCGCACCGACGCGCGCCGGCTGCCTGCCGACGCGCCGATGCCGAACTTCGAGCAGGACACCGTGGCGCCATGCAACGCGCAGGGTTTTTGTACCTTGCGTTGGCATCCGTATCTGCCATTCTGAATCGCATAAGGGACGTACTTTTGACGCGAGCGGCGCCTTCTGAACCTGAGTGCTGAAGCTGAACCGTCGGCAAGGAGGTCGTATGGAACTGAACATTCAATCACATCATTGGCAACGGCGTACGCCCGACTGGCTCGCCGCTGCCGTGGCCGGTCTTGCGGGCGGCGCCCTGGTGATCGTGCTCGAATTCTTCTGGTCGACCATGGTGCTCGACGAAAGCCCGTGGCAACCGACCCACAAGATCGCGGCGATGGTGATGGGCCGCAGTGCGCTCGAACAGATGTCGGTCTTCAGCTTCGGCATCGTGGGGACGGCGCTGCTGCTGCACTACGTGCTCGGCGCCATCATGGGGATGATGCTCGCCGCGATCATTGCGCCGTTCCGCTTCGATTCGAGTGTGGGCATGGAGGCTGTCATCGGGCTGGCCTTCGGGATCGTCGCGTATGTGTGGAACTTCTACGTGATGACAGCCGTGTTCCCATGGTTCGTCTCGGAGCGAGGTTCCGGACCCTTGCTGGCAAACCTGCTGTTCGGTGTGGTCACCGCCGTCGTCTACGGCACGCTTGAACGGCGCAAGCAGGACGCGATGCGCTGACGCGCCGTTTTTCCCGCCGCGCCGACAGGGTCTGTTCAGGTGTGCGACGCACGCACGTCGCACACCTGAACAGACCCGAAACACACGATGCCCTCGAGAAACAGCCGCGTTGGAAACCCATGCCGGAGCGGCCGTTTTGCACTGCATCGCGGCGAGTGACCGCTACATTCGCGCGATCCGCATAGGGGCGCGCCCCCCGTGGCGCTGCCTTGCACGATGCAGAGGAGAGGACTACCTTTGTTCTAGAGCCGCTTACAGCACTAGCGAATCGGTCCCGGCCGGACGTGCCGGCACAGACAGTTCGGAATGCGACAAGGCGGAACAACGACGACGCCACGCGCGTCGTCGTCGTATCGGCGGCTCCAGCGCGTGACACGCAGCGAGGCGGCTTATGGCCCTTGCGATTGCCCTGGTCCTGATCATCGTATTGGCGGTGGGGTTTCACTTTGCCAGTCCGTGGTGGATCACGCCGATCGCATCGAACTGGGTGCGCATGGACGACATGCTGACGATCACGATCGTCATCACCGGCGCGTTCTTCATCGCGATCAACCTGTTCATCGTGGTCGCACTGGTGCGCTATCGCCACCGCGGCGGGCATCGCGCGGCCTACGAGCCGCACAACAAGCGGCTGGAATGGTGGCTGATCGGCCTGACCTCGGTCGGCGTGGCGGCATTGCTGGCACCGGGTCTGTTCGTCTACGCGGACTACGTACGGCCGCCGCGCGGCGTGCTGCAGATGGAGGTGCTCGGCCAGCAGTGGCAGTGGCGCTTCCGCTTTGCCGGCCCCGGCGGCAAGCTGGGCACGACGGACGTGCGCTACATCAGCAACGACAATCCCTTCGGCCTGAACCCCGCCGACCCCAACGGCCGCGACAACTACCTGATCGAGACGCCCGAGGTACACCTGCCGCTCAACCGGCCGATCCAGGTCCTGACGCGCTCGCGCGACGTGCTGCACGACTTCTACGTACCGCCGTTCCGTGCGCGCATGAACATGGTGCCCGGCATGGTGACCACCTTCTGGTTCACGCCGACCAAGGCGGGGCGTTACGACATCCTGTGCGCGCAGCTTTGCGGTACGGGGCACTCCAGCATGCGCGGCGTGGTGGTGGTGGAAGACGAAGCATCGTTCTCGCGCTGGCTGGCACGGCAGAGCACGTTCGCGCAGCGGCAGCAGGCCGCGGTGCAGGCAGCTGCCGCCGCTGCGGGCGGCAGCGCCCACGCGCTTGCCGACCAGGGCAAGACGCTGGCGGCGGCCAAGGGCTGCATCGCCTGCCATACCGTGGACGGCAGCCCGCGCGTGGGCCCCACCTGGAAGGGCCTGTACGGCAAGACCGAAACGATGGCCGACGGCAGCACCGCGAAGGTGGACGAAGCCTATCTGCGCGCCTTCATCCGCGACCCGAAGGCCCGCGTCGTGAAGGGCTTCTCACCCATCATGCCGACCTTCGACCTGAGCGAGCAGGAGCTGACCGCGCTGGTGGCCTACATCCAATCGCTGGGCGGCCCGGCCGCCGGCAGCGCAACGAATCCCTAGCGAATCCCCGGCGGAGCAAACGCAATGACCTACGCGCACACCGACCACGCACCGCAAAGCTTCTGGACCCGCTATGTCTGGAGCCAGGACCACAAGGTCATCGCCGTGCAGTATTCGCTGACGGCCATCGCCATCGGCCTGGTCGGCCTCGTATTGTCGGACCTGATGCGCTTGCAGCTCGGCTTTCCGGGCAAGTTCAGTTTCATCGACGCCAACCACTACTACCAGTTCGTCACCATGCACGGGATGATCATGGTGATCTACCTGCTGACGGCGCTGTTTCTGGGCGGCTTCGGCAACTACCTGATCCCGCTGATGCTGGGCGCGCGCGACATGGTGTTCCCGTTTCTCAACATGCTGAGCTACTGGGTCTACCTGCTGGCCGTGCTGGTGCTGGCGGCGAGCTTCTTCGTGCCGGGCGGGCCGACCGGCGCGGGCTGGACGCTGTATCCGCCGCAAGCCATCCTGCCGGGCACGCCGGGCGTGGAATGGGGCATCGTGCTGATGCTCGTGTCGCTGGCGATCTTCATCGTCGCGGCAACGATGGGCGGCCTGAATTACGTCACCACCACGCTGCAGGCGCGCACGCGCGGCATGACGCTGATGCGCATGCCGCTCACGGTATGGGGCATCTTCATCGCGACCATCATGGCGCTGCTGGCGTTTCCGGCGCTGTTCGTGTCGGCGGTGATGATGCTGCTCGACCGGACGCTCGGCACCAGTTTCTTCATACCGGCCGTGGTGTCGATGGGGCAGACGCTCAAGCATGCCGGCGGCAGCCCGCTGCTGTTCCAGCACCTGTTCTGGTTCTTCGGGCATCCGGAGGTCTACATCGTCGCGCTGCCGGCCTTCGGCATCGCGTCGGACCTCATCAGCACGCACGCGCGCAAGAGCATCTTCGGCTACCGGATGATGGTGTGGGCCATCGTCATCATCGGCGCGCTGAGCTTCGTGGTCTGGGCGCACCACATGTTCATCGCCGGCATGAACCCGTACTTCGGCTTCTTCTTTGCGACGACCACGCTGATCATCGCCGTCCCGACCGCCCTCAAGGTCTACAACTGGGTGCTGACGCTGTGGCGCGGCGATATCCACCTGACCGTGCCGATGCTGTTTGCCATCGGCTTCATCAGCACCTTCGTGCTGGGCGGGCTGACCGGGCTCTATCTCGGCAACGTGAGCGTGGACATTCCGCTGTCGAACACGTACTTCGTGGTCGCGCACTTCCATATGGTGATGGCCGTGTCGCCGATCCTGGTGGTGTTCGGCGGCATCTATCACTGGTATCCGAAGGTGACGGGCCGCATGCTGAACGACACGCTCGGGCGCGCGCACTTCTGGATCACCTTCGTCGGCACCTATGCGATCTACTTCCCGATGCACTATCTCGGCATCCTGGGCATGCCGCGGCGGTATTACGCGTACGAGGGCTACAGCTTCATTCCACCCTCGGCGCAGACGCTCAACACGTTCATCACCGTCGTCGCGCTGATCGTCGCGGTGGCGCAGTTGCTGTTCCTGTACAACCTCGCGTGGAGCCTCGTGCGCGGCAAGCGCGCCGACGGCAACCCGTGGCGGGCCACCACGCTGGAATGGCAGACGCCTCAAACGCCGCCGGTGCACGGCAACTGGGGCGCCGCGCCGCCCGTCGTCTACCGCTGGGCGTACGAATACAGTCCGCCGGGGCAAGAGGAAGACTTCATCCCGCAAAACCAGCCGCCGGCGATCGCGCCTGAACCGGCCCACCCGACGCTTCAACCCGGCGAGGCACGCGAATGACCACACTGCCCCACCCCTTCGCGCCCGACGCGCCGCCCGTGTCGCCGAATGCGAGCCGCGTCGGCCTGATCGTCTTCATGGCGGTGGCGACGACCTTGTTTTCGCTGCTGCTGCTCGCGTATGCCATGCGCATGCGCGAACCCGACTGGCAGCCGATCCCGCATCCGGCGCTGCTGTGGTGGAACACCGGCGCACTGGTGCTGGCCAGCCTTGCGATGCAGCGCGCCCGGCAGCTGACCTTGCATCGCGTGGCGTGGCTGGTGTCCGGCGGTGTGCTGGCGGCCGTGTTCGTGATCGGGCAACTGACCGCCTGGCGCATGCTGTCGGCGGCCGGTCAGACCGTCACCGTCAATCCTTCGAACAGCTTCCTCTACCTGCTCACCGGCCTGCACGGATTGCATGTGCTGGGCGGGCTGGCGGCCTGGGCCGTGACGATTGCGCTGCTGCGGTGCGCGGACCCGTTCCGGGCCCAGCGCGCCATCGCGCTGTGCGCCCTCTACTGGCATTTCCTGCTGGCTGTCTGGCTCGTGCTGCTGGCGGCGATGTGGTGGCTCACGCCCGGGTTCGTCGCCGCCATCTGCGGGCCGTTGTATGGAGCCGCGCCATGACCTCGCCCACGCTCCCCACCGAATCCGCCGCCACCCCGCCCGCCGACGCCGGGCCCGACGGCTGGCGCGGCATCGTCACGGACTGGTCGGCCGACCGCGAAGCCTTCAAGGTGCCGTGGGGCAAGGCGATGATGTGGATCTTCCTGCTGTCGGACACCTTCGTCTTCAGCAGCTTCCTGATCGGCTACATGACGGTGCGCATGTCGACCACGGTGCCGTGGCCCAACCCGTCCAAGGTGTTCGGGCTCACCGTGGGCGGCGTGGATGTGCCGTTGCTGCTGATTGCCATCATGACGTTCACGCTGATCAGCAGCAGCGGCACCATGGCGATGGGCGTCAACTTCGGCTACCGGCGCGACGCGAAGCGCGCCGCCGCACTGCTGCTGGCAACCGCGCTGCTGGGCGCGACCTTCGTGTCGATGCAGGCGTTCGAATGGACCAAGCTGATCGTCCATGAAGGCATCCGCCCGTGGGGCAACCCGCTGGGCGCGGCGCAATTTGGCGCATGCTTCTTCATGATCACCGGGTTCCACGGCTTTCACGTGACCTGCGGCGTGATCTACCTGCTGCTGGTCGCACGCAAGATCCTGCGGCCGGGCTTCAGCGAGCACGGCAACTTCCAGATCGTCGAGATTGCCGGCTTGTACTGGCACTTCGTCGACCTGGTGTGGGTGTTCATCTTCGCGCTGTTCTATTTGTGGTGAGGGATGCCATGGACCATACCGATCCCGCCGAACGACCCGACGCCGCGCACGGCCAGCAGCATCCGATCGGCATCTACCTGAAAATCTGGGGCCTGCTGTTCGTCCTGAGCACGTTGTCGTACCTGGTGGACTACTTCAACGTGCAGGGCCTGCTGCGCTGGGTGCTGATCGTCGTGCTCATGATCGCCAAGGCCGGGCTGATCGTGTCGATCTTCATGCACATGATGTGGGAGCGGCTGGCGCTGGTGTACGCGATCCTGATACCGCCCCTGTGCCTGCTGGTGCTGATGGTGCTGATGGCTGCCGAAGCGCATCACACGTTCGGCATGCGGGAACTCTTCTTCCACTGATCCCTCCGCCACCCGGTCGTCATGTAACGAGCGTTTCGCAGATGAAGGAGGACGCGATGAAATTTTCACGCCGACGTTTCATTTCAACCACCACCGTTCTGGCATCCGCGCTGGCATTCGGACGCCACGCGGCGGCGGCGGATACCGGTATCGTTCAGGAATCCGATGCAAATGCGCAGGCCCTCGGTTACAAGGCGGATGCAAGCCGGGTCGACCATGCGAAGTTCCCTCAATTCCAGGCGGGCCAGGCTTGTGCGAACTGCCAGTTCTTCCAGGGCAAGACCGGCGTCGCGATGGCGCCGTGCACCATTTTCGGCGGCAAGCAGGTCAATGCCAAAGGCTGGTGCAGCGCCTATGCGAAAAAGGCGTAGCAGGAACGGCGCGGCCGATTCACATGGGCGGCCGCGGCCATAACCGTCACTCGAAAGCTTCTCCCCGAGAATGATCGACCGGTGGCCGCGGGCGCAACTGAATGAGGCGCTCCGCGCGCTTTCCTCAACCGATGGAAAGCGCCGCGCTCTTTGCCGCCGGGGGGGCGCCACGCAGCGACAAGGTGCACCGACACTCCCCGTCGGCAGCTGCAATGACACGCCCACCGCATCATTGCGCCTGTCGGTCCGGCCGCGCGGACTCGGCCTCAGGTACCCGGCGGCACATTGAACGCGAGCGTTCCGGGAACCAGGCGGAAATCGGCATACGCGAACGGGCCGTCGGGAAGGTGCCACACCGCCTGGGCAGCGGTCGGCAATCGGCGACCGTCGACCATCGTCCATCCCGCGACGGGTGTGCTCCAACGCGCACGCATCAATTGCCTGGGTTGCTCGGGGTTGTAGCAAAACCGGTCCGCGGTGCTGAAATCAGTCGGGGCTCCGCTCGCATCGACAAAGACTCGCGCACTGACTGTTCGTTCATGGTCCGTCAATGTCAGGTCAAAGGATTCACTGTCGACGGGGGACCACGCAATCTCGGGCACGAGCAGCATCGATGGCGCAACCAGCACGGCGTCATTCAGGTAGGTCACCAGTTCACCGATGTCGTACTCCGTACCCGTTCCATCTGCGAGCGTGAACAGGTCGAACAGCTTGATGAGCATGCGGCCGCGGCCTTCTACGTATGTATCCCGCGCAACGACCGGCAGCATGCCGCCGAGCAGGATGCGTATCTGGAAGATGCGCGCCCGCGCCGGACGACTGTTGTACTGCCATGCTTCGCACTTCATCCAGGGTTGCCGGGGCTTGGTGCGGAATTTGCCGGTGAAACCGAGACGGAACGACCAGTCCTGTGCGCGTCCCACTATTCCCATGAACCGTAGATAGCGTTGCGCCGGCTCCGGCAAACCCGCGATCCGGGCGTCGGTGACGAGATCGACCGGCCCCGGCCCCACCGGCAATCCAGCCGACGCCACCTCTCTCAAGAACCGTCCGCGCACGCTCATCTCCTTTGATACGCCGCATCATTGCCTGCCGCCGCCGTGTTGACAGCCAGACTGACCGGATCATGATAAACGGGCCTGGCGACAACGACGCGGAACGTCGGATGCGGCGGTTCGAGGGTGATGTCGACCCGATTTCATGCACGACTTTGTGGAGACGACAGATGGACGAAGACATCAGACTAAAGATCCTGGCGCTGCTGGATCAGCACCGGATCATGACGGTTGCCACGCTCAGGCCGGATGGGTGGCCACAGGCAACGACGGTGGGCTATGCGAACGAAGGCCTCACGCTTTATTTCCTCTGTGGGCTGGATAGCCAGAAGGCGGGAAATCTGGCGAAAGACGATCGGGTGTCGCTGACAATCGACCACGACACGCCGCAAGTGATGGAGATCGCCGGACTGTCGATGGCCGCGCACGCACAAGTCGTGGTCGATCCGAAGGAAGCGGAAAAGGCGTTGCACTTGCTCATGCTGAAGTACCCCGAGCAGGCCTCCATGCCGCTGCCGATGCCGACCCCGGCGGATGTCCGCATATTCCGCGTGACGCCGACGGTGATCTCCGTCCTCGACTACTCCAGGGGCTTCGGACATACCGATCTCGTCACTTGCTAGGTGTGTGTCCCGCGGCAAGCGAGAGTGCCGCGGGCGACCGAGACTTTCGCCGGATGTAACCTTTTAAAGCCGCCTTCGGGCGACACATCCTCCGCGGCAGCATGCCACAAGCGCATACAGCTACAAGTCGACATTTGGAACGGGCAAATGCCGGCCGGCGGATCGGCTTATGGAAGAGGCATACGACACCGCTCTCCCGCTATTGGATCTGGTGCGACGCGAATTGCGACTTTCGAGGTACAGCGATCGCACTTGTACGATCGCTACTTGTCATTGTGCGGGGCGATCGCTGCGTGTGATCAGGTTTCCCTTTAGCGCTGCGCTCATCGGCATTTCAAGATTCGCGCCGCGTGGTGGAATCGGCGATTCGAACCACTTTGCGTACAGGCGCGTGAATTCGCCGCTCGTCATGAGCCGGGTCAGGGTGCCGTCGACGAGCCGCTTGAACGCCGGATCATCCTTTCTCACCATACAAGCATACGGCTCGACCTGCAGCGCGTCGCCGACGACTTCCCATGTGTTCGGGTCGCTAGCGTTTGCTCGTAGCCCGTAAAGCAGAACATCGTCGAGTGCGAGCGCCGCCGCTCTGTCGTCCGCGACACCCTGCAGGGCTTCAGCATAGTCCTTTGTCAGCATTACTTCGGCATCGATATGCTGCAGCTCGAGTTGGCGGCGTAAGGTCTTTTCGTTGGTGCTGCCTCCGACTGTCACGACGACTTTGCGTGCGAGATCGGCATAGCCGCCGATGTGCGACGCTCGTTTCGCCATCAGTCGCGTGCCAGCGTAGAAGTAGTTGATTGAGAACGCAACGTCCTTGCCGCGAGCCGATGTATTTGTCGTCGATCCGCACTCCAGGTCATAGGTGCCGTTGACAAGCAGGGGTATTCGGTTTTGCCCGGTAACAGGCATGTAAGCAACCCGTAGATCCGGCCTTCGTAGTACTTTGCGGACATCATCGACGATCGCTTCGGTTACGTCCATCGAAAAGCCGACCGCCTTATGCGGCGTCAGCAGATAGCTGAAGGGTATCGCAGCTTCCCGATACGAAACGACGATCTGATTGGTTCGGGCAATCTTGTCTAATGTCTGCGCGTGAGCGGCCGTCAACGCAGCGTGCCCGACCAACAATGCGGCGAGCGCGGCAAAGGATCGATGCATCATGATGCCTCCCTGTTCACGACATATGAGCCCGGCGGTACATTCTTCGACTTGCGAGTCGGATTTTGGTCCGAATCGAACGGCGCACTGGAGCGCGTATAGCGTGTGGCCGACCACCGTGCCGCCACTGTAAGACGAGTTGCTCGCACACGATTGATTCAGGTCAACCGGTCGTGCCCTCGGGCAACTGGCCGAAAGCCGAACTTCGCGCTCGCACGTCAGGCCCGCTGATAAACTCGGCAAGGCAACTTTTACCGGTCGCGCGAGCACCCAAACCCACCGCCGTACCTGCGAACGTCACTCCGATGATGCAGCACCATCCGTGCAGCAATCCTGACGTGAGCCGAAATCACGCGCCGAGCGATCATTTACGCATCGGATAGTGCGGCGACCGACTACGGACGAGGCACTCTGCTGCAG
>NZ_WHNU01000018.1:0-147080 GCF_009362305.1 Burkholderia sp. BE17
CCTCGACCCAGTACGGCCTCGATGAACGCGCCCGCCGTGAACTGGCTGCCCTGATCGGTGTTCACGATGTCCGGCAGTCCGTAGCGGGCGAACGCTTCTTCCAGTGCCTCGACGGCATGCGTGGCTTCCAGCGTGATGGCAACCCGGTGCGCGAGAATCTTGCGGCTCGCCCAGTCCACCACCGCCGTCAGGTACACGAAGCCGCGCGCCATCGGAATGTACGTCGTGTCGAGGGCGAACACCTGATTGGCACGGTCGATCTTCATGCCCCGCAGCAAGTACGGCCAGATCTTGTGCTGTGCGTTGCGCCGACTCGTGTTCGGCTTGCAGTGCAGCGCCTCGACACCCATGCGCTTCATCAGCGTGCGCACACGCCGGCGGCCGACTTCATGGCCTTCCCGGCGTAATAGGCGCGCCAGCATCCGTGCCCCGGCAAATGGAAACTCCATGTGCAGCTCGTCGATTCGCCGCATCAGCAACTGATCCGCCTCGCTCACTGGCTGCGCCCGGTAATACGCGCTCGATCTCGCGATGCCAACCAGTCGCGTCTGTCGCGAAACCGGCAGCGCATGCGTACGGTTAATCATCGCTTTGCGCTCAGCAGTCCGGCTTTGCCGAGCGCTCCTGACAAAAAATCGTTCTCCAGCGTCAACTGTCCGATCTTCGCGTGCAGCGTTTTCACGTCCACCGGCGGCTCGTTCGACGGTGTACAGGCCGCGCCGAACACATCCGCCGCACGCTCCTGCAGTTGCCGCTTCCACTCCGTGATCTGGTTCGGGTGCACATCGAACTGCTGCGCCAGTTCGGCCAGCGTGCGCTCGCCCTTGACCGCCGCCAGGGCCACTTTCGCTTTGAACGCCGCTGAGTGCGTCCGTCGGGTTCTCTTCGTCATCTTTCCGGTTCCTTTGCCTGCATTATCGCTGGCTCAGGCCCCGGATGTTCCACTTATCCGGCTGTCCGAATTTGCGCGGCCACCTCTATGGTCTACATGAAATTAACAGGATAGGCGCGGTTCATTTCGTTGCAGCCCACGCAAAGAGATATCCCAGCGGGCATCTTCAACACACTCAGCACCTTCATTTCGAAATCCTCCCCACCACGGGTGCGAGTGACAAATTACCGCAAGAAAGACTCTGTTTTTCCACCTAAGTGACCCCAACCACGTATCGCATTAAGGTACTGGATAAACTGGAATCCTTCTTTGATCACGTATTTCAAAGATACTCACACCGCTTCCGCCCCGCTCAACCGACAGCACCCGATCAGGAAAACGACCCTCTGGCCACTTGATTCTTATTTCAACAATATTTCCAACAGCATCATACGAATAGGTCGTTTCCGTATACTCGAGACTTCCTTTTTCAACCTGGAATACACCATAAACCCTGCCATTTACACAATTCAACCGCACGACGCGAGTCACCTGAGAATCAGGATTTCCTCTAAATGTATTTCCAAAAACGTATCGAGTCGCAGCATTCTCCGAGTATTCGTAAAAATCATCAGAGCGCATCCAATCCAGGCTCCCTGGAGTTCCTCCCAGTTTCCCGTATGCAACCGCATGTATTACTCGTCCTTGATCATCGTACGAATAACAATACCGCCGGGGACCAGGTTCCGATTTGTGCTTCAACATGCGCCCCGGCTTTACCCCTAGTACCTCCATACGATAGGGCTCAAGAGAAAACGGCACGCCAACACCTGCTCCCCAATTCTCTGATCTAGTGTTCTCTTTTGCACGCATCAAGAACATTGGATAAGCACCGTCACTCTCATGCAACAGATTGATTAGCTCATCCCTTTCATTCTTAAAATTCATCGAACGACCCTCTCGCCTGCCCCGCCCTCGATTTCATGATTTAAGGGCAACCGAGACGTAACAATCGTCCTTGACATTCCACTTTGTCGCCAACGCAGACCCTCCCACTCCGAAGATCATCAATAAATTCTTCTTGCACACGAATTTCTTGCTCGACAGGGAATTCTATGTCAGCCCGAAGAATTCCGAACGTCTCCAGATAGTCAACTCTATTTATAACCTGCTCCGCACAGTTTGCGAGATCAGACGTCGAATGAGCGCGTGCCCATTTAGAAAGAAAAGACAGCGCAGCCAATAGATCCAATGCTCCTTGGGCAGCTGCATCATCCCTCACATTGATTTCATCCACATCCCATTCGAGAATATTCAAATCCGAGAAATCAGCCCCTGCTTCATCCCCTTCCCAAACGCCATCAAGTCCTTTGACGATTCGAGCATGAATGTCTGACGCCGATAAATCGGAGTAACGAGACAGAAAGTCGAATACTGAACTTTCTCCAACGAGTGCGAAGCAGCACCACGCTGAAAATTTCAGTTGACTTGCTAAATCGAGCGTAGCGAGTTCCCGAGCCAAGTTCTCTTTACGCTCAATGACTGTAGTCATTTGACATCCCTTGTCCGCGCTTGCCATCAACGAGTGAAATCCTACAACTGAACAACTGAACGCTATTGCGTGACAGTCTCATCTTGCCTCTCAAAAATCGGCAACGAGTGGCGTCACAATATAAAATCCCGTCAACGCTCGCCATTGAAAATCAATCCGAATCAGGATATATCTCTCGCAAACCTTCGTCTCGACTAACTTGCGACCACACCGCGCGCCTCCACACAACCCCACCATTTTTAAAGATGGATTTTATTTTATCCTCGAATTTTTCATTGAAATTCTCATCCGACTCGATAAAAACATCAACAACATGATTTTCGTCAGACAAAAAATCACCAAGTCGATCAACTCTATCAACGACCTCGATGGAAAAATCATCGCCATCCCAATCTGCGATATAACGCCCCTTTTTATCCTTCACCGAAAGGCGCGCACCAAATGCATTTTCGATTTTTTTAACCAACCCGAGAAAATCAACATCTTCCAGAAGAACTACGCTCAAGCATCGACCACGCTTGGAAATCATTTAAAACACCCTCCAATTTTCACCTGCCTATCCCCTTGCCTTGCGAGATCATCCAATTCATGGGTCTTGAAAATTCTAAATCCAAAAGGATCCTCCCTCAATCCAGGAAACGCCTTCCTCAAATCGCTATCAATGGATTTTTCTATCTCAGAAAATCCAGGTATCCTCGAAGCATCTCGACGTCTATTCGTGAAGACGGAATTGTTTGCCAAATAATCAGACTGAATAAATCCATCGACGTCGAAATCATTTATATTTATTGGCCTAGAAATCGACGGGTCATGAGCCTTACTAATCCCGCTCGCAGCACTCCCTCTATAGCCAACTGTCGCATTCGGATCAATGGCCTGTATTGCAGGCAAATGATTTTCAAAGATTGAATTTATTTGTTGCTGAATTGCATCCAGTGGGCTTAACCCCAGCGGATCAATCCAACTTATCGGATTCGGTGCGTACTGATACAGGTTCATCCCACCGGCTAGTCCGATGGGATCCTGGGCAATGAACCTCCCGATATCGGGATCGTAGTACCGAAACAGGTTGTAGTGCAGCCCTGTCTCCCGGTCCAGATACTCCCCCTGGAAACGCAGGTTCTGTGGTCTTGGTACATGGACAGACGTCGGCGTCGTTTCCTGCACCTCGCCCCATGACGGTATGGGGCGCTGCGGTGTACGCGCGATCCATTCCTCCTGCACCGCGTTACCCCAAACCTTGTAGCGGGCCTGCCAAACCAGATCTCCACCCGCGTCGGTTAACTCCTCCGGCAGCCCCGACACGTCGTTGTGGAAATAGTAGACCGCATCCCGCGCATCGGCATCGTTAGCCGCCGGCTTGCCCTGATCGATCCGTGCAAGCGGTACGTAGCTGTTGGACTCGTACAAGTACGTCAGCGCTTCCTCGCCCTGACGGTCGTGATACGTCTCCTGCACGAGCCGCATGCCATCCCACAGGAAATCGGTACGCGCGTAGCCGCCATTGAGTTTACGGATCCGGCGGCCAAACGCGTCGTATTCGAAATGCGTCGTCGCGATGCCAAGACGGTCCTTCGTCACGACGGTCTTCAGCTGGCTCCAATCGTCGTATTCGAGAACCTGCTCTTTGGCAGGCCCGTGACCACTCAGCTTGCGAACCAGCCGTCCATACGAGTCGTACTCGAAGCGCTTATCCTCGAACATCTTGAGCCGGTTGTGCTCGACGTAGCCGCCCGGGTGATCGCTCGACACCAGGTTGGCCGCCGCGTCCCAGCGAAACACTTCCGACGGCAGCCCCGGCCCCGTCGCCTGCTCAATGCGACCAGTCGGGTCATATTGATAGCTCGTCGTGCCATGACGCTGATCTCGCTTCTGGATCACGTCGCCCGCTGCATCGAATTGCCACTGCTTCGCAAGCAGATCGTCAGCCGCCCGGCCTCGCTGCGCAGCGTGCCGCGCACGACGGCCAACCGCGTCATATCCGAAATGGCTGGTCAGCTTACCCTGCGTTCGTAGTACCTCCCGATGCAGATCATCGCGTTCTATGTCGGCAACTGCAGTGCCGTCAACGCGGATCTGGTGCACGTGTCCCGAGCCGTAATGCAGCCAATCGATCGTGCGCTCGCCCGAGATTGTGGTGCTGACGCGGTTGCCAAGCTCATCGTACGTATGCGCGAGCCAGCCGGTCGGCGTGTATTCCTCAAGGACATTTCCGCGCGCGTCGTATTTCAGATTGACTCGATTCTTCAGCGACGGGCCACGCGCGGCCAGCGTGTACAACTCGGCAGATGCGATTCGGCTCGCCTTGTCGTACAAGTACTCACAACGCTCATGCGTAGCTTGCTTCGCCGTCAGTCGACCGATCGCGTCGCGCTCGTAGCGCGTCTCGATCTGCCCATCCCGTACGATCGTGCCTTGGCCGCACACGTCGTATTCGTATGTACGCTTGTGGCCATCGAGGCCGATCTGTGCAGAAACCAGATCGCGACGGTCATACTGGAAGCGATACGACTCGCGATTTTCGTTGGTCAAACTCGCGAGCCTGAACGCATCGTCGTAACCAAACCGCACCACACGATCAGCCGCGTCCGTGCGGGACAGCAACAATCCACGCGGATTGAGTTCGTAGCGCGTGCTGCGCTGGTTCGCATCAACGACCTCGACAAGACGTCCGGCCGCATCGTATCGAAACATCTGACGCGCGCCATCGGCCGTCCCGATCCCCGTAACACGCCCCATCGCATCCGCTTCATACACGGTGGACTGGCCCGCCGCATCGGTCACGCATGCGAGCATGCCACGTGCGTCATATGCAAACCGCGTGACCTTTCCAGAACAATCGGTGTACGAGGTCAACTGTGCACGGCCATTCCATTCCAGGAACTTGTAACCCCCACGCGCATCGCGAATCGTATGCACCAACCCACGCTCGTCCCTGTGATACTCCGTCGCAAAGCCCGCCGGATCGCGCGTCATCGTCAGGTTGCCGCGATCGTCGTAGCGGTAGATCCAGCGTGAGTTGGCCGGATCGGTTTCCGCGACAGGCAGATCGTAGTGCCCATTCCACTCTGTGCGCTCAACCTGGCCGAGTGCGTCTATGCGCTGGGTCTGGCGCCCGCGCTCGTCATATTCAAAGCGGGTCGTGTTCCCGGCCGGATCGGTCGTACTGACCAACTGCCGCTTCGCGTTCCACGCTAACCGCCAAACATGGCCTTCAGCATCCGTATGACTCGTCGGCTGCTGATCCTCGTTCCAGGTCCACTGCGTAACGCGACCGATCTGATCGGTGATCGTCACCGTACGCTGCGCAAGGTCCGCGTTGAACGTGTACGCCTCACCGTCGTCGGTCCAGTGGCGCACGACGCGCGCGTCGCGACCGACGCCCTCCCACGCATAGAAACACTGCAAACCGCCGCGCAAGACGTGCTGAACCATCAGTCCGCGCTCGTACGCGAAGCGTCGCCCGGTGTGACCACTGCGATCGGTAACAGCTATCAACTCGCCGGCATCGTTGTACGCGTAACGCACCAGCGTGTCGGGTTGCTCACCGTCCACACCACGAGTCAGCTCAATTTTGGCAATGCGTCGCGGCTGCGATTTATCGTAGGCGAGCGTCAGCATGCGCCCGGCGCTGTCATGCAGCCGGGCCGGCCGCACAACCTCACCGGCCGCTTCTTGCTCCACCTCGATCCAGTTACCGTTGCGATCCTCAAGACGCCACAGCTTGAGCGTCTCGCTGTCCGCATCGCTACGAGCACGGCCGAAATCGCGATACAAACCATCGACCGTCTCAACCACGTAGTGGCCGCCGGCGGTGCAGATCAGGTAAATGCCTTCGGGAACGCTGAAATGGCTCTCACCCGGCGGCACCGCCGGGAACACGATGTCGCGCCCCTGCTCGTCCCAATACGTGATCGACGTGACCTCGCCATGCTCACGCGCAAGCCGCAGCTCGACGCTGATCGGCACGCTCCACCCCGCCCCGAACAGGCTGTCGGCACGATCATCGTGACTGCTGTAAAAACGTCGCCACACGATCGGCAGCGGCCCGGGCAATGCGAAGTCGGTATCGTCCGTGCCATCGAGAATCTTGCCGCCGGTAATGACGTTGACCGGGTGGCCCGCAGACGGCCTCGCCAAACTGCCGAGCCACGTACCGAAGGCACCCGCCGCAAAATTGATCGCGAGGCAAGGCAGCTTGCCTTTCAGAAACTGCCCCCAGCTCATCTTCCCGCGGCCGCAAACCGCGAGCGCAATACCAAGCGCCGCCCCCAGCCATCCGAGCCGGGAAGCCGACTTCACGTCCCGCACCCGCTGCGTGCCGCCGCCGATGAAAACGTTATCGGACCCTTCGGCAATCGTCCCGTCGCAAGTCGTCTTGTCTCCGACACGCGCGGCCGGATGATCGTTGATATAAACGCTCCCCGACCCATCGGCGATCATCTGCGGCCCAGGATGATCCGTGCACGCGACGGTATCGAGATCGCCCGGCTTCGCCGCCCGCGCCGCCGGCTTGTTGTTGACGTAAACGTTCCCCGACCCGCTCGCGATCTTGCCTTTGATCTCGGGCGGCACGATCGAATTGGCCAGTGCCTTCGCGCCGTCGTCGATGGCCTCGTTCATCCCGCTCGCTTCCATCAGCGCGCCCGAGCCGACCGCCACCCCCACGCCGATCGCAATCACGAGCGGCGTCGCCAACCCTGCCGTGCCGATCTCGAGCGCAGCGAGGCCGGCGAACACCAGCCCCTCCATCGCCTCCGCCACCAATGCACCGACGATGGCACCGCCGACCACCGACCCGACCGTGCCGACAAGCTCACCCAGAAACGACGTGTGCTGGATCGAATCTTCGAAGCGCGCGGCCGCGAAGTTTTCCGCGCTCACGACGCGTCACCCGGTCCGAGCAGGGTCGGTCGAGCCGCGCGCGGCTGGAAGCTGGCGAGCATACGATCGGCGATCGCCTGCTGCTCTTCGGTCAGCGGTGCCGCGCTGGTCAGCGTCATCACCAGCACGCGGCCGGCGTCGTCCGACTGGAACATGGTCTGCACCTGATGCCAGAGCCGGCCATCCCGCTCGTGCGTGGAATCGATCTGGATGCCCGAACGGCCCGCCACCGTCACCGGCCGGCGCGCCTTCTCGGTGAGCATCCTGGCATCGCGCGACGCCACTTCCCATTCGCGCGCGACGAACGCATCGATATCTTCCCCGTCGCGCAGCCGCCCACGGGCGATCACGAGGTTGAGGCCGCCGGGGCCGGCGTTCATCACGAGGATGTTGACGGTGCGGTCGAGCGCCGCGTCCGGCAGTTCGAAGGTGCCTTCGTGGATTGCGTAGTGCATGGCTGGTTTTGTTCGTGTTATTTGTTGAGATCGATGCGCTGGCCGTTGACCATCACGCCGTCGTCGGTCATCAGGATCACGGAGCCCTTGTGTTCGAGGCGGATGCCTTCGGGCGCGAGCGAGATCGAGCTGTCCTGCACCTTCAGCAGGATGCCGCGCTCGGCCACGTAGACCTGCGTGCCGCCGCCGCCATCCTTGGCAGGCGTCGTCACTTCGACCGTGGTCGCGGTGGTACTGCGCTTCTCGGCGATCGTCTCGGTCAGGTTGCCCTGCGGAATCTGCTTTTCTTCGCTACCTGTGGCCACCAGGACGGTACGCATCGGCCCCAGCACCTTGTGCGTCTCGGTGTTCTCGACCACGGTGTTCATGTCCTTCTGGGCGTGCATGAAGAATTCCTGCATGCCGTTCGTGTCGGTCATGCGAATCTCGTTCGAGCCCTGCCCCTTGTGCGTCTGGCTCTTGATCCCCATCGTCTGACCGGCCGCACCGTGGTACGGGTTGCCTTGCTCGCCGTTGAACACGCGGCCGACGATCACGGGGTTATCCGGATCGCCCTGATTGAACGCTACGAGCACTTCCTGCTTGATCCGCGGAATCGCTGCCGCGCCCCAGCCGTCGCCCGCCCACGGTTGCGATACGCGCACCCACATCGAGTCGGATCCGTCCTTCTTGCCGCGCCGGTCCCACGGGAAGTTCACCTTCACGGCGCTCCCGTTGGTGTAGATTTCCTCGCCCTTCGGACCGACGACAATCGCCGACTGCGTGCCATGAATCACCGGTTTCGGCGTGCCGCGCGGCGCACGGTACGGAATCTTCTTCGGCAGCAGCGCGAAGCTGTTGCGGTACGGCAGTTTTGCGCTGTGCTGCGTGTAATCGTTTACCGCCTCGTGACGCACGTGCAGGATCACGTATTCCTGGTTGTTCTCGAGGACCGGGTGATTCGCCACGTTGACGGCGCCGGCAGTGGTCATGCGCCACGCGTAGCCGCCGCCGGTATAGCGATGGGCCTGCGCCTCCTCGGCCTCCATCGCAAAACGGGCGTAGCGGTTGCCGTCGTCGCCGTGGTCGTACAGCGACTGGTGCTCGAACCGCTCGGTCGAGTCGAGCCGCGCGTGCTTGAGGTTCTGCGGGCCGGCTTCCACCAGCATCAGCGGCGACGACGGATTCTGATGATTGAAGTCGCGGAACGTGACCTTGCCGACGCCAAAGCGCCGGCCTTCGTGCAACTGGTCGATGCCGCTGTCCTCACTCGCCTCGGTGGCGGCGAACGGCACAGTTGCCAGGCCGTCGATCGGGCGAAACAGCAGATTCGTGTCGCCGATCACCAGCATGTGCTTGTCCTTCTCGTAGCGGTGCGTCCAGACCAGCCCTTCCTGCTCCATCAACCGCGCGCAGAAGTTGTAGTAGGACTCCTGGTACATCACCACGTATTCGAGCGGTTTCTGGCTCGTCCGGATGTCGAACACGAAATCCGAAAATCCATGCTCCTGGAAAATCTCGGTGAGGATGTCCTGCGCGGTCTTGTTCTGGAAGATCCGGCAGTCGGTCGAGCGCGTCAGGAACCAGAACCACGGCACCGCCGTCAGGTGGTACTGCGTGACATTCCCGGGATTGCCGGCGCGGTCGAACGACGCGACGTAGCCGTCGAAGTAACGGTCGTTCTCGCCGGTACCCGATGCAACGACGCGTTCGAGCGTCGACAGGCGCGCCTGCTGATCGAACCGGATCTTGACCTGCTGGCCGATCAGGTCGTCGGGGCGCAGGTCGTGGCGATGCGACAGCAGGTCGAGGTGGATTTCCGGCAACCGGTTCACGTACTCGTCGACGACGGCGGCGCTGACCAGCAGCACATCCGGGCCGAGCGGCGTATCGAGCGTGACGTAACGATTGAACTGGGTCAGGCGCGCGGGGTTGGCGGCGCCGTTGATCGCTTCGGCAACCGCGCCGGGCGTCTTGTCCATCAGCGAGAAGCCGGTCTGTGCGAGCTGCATCGCACGCTGGACGGTGTCGACGTGCCCGGCCAGGCCCGCGAGCGGCCCGAGGCTCCCGGCAACACTCGAGGCGATCGGCCCTGCCAGGCCGCCGAGCGCGCTCAAGGAGCCGAGCGCGCTGCCGCCCAAACCATTGGGAATACCCCCGTTCGGAGCGAAACTCATTCTTGTTCCTTGCGTGTGATCTCAGGTTCCGTGGGCCGGCTGGCCGGCCCGAGGCCCCGATAATGTAGGACAAATTCCGACAACGCGGAAGGCACCCGCAAACGTTTTCGTTCGAGCCCCGAAAATCGAAAACCTAGACCAGCGGCTGGACGCCGGCGCACGGTTGCCCACGGCGAAGCAGCGTGCCGGTATGCGCCGAGAACAACACAATCTGCACGAAACTGGTGACAGGAACGTGGGGGGCGAAGAACCGATCCATCACGTGTGCGAATCCGCCAAGACAAAGCACTTACAGCGTGATTTGCGGGGGCCGCTAACCCGCCGCTAGCTCTGTACCACTTCGTTGTTGCACTGACGAGGAGGCCGCGGCAAAACGGAGACTTGACGACGAACTGCGGTCACTGATCCAACCGTTTCTGCCACCGCCGAAACCCACAGGACGCGATACCCGGGACGCAAGCCTCCCGAGGATCGTGCGGTGCTGACCGGCATCCTGTTCGTGTAGCTGTCCGGCATCCTCTGGGAAATGCTTCCGCAAGAAATGGGCTGTGGCTCGGGCTTGAACTGCTGGCGCAGACTGCATGACTGGCGGATTTGTTGACCGGCTCGACAATCGGGCCTGGGATAAGCCCTAGCTATTAAGCTGTAGAATCGCTTTTGAGAGAGCCTGCGCCGTCTCGGCAACAGGTGCACAAAAGTAATAAAAAGGATCGGGATGAGTGTGCAAGACATCGTGAAGGCGATTCAAGGCGGGTTGATCCAGCAGGATCGCCTACTGAAACTCGATACCCCGCTCGGGGACAACGAATTGTTGCCGCAGCGCGCCGTGGGTCATTCCCGGATTGGTCGGCATTTCGACTTCACACTCGATGTCGTGTCGACACGCAGCGACCTCAAGCTAAAAAAGCTGATCGGTCAGCCCATTACCCTGTGGATCCAACAGACCAACCGCTCCTACCTTCCCCGGAACGGATATGTCTATGCTGTGCGGCAGCTCGGATCGGAGGGTGGGCTGACCAGTTATCAAATCAGTTTCGCTTCGTGGATGCATTTCCTGAAATTTCGCCGGGATCAGCGTATCTGGCAGGACAAGCCTGTCGATGAAATTCTCCGAGATGTATTCAATACTCATTCGCACGCAAAAGGTCGATTCAATTTTGCGCTATCGAAGCCACTGCCGCCTAGATCGTATTGCACCCAGTATGACGACGACTGGAACTTCGTCCATCGGTTAATGGAGGAGGAAGGCCTGTTCGCCATCTGGAAGCAGGCAGAGGACGGGAAGTCCCATACCCTGACCATTATCGACCGACTGGATACGTGTGAACCGCTTGCAGCGCAATCAGTGCAGTTTTCCCGCGACGGGACGAACAGTGAGGTCGACGCGCTGCTTCACTGGTCCGGCTTGCGAACCCTCCATAGCGCCGCGCTGACCACGCGCACGTTCGACTACAAGAATCCGTCACCGCTTGCCAATCCGAAGGGCACCAGCATCCCGACGGTATCGCACGAATTGCCGGCACAGTTGGAGATGTACGAATACACCGGTCCATATACATATCTGGAACAAGAGCGCGGCGACCATCTCTCCAAAGTCCATATGGAAGAGTGGGAGTCTCGTGCAAAGCGGTTTTACGGTACGGGGGGGCTACGCGCTGCTGATGCGGGACGGTCGTTTACGCTCATCGGACACCCAGAGCACGATCGCGACTCCGCCGATCGCAACCAGTTCGCCATTGTCGAAGTGGTTTGGCTGATCGAGAACAATCTCCCCGCTTCAGACCATCACACAAACCTTCCGGGTAGTTTGCGAAGCCAATTGGCCGAAGCGTCGGCGAATCAGGACGGAGGTCACCCATCCCGCGTGCCCCATCACGATGGCTCCGAGGGCTTCTTTCTGATCGAAATAGAGGCGCAACGCAAATCCGTGCCCTACCGTAGTCCGTTCGAGCATCACAAGCCGATCATGCAAATGCAAACGGCGACGGTGGTCGGCCCAAAAGAGCAAAGTATTTATACCGACGAGTTGGGCCGGATCAAGGTGCAATTTCACTGGGATCGTATCGGGCAACGCGACACGCGTAGCTCGTGCTGGGTGCGCGTGAGTCAGCCATGGGCCAGTCAGGGATTCGGAATGATCCACGTCCCACGAATTGGCGATGAGGTCGTCGTGTCGTTCTTGCACGGATGTCCGGATCGCCCCCTCGTCACAGGCCGAGTGCCGAACGGCATCAACTTTGTGCAATGGAAGTTGCCCGATAATCAAGCGCTTTCAGGACTACGTTCGCGCGATCTGGCCAGCACGATGGCAAACCAGATCGTGGCCGACGACACGCCGGGCAAGCTTCAGGTACAGGTTGCAAGCGATCATCAACAATCTCGGCTTGTAGTCGGCTACAACACCCGCATCGACGGCAATGCGGGACGTGGGGAGGCACGCGGAATCGGCTGGGAGTTGGCAACCGATTCGTGGGGCGTGCTGCGCGCGAACCAGGGAATGTTGGTGACAACCGAGACACGCTCGGGTGCGACCGCTGCAGTAAAAGACATGGGCGAGACTGTGCAGCGTTTGGTGCAGGCGCGGGATTTGCATGACACGCTTGCCAATGCGGCCATCCAGGCGCAAGCGCAGGACGGACAAGATCAACCCGAGGTCGTCAAGGCACTCAGGAAGCAGAGTGATGAAATCAGAGGCTCAGGCGGAGGGCAAGGGGCAGAAGCGTTTCCAGAACTGGCCAAGCCCCATCTGGTTTTCGCATCTCCGACCGGGATCGAAGCGACGACGGCTGGCACCACCCATCTCGCGAGCGGAGAACATATGGCGCTCACGAGTGGCGCACACCTCAGCATGAGCAGTGGCAGCAGCCTGTTAGCTACTGCCCGAAACGCAATCCGACTGTTTGCGTACAAGCTCGGCATCCGGATGGTGTCCTACGCCGGAGATATCGACATCAAGGCTCTGCAGAAAAACCTCAATCTGCTTGCAAAGCTCGAAATTACACAGACGGCGAACCGAATCACGATCAAGGCGGCCGATGAAGTGATACTGCACGGTGGCGATAGTTATATCAGCCTGAAGACCGGCAAGATTACGGTGGGCGGCGGTGTTTATGAGGTCAACGCACAGGTAAGCAATATGCCGTCCAAGCCGATGGGGGTTGCGCCGGACGGTACACCTACCGTCGAGGCGAACGACCAGACCTTCCGAATGCTGACACCGTCTGGACGATCGTTGCCAGGCGTCGCCTACCGAATGACGTCCGACTCAGGGGAGCATGTTTTCCAGACCAATCATCTTGGTCGTTCGGCGACCTTGAATACCAAACAGGAAGAGAATGTGAAATTTGGTATTCATTGGGACGAACTCTTCACGGACGAGGATAAGTAAAGGTAGAAAAAATGGCCAATCTTGCAGAAGACACTACCAACCCGAAAAGCAATACGTGTATCGATGCGAATTGCGATTGTAAAATTATCTGGTCGCTCGCCCATCAATATGCGATGGCCCAACTGGATACCCGCACTCCCATCCTAAAAGACGGAACACCCGACTATCGATTCAGTTCACACACCGTCTCCGAAACCAAGATCGAACCGGGCGATGCGTCGTTTGTCGGGAAGCACTATGGGGCAAGAGCCCGTCGAGTAGCGTCAAGCTACGCGCGCATGTTCCTCGAGGAGTTTCATCTCGGAGAAAAAGACAAGCTTGGTCGGTTTTATTGGACGGGATTGGGCGCGTTCGCGGCCAAACAGGTTTCAGCCAATTTGGAAAGCTGGCAGGTAGACAAGACGCCCTTCATGGGCACCGTCCATGAAGGATTGGGCAAAGGCAATCTGTGGATTTATAACGACCTGCTCCCCTGGTGCTACGGCTATGCGGCAGACCCGGCGGCGTTCCAGGAGTGTGCCAAACAGCGCGATAGTCGGCAATTCCATCCCACCGTACAGAAAAACCTGATGCGGCAGCAATGGGCAGGTGACGTGGTGCCAAAGTGCCCGGTAATAAATGAAGCCAGCGCTTCGATGGACGACGCCGGGTCTGGTAAATTCGTCGGCTCCGGGTCCGAGAGTCCAGGTTATTTTCAATGGACTCCACGGGTGTCCATTGGATTCAGCCTGGTTAAGCAATGGGAAGCAACAGCCGACAACACATTTAAGAATAATTTTGCCTTCAATCATCTTTGGGTAATGGCACAGCATGAGCAAGGCGAGGTGTTGCAAGGGTTAATCTATAATGACAAAGCCTTCATCAGCAAGCTGAAATTTCAGCGAACCATGGATCAAGCGACCAGCTCGGACAAATGGTGGGCCGCGCCAGCGCGTGCATTTCACGCTCTGATTCCGCCTTTGCAACTGAGCTTTACCGCACAGAATGAGACGTCTGACATGCAATATCGCTCCAATGCCCCCAAAGACTTAATCCTAGAAGATTATAAACAACGAATGGCATGGATCAAGGACACCGGGAAATTGTTCCATTTTCTCATGCAAAAACAACGAAAATACATGCCAAGCGAATTAAAATCAATTGCCGCAATGGGTGGCTTAACATGACCAACCTTTAAATCGAGAAAATATATCCATGCCGCTCACACGGAAATCGATTAAAATATTGCAGTGGATTTTATCGGCATTTATACTATTCGCTGCGATTCTGGTATGGACGACCACTCAAGAAAAAAAGGATGGCGCAATGACACCGCAAGTTGTCATGATAAAGTTCGGAGCTGATGGGAGGCAAGACGCCAAAAATCAGGGATTTTCCACGATGAATCACCCGTCCGGCGTATATCGCTACCAAATTCACTGGGATGACCCAGCGAAACTCGGAATAGTAAAGTACATTCAGGGGCCATATTCGTTTGATGTCGATAATGTCATGATTGCGACTGGGTTGGGTGACAAAGACAGCCCCGAGGATGGAGTTGACAATTGGGATATTAATTTCAATATTTCTTCATCAAAAACAACCTCGCATGAAGAGGGACGCGATAAAGTCATGTCCCTGCTTGGCAGGTTACGGTCCGCCGGATGGAAAAGATATGTATATGCGGCATCTCCCCGGCTTGCTGGAAGAGAGGCCCTGAAGTATGTCTCATCAGAATCCGGAGCTCTTTATTCGTTGGATTCCACATACACGCCGACGATAGATGAGTGGAAGAACTTGATTACCGTTGAGCCGAGATGGATTTTTTACGCCGACGGGGTATTTCTGACTTTATCGCTATCCTATCAATCATCGGGTTCGCCCGACATGGGGTACTATTTGACTGACATCCAGGTCAGCACTGCATCTGATCACTACACCCCATATTTTACGGATAGTGTTGAGCGTCGGAAAAAATGGGAAAAACTCATTTCTGACGAGTTGAAACCGGCAAGGGAAGAGCGATCGAAGAAAGAGGCCGAACTGAAGGCTCTGGGATACACGATCGACGCGACGTATCAACCCCCGCCGTTCGAAGCCCCCGACTTCTCGGCCAAAGCAGATAACGCCCATTGATCTGGAGGGGGCAATCGATGCAACGAGCAAGCTTGCACGGGCGTGCACAGATCGTAGTTGGCGACGCAACGAGCCACGGTGGCAAAGTGATTTCAGGTAGTCCGTCCTCCACCTGGAGCTCCGCCAAGGTTCCCATTGCCCGCAAGGGCGATCAGGTGACTTGTCCGCTTTGCGCGCCACATCTCTTTGAAATTGCCGAGGGGCTGGACGGGTACGAGGATTTCGGACAACCGATGGCCTTGGAGGGGCATAAAACGACCTGTGGCGCCGTTCTCATTGCGCAACCTGCTCCGAACGATTAGCCGCGTTCATTTTCGGCTTGCTCGCTCGTGAGCCACTGTTTTTTACTGCGGGTGGCTCACGATTCGGGCTGTTTTCTCGGGGAAGTGGTCCGACTACCTCCGCGAAATAAATAGAACCGCCCCCTCACCTCGGCGAAACCACAATCGCCGCCCGCCGATTCTGCGCCCGCCCGGCCGGCGTCCGGTTATCCCCCACCGGATCGCGTTTCCCTTTCCCGACGATCGCAATGCGCTTCGCATCGAGCCCGACATCGACCAGCTCGATCGCCACGACCTCGGCCCGCCGCCTCGACAACTCGAAGTCGTATTCATCCGCGCCCTCCTCGTCCGAGTACCCATAAACCCGCACGCCGTTGATTCCCGCCGACCTGAGCGTGCGCCCGATCCTTTCGACGATCCGCCGCACATCCGGCCTGAGGTTATAGCGGTCGAAATCGAACAGGATCGGCCCGGCCGAGCCGAACTCGAAACCCTGTTCGGTCTCCTGAAAACCTGCCGACTTCAGCGTCGTGACCTGCGTCTGCGTCAGCCCACGATGAAGCGGCGGCGTCTTGCAGCCCCCCAGCAGCAAACACAGCAGCAGCGCGCTCGCGACGCACATCCGCCCCATGCTCACAGGAAATGAGTTGTCCATTTCACGTCCCCTTCGAGTGCGCCCGCGTTGGGCGCGCCTTTTGTAATCCGCTGCTGCGGCCTCGCCCGCAGCGCGAAGCGATCAATCAAACCGGCCCTGCGACTCCTTCGGCCAACTGCCACGACCCCGGCCGCGCACGCTTGGCCCGGTACATCGCTGCATCCGCGGCGCGCAACAGGCCGCTCGCGTCCGACGCGTGGTCGGGATACAGCGCAATGCCCGCACTCATCATGGTGGCCACCATGCGGCCGTCGGACAGCTCGATCGACGGCGCCATGCCGGACAATATCTCGTCGGCGACGCGACAGACGCTGCCCGCATCGCGCACCGCCCCCAGCATCACCGCAAATTCGTCGCCGCCCAGGCGGGCGACCAGATCGGCCTCGCGCACCTGCGAGCGCAGCCGCGCCGCGATGCCGATCAGCACCGCGTCGCCAGCGTCGTGGCCGAGGCAATCGTTGATCTCCTTGAAGCGGTCGCAGTCGAGATACAGGATGCCGACCCGCTGCCCCGTCATCGCGGCGTCGCAGAGCGCAAGCGTGAGGCGCGACTCGAACTGCACGCGGTTGGGCAGGCCCGTCAGCGCATCGTGCGTCGCCTTGTGTTCGAGCGACGCGTTTTCGTCGCGCAGCGTGTTCTGCCAGTCTTCGAATTCGTCGAGCAACGCATTGAAGTCGTCGCCGAGCTCGTTCAACTCGGCGATCGCGGCGGGCTCGACCCGCTGCGCGAACGCACGCTCGCGCCGCACGGCGTGCGCAACGCCGGCCAGCGCGCGCAGCGGCGAAACGATGTTGCGCAGCAGACGCTTCGAGCTGACATATGCGCCGAACACGCTGACCGCCAGGCAACCGAGAATGCCGCCGACGCCGCCGAGCAGGAAGCCGAAGAACTGGTGCCCGCGGCCGCGCACGACGACGTGGCCGACGATGATGCCGTCGTGCATCACCGGAACCGTCACGGGCCCGGGCAGCGCAAGGTCGGCGACGGCGCGCTCGAGCCGGGCGACCCCGTTTCCGGCGGGCAACTGCCACGTCGCGAACGGCTGGCCCTTGCTGTCCGTGACCACCACCTGCGCGACGTCCTCATCGCCGGCGATCATCCCGATCGCCTCGCTCGCCGCGACGCGGTCGCCGAACACGAGCGCCGCCTCGACCGTATAACCGAGCGAGCGGGCCAGCAGGTTCAGGTTGTTGCCGGCATACGCACGCAACGCGATCACGGCGACGACGATCAACGACACGGCGGCCATCGCGACGGCAACGAACGCGAGGCGCAGGTGCGCGCGGCGCAATACGCTTTGCAGCGTCGGGCGCGACGCGCGCGAAGGGGAAAAGTGAGGCGCGAGCCGTGTCATGGCGCCCCCGGCCGTCGCGCGAGATTGAGCACGTTCGGGTGCACGCGCACACCGCTGCGCGCCACGGCGTCGAGATTGATGTCGAATGAGATGCGCTCGCCGTCGATGTTCAGGCAGAACATGCTGCCTGCGGTACAGGACGGATCGTGTTCCGCGATCGTCAGGACCGGATGGCCGGCCACCGCGGTTCTCACCCGCGTTCGCTCGTCGTCGCTCAGGGTGCCGAGATAAACGACATCGCAGGCCATGCCGAGCGACGGATCGTCGAAGCGGACGCGCTGCACATCGAGCAGCGTCGAGCCGGCCTGCAGCGTGTCGGTCAGTCCGCGCGCGTAGTCGGGCCGGCCCGTCACGCACAGATGCAGGCGCACGGGTGTCGTCGGCCAGCGCGTGAAGCTGATGATGCCGAGCACGACCTGACGCACGGCGGAGTCGTGTGACGAAATGGCGGGATCGGCAGGGCTTGCGGTGGCGACGATGCGCACGGTGTCGGGCGGATCGTCCGCGTCGAGAGGAGCCCCGGCGAGCATGGCGGGCACCGCGCCCAGCACGCAAACGATTGCGATCAGCGCGTCGCGCAGCGAAGCGGCCCGGCCGGGCGGGACGGGTGTCGTCCGCGCGGCGATTGCCGCCGCGCCCGTTGGCGTCGTTGCAGTCGCAAGACCGGCAGCCGCCGCGCACACTCTCGCATCCATGATGGAAACATCCGCTGGCGTTGCCCCCCGGCGTTGCCCTCTGCCTTCAACCATGCGCGCGCATGACACCGTATCACGCGCATGATTCCTTCATCTTAGGTACAAAGCCGCGCGATCAACCAGTGGGAAACACCCGCGAGAAATGTCGGAAAGTATGCGGAATCGGCGCTGTGGGCGACGATGCTGGCGAACGTGATACGCGACGCCGATCGCGTGTCGACGTCGGCAAATTGATCAGCGGATTGGGCGCACGGCCGGCTCAAACTTCATACGCTCCCCGGCGGTACGCCAGATCGTTTTGCGGCACATCCGGGGTGCCAAGCGTTGCCGCCTGTCGGCGGATAACCGATGAAGAAATTCAGCTCGTCGCACGCTATCGAATAGGGATGAAGCAGCATGGTATCGTCGCCCTCCCGCCCGAAGACGGCCGGACGCATGTGCGTGCTGCGGAAGAACTGCGCGACAGCCGGCAAACGATCGGCGACGCCGGCCCACCTCCGCATCAGCCGATCGGCAAGCGCATGGCTAGGCGTTCAGCAATTCGCGCCACGTCATCGGCACGTCGACGCCGGTCCGCATCTCGTCTGCCGCGATCCAGACACTGCCGTTCACGCGGAAACGCTTCAACTCCGCCGCGCAGGCCTGTTTCGACCGCTCGATCATCACGCGACCGTGGAATGCCGGCCCCGGTGCAATCTCCAGTTTCGCTTCGCCGGGCCGATCCTCAGGCGCCACGCAACGCCCGCTCGTATCCCGTCGCGTAGCACCCTGCCCTTGGCCCCCCACGCCGCCGCGAGTATGCTTGCAGTTCGAACGATCTCCAACCTGGGCGCGCACACCGCACCGTTGATGAGCGCACCGCCAACCGTCTTTCACCACCACCGATGGATTTCGACGTAATCGTTCTCGGCGCAGGCATCGTCGGCGTCTCCGCCGCGCTGCACCTGCAGGATCGCGGCCGCAAGGTCGCCCTTGTCGATCGCGGCGCGCCCGGCGAAGGCACGAGCTTCGGCAACGCGGGGCTGATCGAGCGCTCGTCGGTCGAACCGTATCCGTTCCCGCGCAGCCCGTTCACGCTGATGCGCTATGCGCTGAACCGCTCGACCGATCTCTACTGGCACAGCGCGTCGCTGCCCGCGTTCGCGCCGTGGCTCGCGCGGTTCTGGTGGGAATCGGCGCCGCTGCGTCACGCAGCAGCGTCGCGCGACATGCTGCCGCTGATCGAGCGCTGCCTCGCCGAGCACGACGCGCTGATCGCGCGGGCCGGTGCCGGGGAACTCGTGCGCGCGAGCGGCTGGCTCGAAGCGTTTCGCACGCCGGCCGCGTTCGAACGCGGCGTGGCCGAAGCCGGCCTCACCGCGCGCCGCCACGGGCTCGGCATCACGCCGCTCGATGCCACCGCGCTGCTCGCGCACGAACCGAGCCTCGCGCCCGGCTTCTGCGGCGCGCTGCACTGGCTCGATCCGAAAAGCGTCGTCGATCCGTCCGCGCTCGTCAAAGCGTATGCGCAGCTCTTCGTGCAAGGCGGCGGCACGCTGCTGACGGGCGACGCCGCGAGCCTCGACGCGCTGTCGCCCGGCTGGCAGGTCGGCACGCAGGACGGCATGGCCGCCGCGCCGGCCGTCGTCGTCGCGCTCGGCCCGTGGTCCGACACGGTGTTCGGCAAGTTCGGCTACAAGATCCCGCTGCGCGAGAAGCGCGGTTATCACATGCACTACGCGCCGTCCGCGCGCGGCGTGCCGTCGGCGCCGATCGTCGATCGCGAATACGGCTACGTGATCGCGCCGATGCGGCGCGGGCTGCGGCTGACGACCGGTGTCGAGATCGCGCGGCGCGGCGTGCCGCCGACCGGCGTGCAGCTCGAACGCGCGGAGCGCATTGCACGCCCCGTGTTCGGCTTCGGCGAGCGGCTCGACCCGCAGCCGTGGCTCGGCTTCCGGCCGTGCACGCCCGACATGCGCCCGGTGATCGGCCCCGCGCCCGCACATCGCGGGCTGTGGTTCTCGTTCGGGCACAACCATCACGGGCTGACGCTCGGCCCCGTCACCGGCCGCCTGCTGGCCGAGATGATGACGGGCGAGACGCCCTTTACCGATCCGGCGCCCTATCGCGCCGACCGCTTCTGATTCCGAACGCGTAGAAAATCAACGCACGCGCTCAGTCGAGCGCGCGACCGAAGATACGGATCACTTCGTCGAGATGGTCGGCCATCGCGCGGCGCGCGGCCTCCGGGTCGCGCGCGCGGATCGCGTCGAGGATCGCGCGGTGCTCCAGTTCCGACCGGTGCGGCATGTCGTTCGGCATGTACAGCGACTGCAGCCGCTGGAACATCAGGTCGTACTTGTGCGCAAGCAACTGCTTGATCATCAGCGCGTACGCGGGGTTGTCGCTCGCTTCCGCGATGCGGATATGGAACAGCCGGTCGCCCGGATGCGTGAGCGAGCCGCTGCGGTTGTCGTCCTGGTTGCGCAGGAACGCTTCGTGGATCCCTTCGATCTGCTCGTCCGAACCGTGCTTCGCGGCAAGCGACGCGGCTTCCGGCTCGATCAGCCGGCGCGCCTGCAACAGCGCGAACGGCGGGATTTCGGTGTCGAGGTCGAGCGCGATGCCGAGTTCGGGATCGATCTCGACGACCGTGAACGGCGCGGCCTTCGCATCGGGTTCGGGCTCGGGCGCGGCGACCGTTTCGGGATGGCGCACCTTCACGCCGTCGCCGACGCGCACGCTGACGAGCCCGCTTACTTCGAGCGCGATCAGCGCCTCGCGCACCGACGTGCGCGACACGCCGAACTGTTCGGCCAGTTCGCGCTCGGGCGGCAGATAGCTGCCCGGCGGAAAATCCCCGGACTCGATCATCGCACTGAGCTTGTCGGCGATCTGCTGGTAAAGGCGGCGGTTCTGAATCGGCTGGATGGACATACGTTGATGCAGGTGATCGGTTTCGTTGCGGACGGTCCGGCGAATCGCGCGGACCGTTCGCGCCTATTTTATATCCCGCGCTTCATCTCGCCCGGCACCGCATAACAATGCGCGGCCGTGCCGCCCCACAGCGCGTTGCGCTCGGCGGCCGACAGCCGCGATTCGGCCCAGCGCTCGACGATCGACGCCACTTCGTCATACGACGCGGCAAGCAGGCACACGGGCCAGTCCGACCCGAACATCAGACGCTGCGGGCCGAACGCGTCGAGCGCCGCATCGAGGCACTGCTCGATATGCCGGATGTCCTGCGCGCGCAGGCCGCGCCGCCAGTCGGCTTCGGTCACGAGCCCCGACAACTTGCACGCGACGTGCGGCAGCGCGCCCAGTTCGCGCAGCGCAGTGCGCCAGCGCGGCAGCGCGGTTTCGTCGCGCTCGAACTCGGCCAGCGCGGGCTTGCCGACGTGGTCGAGCACGAGCCAGTGCGCATCGTGCCGTGCGCAGAATGCGCGCACGTCGGGTAACTGGCGCTCGAACACGAGCACGTCGTACACATAGCCGTTCGCCTGCAGCCACGCGACGCCGCGATTGAAGCCGGTATCCGCGACGAAGGCGCCGACGTCGGCTTCGTCCTGCACCTGGTGACGAAAGCCGCGCAGCTTCGGGCTGCGCCATTCGGCGATACGGTCGGCAAGCTGCGGTGCACCGAGATCCTCCCAGCCGACCACCGCCGCGATGCGCGCGTCGTCGCGGGCGAGATCGAGCAGGAACGCCGTCTCGTCGCGCCCGGCGCGCGCCTGCACCGCGATCGACGCGCCGATCGCCTGCGCATGCATCAGCGGCCACAGCGCGTCGGGCAGATAGTCGCGCGCGAGCACGCCCATCCCGGTGCCGATCCACGGATAGTCGGCCGCGCGATAACGCCAGAAGTGCTGATGGGAATCGATACGCACTGCGCCCATGGTGTCCTCGTGTTCCGCTCCGGCAAGACAACTCACGCCGCCGCACACGCTACCCGCCGCGTGCGGCGACGCCATGACACGCCGATCAGTCGTACAACGCCGCCGCGACCTTCGGATCGTCGATATTGGTCTTGTCGTACCAATAGAAACCGGTATCGATGACCTTCGGCAGCTTCTCGCCCTTGATCGCCTTCACGGCCGCCTCGACCGTCTTGTAGCCGATCCCGACCGGGTTCTGCGTGATCGCGCCGGCCATCAGCCCGCTGCGGATCGCGTCCTTCTGCTGCTTGCCGGAATCGTAGCCGACGATCACGACCTTGCGCTTCATCTCGCGCACGCCGTTGACCACGCCGATCGCCGAGCCTTCGTTGGTACCGAACAGCCCCTTGAGCTTCGGATACGCCTGCAGGATCGACTTCGTCACCTCGGTCGACTTCAGCTGGTCGCCTTCGCCGTACTGCACGGTCACGACCTTCACCTTCGGGTGCGCCGCCTTCATGCGTTCGAGAAAACCGTCGCGGCGGTCGATGCCGGTGCGGCTCGTCTGGTCGTGCGCGACCACGGCCACCTCGCCTTCGTCGCCGATCAGCGCGGCGAGCTTGTCGGCGGCGAGCGATGCGGCGGCCTTGTTGTTGGTCGAGGCCGTCGTCACCGGGATGTCGCTGTCGACGCCCGAGTCGAACGCGATCACCGGGATCTTCTCGGCCTGCGCCTTCTTCAGCAGCGGCAGCGCAGCCTTGCTGTCGAGCGCCGCGAAGCCGAGCGCGGCCGGCTTCTTGGCGATCGCGGCGGACAGCATGTCGATCTGCTTGTCGACCATCGCCTCGGTTTCGGGGCCTTCGAACGTCACCTTCACCTTGTAGTCCTTCGCGGCCTGCATCGCGCCCGATTTCACGGCCTGCCAGAACTGATGCTGGAAGCCCTTCGAGATCAACGGGATGTAGGTTTCCTGCGCCTGCGCGCCGGCCGTGACGCCGACGGCGAACGTCAGCCCGACGATCGCGTTCAACACCTTGCTCCTGATCACTTCGCGTCTCCTTGGTTGGTATCTGCTGGGATGCCGGCCATGCCGGCGGTGAAGCGGATGCATGCGCGCGTCAACGGCGCCGCCGGCGCAGGATGTCGACGTAGACGGCGAGGATGATGATCACGCCCGTCACGACCGTCTGCCATTCCTGCGCGACCGACATGATGCGCAGGCCGTTGGTCAGCACGCTCATGATGAACGCGCCGATGATGGTGCCGACGATGCTGCCCGCGCCGCCCGACAGCGACGTGCCGCCGATCACGACGGCCGCGATCGCGTCGAGCTCGTAGCCCTGCCCGAGCGCGGGCTGCGCGGAATTCAGCCGCGACGCGATCAGCAGCCCGGCGATCCCGCACACCGCGCCGCTGAACGTGTAGACCGCGATCTTCCACGCGTCGACGTTCACGCCGGACAACCGCAGCGCTTCCTCGTTGCTGCCGAGCGCGAACGTATAGCGGCCGAAGATCGTCCGGTTCAGCACGATCGATGCGCCGACCGCGACGAGAAACAGGATCAGCACCGCGTTCGGGATCGGCAGCGCGGGGATCAGGTTGCCGATCAGCGAATCCTGCGCGATCGACGTGAAGCCCGGCGTGTCGTTGAAGTAGATCGGCCGCGTGCCCGAGATCACGAGCGACAGGCCCTTGAGCAGCATCATCATGCCGAGCGTCGCGATGAACGGCGGCACCTTCATCTTCGCGATCACGAAGCCCGACACGCAGCCCGACAGCGCGCCGAACAGCAGCGCGGCCAGGATTCCGAGCGGCAGCGGCATCCCCCACTTCGTCAGCACGACGCCGGCCATCACCGCGCAGAACGTCATCAGCGTGCCGACCGACAGGTCGATGCCCGACGTGATGATCACGTAGGTACAGGCGACGGCCAGCACGCCGTTCACGGCGGTGGCCTGCAGGATCGTGACGAGGTTGTCGACTTCGAGGAAGTTCGGCGACGCGATGCTGAAGAACACGATCAGCAGCACGAGGCTCGCGAACGCGAGCAGCTTCTGCCGCGCGGCCGGGTTGAAGAAGCGGGCGCGGAAGCCGGATGCGCCGGCCGGCGAATCGCCGGAAGCGAGGGGCGGAACGGGATGCGTATCGTTGGACATGATCGGGTAAGCGTCTGAATCAGGACAATACGGTCGACTCGCGTTGCGTCGCGAGCTGCATGATCTTTTCCTGCGTGGCGTCGGCCGCGCGCAATTCGCCGGTAACGCGGCCTTCGCACATCACGAGAATCCGGTGGCTCATGCGCAGCACCTCGGGCAGTTCCGACGAGATCATCACGATCGCCTTGCCGTCGGCGGCGAGCGCGTCGAGCAGCTTGTAGATCTCGCTTTTCGCGCCGACGTCGATGCCGCGCGTCGGCTCGTCGAAGAACAGGATGTCGCAGTCGCGCAGCAGCCACTTCGCAATGACGATCTTCTGCTGGTTGCCGCCCGACAGCAGCCGTGCGGGCTGCGCGACCGACGGCGTGCGGATCGCGAGCTGCCGCACGTACGCCTGCGCGGTGTCGCGCATCTCGCGCGCATCGAGAAACAAGCCGCGGCGCACGAAGCGGCGCATGCTCGACAGCGCGATGTTGTTCTGCACGTCCATCCCGACCGCGAGCCCGAAGTGCTTGCGATCCTCGGACAGGTAGCCGATTCCGTGCGCGACCGCGTCGGCCGGCGTGTGGATCGTCACGGTCTTGCCGTGCACGCGGATCTCGCCCGCGTCGACCGGGTCCGCACCGAACACCGCGCGCGCGACCTCGGTGCGGCCCGCGCCCATCAGCCCCGCGAAACCGAGGATCTCGCCGCGCCGCAGCGTGAAGCCGACATCGCGGATCGCGCGGCCGCGCGACAGCCCGCGCACTTCGAGCGCGACGTCGTTCGCGGACGTATCGGGCGGCGTGCGGTGCTCCGTATCGAGCTGGCGGCCGACCATCATCGCGATGATCGCGTCCATCGACGTTTCCGCCATCGGCACGGTCGCGACGTACTTGCCGTCGCGCATCACGGTCACGCGATCGGCGATCTGGCGCAGCTCGTCCATCTTGTGCGAGATGTAGACGATACCGACGCCGTGCGCGCGCAAATCTCGGATGATGCGGAACAGCTCGGCGATCTCCGCGTTGTTGAGCGCGGCGGTCGGCTCGTCCATGATCAGCACGCGCGAGTCGAACGACAGCGCCTTCGCGATCTCGACCATCTGCTGCTTCGCGACCGTCAGCCTGCCGACCGGCGTACGCGGGTCGAGATCGAGCCGCATCCGCTGGAAGATCGCGGCCGCGTCGCGGTTCAATTTGTCTTCGTCGACGAACACGCCGAAGCGACCGCGCGGCTCGCGGCCGATGAAGATGTTCTGCGCGACGCTCAGGTGGTTCATCAGGTTCAGTTCCTGATGGATGATGCCGATCCCGAGCGCCTGCGCGGCGCGCGGATCGGCGATCTCCACCGCGCGGCCATCCATCCGGATCTCGCCTTCGTCGCGCTGGTACACGCCGGCGAGGATCTTCATCAGCGTCGATTTGCCGGCGCCGTTCTCGCCCATCAGCGCATGCACTTCGCCGGCACGCAGGTCGAAACGGCAGTCGTCGAGCGCCTGCACGCCCGGAAAGCGCTTGCCGATGCCGCTCAACGCAATCAGCGGCGGCGCGGCGTTCAGGTTCGGGTCGGGTTGCATGGGGTCGGGGTTCCGGTGCATTCAGCCGATCGCGCGGTCGAGATGCGTATAACCGCCATCGACGAACAGCCACTGGCCCGTCGTGTGCGATGCGCGATCCGACAGCAGGAACACGGTCGTGTCGGCGATCTCGTCGGCCGTCGTGAAGCGCTTGCCGAGCGGCACCTTGCCGGCGATTTCGGCGAGCTTCGCATCGGGATCGTCGAAACCGGCGAGCCAGTTCCTGTAAAGCGGCGTCATCACCTCGGCCGGGATCACCGCGTTCACGCGCACGCCGTCGTCGCGCAACGCGACGGCCCATTCGCGCGTCAACGCGAGCTGCGCGCCCTTCGACGCGCAATAGCCGCTCGTGTTGCCCTGCCCGGTGACGGCCGTCTTCGACGAGATGTTGACGATCGCGCCGCGCGCCGCCTTCAGGTGCGGCACGCAGTAGTGCGCCATCACGTAGTAGTGGATCAGATTGCGCTCGAGCGATGCGACGAACGCGTCGCGCCCGGCGTCGAGGCCGATGCTGTCGTTGATGCCCGCGTTGTTGACGAGGCCGTCGATGCGGCCGAAGCGCGCGACGGTCCGCGCGACCGCATCGCGGCATTGCGTATCGTCCTGCAGCTCGACCGACACGCATTCGGCGCGCGGCTGCTTCTGTACAAGCTCGCGCCAGAACGCGTCGTCGGGCGTGTGGCGCGCGAACACCACCGGAATCGCACCTTCGCCGGCGAGCCGCATCGAGATCGCGGCGCCGATGCCCGATGCACCGCCGGTCACGATCACGACCTTGTCTTGCAGGTTCAAATCCACTTCGCGTCTCCGTCGTTCATGTTGTCGCCGCGCACGACGCGCGTCGTGCGGCGTGCGTCGCCGTACTTCAGCCGCGGAACAGGTACTGCTCCAGCGATTCGGGCTTCATCTCGATCGAGAAACCGGGCGCCGTCGGCGGCATGTATGCCGCGCCGCGCACCACGCACGGCTCGACGAAATGCTCGTGCAGGTGATCGACGTATTCGGTCACGCGCCCTTCCTTCGTGCCGGAAATGCACACGTAGTCGATCATCGACAGGTGCTGCACGTATTCGCACAGCCCGACGCCGCCCGCATGCGGGCACACGGGCAGCCCGTACTTCGCGGCCATCAGCATCACCGCGAGAATCTCGTTCACGCCGCCGAGCCGGCATGCGTCGATCTGCACGACGTCGATCGCGCCGCGCGCGATGAACTGCTTGAACAGCACGCGGTTCTGGCACATCTCGCCGGTCGCGACCTGCACGGGTGCGATCGCCTTGCGGATCTTGCGATGTCCTTCGACGTCGTCGGGGCTCGTCGGCTCCTCGATGAACCACGGCCGCGCGAACGCGAGCTCGCGCACCCAGTCGATCGCCTCGTCGACTTCCCACACCTGGTTCGCGTCGATCATCAGCTTGCGATCCGGGCCGATCACCTCGCGCGCGATCGTCACGCGGCGGATGTCGTCCTCGAGGTTCGCGCCGACCTTCAGCTTCACGTAGTCGAACCCCGCTTCCACCGCTTCGTGGCACAGCCGGCGCAGCTTGTCGTCGCTGTAGCCGAGCCAGCCGGCCGACGTCGTGTAGCACGGGTAGCCGTCGCGCTCCAGCGTCGCGATCCGCGCGGCCTTGCCGGGCGCCTGCCGGCGCAGCAGGTCGAGCGCTTCGTCCGGCGTCAGGCAGTCGGTCAGGTAGCGGAAGTCGATCGCGCGCACCAGCTCCTCGGGGCTCATGTCGGCGACGAGCCGCCACAGCGGCTTGCCGACCGCCTTCGCCCACAGATCCCACACCGCGTTGACGACGGCGCCCGTCGCCAGGTGGATCGCGCCCTTGTCGGGGCCGATCCAGCGCAACTGGCTGTCCGACGTGACGTGCCGCCAGAAGCGGCCCATGTCCTCGCGAATCCAGTCGAGGTCGAGGCCGACGACGAGGTGGCGCATCGCGTCGATCGCCGCGCAGCAGATTTCGTTGCCGCGCCCGATGGTGAACGTGAGCCCGTGACCTTCGAGCCCGTCGCGATCGGTTTCGAGCACGACGTAGGCCGCCGAATAATCGGGGTCCGGATTCATCGCATCGGAGCCGTCGAGCTGGCGCGAGGTCGGAAAGCGCACGTCGAGGACGCGCATCGATCGAATGATAGGCATGACGAACCGTCCGTTAAAGGAAATCAGGCCTGCACGGTGCGCTGGCGCTGCTCGCCGAGCCCGTCGATGCCGAGCGTGATCACCTGCCCGGCGCGCAGATAGACGGGCGGCTTCTGCCCGAGGCCGACGCCCGGCGGCGTGCCGGTCGAGATCACGTCGCCCGGCTGCAGGCTCATGAAGCGGCTCAGGTAGCTGATCAGGTGCGGCACGCGGAACACCATCGTCGCGGTCGAGCCGTTCTGGTAGCGGTGGCCGTCGACGTCGAGCCACAGCCGCAGCGCGTGCGGATCGGGCACTTCGTCGGCCGTCACGAGCCACGGGCCGAGCGGGCCGAACGTGTCGTTGCCCTTGCCCTTGTCCCACGTGCCGCCGCGTTCGAGCTGGTATTCGCGCTCAGACACGTCGTTCACGACGCAGTAGCCGGCGACATGCGACAGCGCGTCGGCTTCGTCGATATAACGACCGCCCCGGCCGATCACCACGCCGAGCTCAACTTCCCAGTCGGTCTTCTCCGAGCCGCGCGGAATCTCGACGTCGTCGTTCGGCCCCGAGATCGCACTCGTCCACTTGCCGAACACAACGGGCTCCTTCGGCACCTCCATCCCCGATTCGGCCGCGTGATCGGAATAGTTGAGCCCGATGCAGATGAACTTGCCGACGCGGCCGACGCACGCGCCGAGCCGCGGCGTGCCTTCGACGAGCGGCAGCGATGACGGCGGAATGTCGCGCAGCCGCGCGAGCGAGGCCGGCGACAGCGCGTCGCCCGCGATGTCGTCGATCACGCCGGACAGGTCGCGGATATGGCCCTGCGCATCGAGCAGGCCCGGTTTTTCATGGTTTTTGTCGCCAAATCTCAGCAGTTTCATGGGGTTGTCTGAATGGAAACGGAACGTGAATGGGAAGGCGCGGTTAGTTCGACACGGTCGGTTAGACACGGTCAGTTCGACCAGCCGCCGTCGATCAGGTGAATGGCGCCGGTGGTAAATGCGGACTCGTCGGATGCCAGATAGGTTGCCAGCGCGGCGATCTCGTCCGCCGTACCGACGCGCCCCATCGGCTGACGCGCGACAAAGGCGGCGCGCACCGCGTCGATGGTCGTGTTCTGCGTCCGCGCCTGCTCGGCGATACGGGCCTCGAGCGAAGGCGACTCGACCGTGCCGGGGCAGATCGCGTTGCAACGAATGCCTTGACCGACAAAATCGGCGGCCACCGCCTTGGTCAGCCCGATCACGGCCGCCTTGGTGGTGCCGTACACGAAGCGATTCGGCACGCCCTTCACGCTCGACGCGGCCGACGACATGTTGACGATCGATGCGCCGTCCGCCGCGAGCATCGCGGGCAGCAGCGCGCGGATCAGCCGGTACATCGACGTGACGTTCAGGTTCAACGAGAACGCCCACGCGTCGTCGTCGCAGTCGAGGATCGAGCCGTGATGCACGTAGCCCGCGCAGTTGAACAGCACGCCGAACGCGCGTTCGCTCGCGGCGAGCGCCGCGACGTCGTTCGCATCGGTGACGTCGAGCCGCCGCGTGGTCAGCCGGCCGCCCGCGCGTTCGGCGTCGGCCGCGAGCCGCGCAAGCGCGGCTTCATTGATGTCGGTCGCCAGCACGTCGGCGCCCTCGCTTGCGAACCGCAGCGCGGTCGCGCGGCCGATGCCCTGCCCGGCCGCCGTCACCAGCGCACGCTTGCCCTGCAATCTCATGAGCACGTCTCCCGAAAAGCCGGCCACCAGTCGGCCGATTGGCACAAAGGACTAAAGGTCCAACCAATGATAGGAAGTGATCGCCCGTTTGTCACGAATTTGGGATTCAGTATTTACCCGAGCAGGTAAATCCGGCGGGTGGACAGGAATCCGGCGCTCGACCGGCCATGGCAGTGCGCTTGCGGATTCGCTCAAACCCAATGCCGGCAGGCCTCTCAGCCGGTTTTTCGCGCACGCGCGGCGCGGCTGCCGCGCCAAACTGACAAAAAAGTCATGTACACGTCAGGGTCTTAACGGGATGCGCGCGCCATCATGGCGTTGCCGGACCGCGCTTCCGGTACATCGCCACCCCGCCCGCGTTCGATCCCTGCGGGCACTCCGTCCCCCGGCGATGTACTCCGTGACTGGGCGAGCAGACACGGCGCGCGGGCCGATTTCCCGCCCCGGACTTTCCGTCCGGGGCGTTTTTGTCCGTGGATCCCAAGAAAATGAGCGGGGATTGTTTCTAATTCGGCAAAAGGTAATTTGAGCCAGACAGGATGTTTTTTCCGGTCACAGACGCTTACATTTAGCGCACCACTCATGGAAACCGCTACGGATTCGCCATCGGGTAGTGACATCCACTGCCACGGCCGAAACCGCACGAGCTTTAGGAAACGGCAAATGAAGGCCTCCAATTCCCTGCCTGCGCTCGATCCCGCCGACGTCCACGTCGAAATCCTCGAACAGTCCGATACGCTGCTCGTCGTCCGCTGGGTCGAACCCGGCCGCTGTCACTACGGCGAACAGCGCTGGCGCCGCCGCTTCGCGCAACGCACCGGCACCTGCGCACTGTCGCGCCAGGTCATCCATCGCGGCGACGAAGTGTTCCGCCCGGCCGAACGCCCGGCGCCCGCGAACGCGGCCGCGATGATCTCCGCCGCCGAAGTGCTCGCCCTCGCCGGGAGCAGGTAAATCCCGCCGACCGCGTGCCGCGGCCCGCTGCGCCACGCCGCGCGCCGGCCCTAGAAGCACCGGTCTATTCCCCCGCTTGTCTGCCACGCTCGCGCGCACTATCGTTACACCACTCAATGTAACGATTACGTGCCGCGGCCGACCGGTCGCGCCGATGGAGGCAGACATGCATGCATGGAGCGCGCGCCACGTCCCGGCGCAGGGCGGCAAGGTCGCGGTCGTGACCGGCGCCAACAGCGGCCTCGGCTGGCAGATCGCGGAAACGCTGGCCGCGAAAGGCGCGACGGTCGTGATGGGCTGCCGCGACGCCGCGCGCGCCGCACAGGCCGCCGATGCGATCCGCCGGCTCCATCCCGATGCGCGCGTCGAAGCCGATGCACTCGACCTCGCCGATCTCGCGTCGATCGAACGCTTCGCGGCTAACGTGGCCGAACGCCACGGCCGCGTCGACATCCTCTGCAACAACGCCGGCGTGATGTTCCTGCCGCTGCGGCACACGCGCGACGGTTTCGAGATGCAGTTCGGCACCAACCACCTCGGCCATTTCGCGCTGACCGGCCATCTGCTGCCCGCGCTGCGCGCCGCGCGGCGTGCACGCGTCGTGACGATGTCGAGCGGCTTCAATCGCGGCGGCCGGATTCGCGTCGACGACCTGCGCGCCGAGCACCGCTACAACCGCTATCTCGCCTATTGCGACAGCAAGCTCGCGAACCTCGTGTTCGCGATCGAACTGCAGCGCCGCTTCGAGCGCACCGCGTTCGCCGGGATCAGCGTCGCCGCGCATCCCGGCTATGCGGCGACCAACCTGCAGTTCGCGGGCCCGGCGATGGACAGCTCGCCCGCCCGCGCCGCGCTGATGCGTGCCGCGAACCGTTATCTCGCGCAGCCGGCCGACCAGGGCGCGCTGCCCGCGATCCACGCGGCGACGTCGCCCGATCTCGCGGGCGGTGCGTATATCGGGCCGTCCGGCTGGTTCGAATCGCGCGGGCTGCCGGCGCCCGCGAGCGTGCCGCGCGCGGCGCGCGACGTGGCTTCGGCGGCGCTGCTGTGGGAAGCATCGGAAGCCGTGACCGGCGTGCGGTTCCTCAGCTCGGGCGCGCCGGCCGGGCGCTCGCCTGGCCGGCCGTTCGACACGGCGGCCGAGGCGCGCTGAACCGCGCGCCGCCATCCGCAATATTCTTCATACTTATTGCAACAACCGAAAAGAAAGCAAGTTGAAAGACTGATTCGGCGCACCATTGTTACCGCCCAGAAAACAATTTATCGTCAAAATCAGCGTTTACCCTCGACCATCCGGTGACTAAGATTTGGTCAATCGCTCAAGACATGGTGTCGACAGCGAACTCAATAAAACACCGGAGGTCATCATGAAATCGCTCGTTTCCGCAGTCGTTGCCGCTGTCGCCCTGTCCGCTTCGTTCGGCGCATTCGCCCAAAGCACCGTGACCCGCGCGCAAGTGAAGAACGAACTGGTCCAGCTCGAACAAGCCGGCTACAAGCCGGGCGTGTCGAGCCCGTACTACCCGAACGACATCCAGAGCGCCGAAGCGCGCGTTCATGGCGCCGACGCCAGCGGCTACGGCGCGCAGCCGGCCCCGCTCGTCCACTCGGGCGCCCCGGCTGCCGCAGCGTCGTCGAACGCGCGCGATTCGATCTTCTTCGGCCAGTAAGCCGATGCGCCCCCGGCGGGCGCCGCGCGTCGCGCGATGAAGCCGTATCCGGACGAGCCCCTTCGCGGGGCTCGTCTTGTTTTTATGAAACGCATACCTCCGCCGCCCGGCAGCGGGTGGCTTCGCCCGGGCGCTTTGCGGCCGGGCGCTTTTTCGTCTGCGAGGCATGCGTGTATGCAAGATGAAGCCGCGTGCGCCGCCGGTCAGCGCGGCGCGGCCGCGGCAGGCGCCGAACGCGACAGCACACGCCACCGCGACAGCAGTTCGTCGCGATCGACGTAGCAGCCCTGCAGATGCCGGCGGCCGGTCGACGGATCGAACTCGGTGCGCGCATGCAGCACACGCCGGTTGTCGAACGCCCACATGTCGCCCGCCCGCAGCCGTCGCTGCACGCGAAAGCGCGGCTCGCGCGCGAGCGCGAGAAACCGCCGATACGCGCGATAGACGGCCGCGACCGATCCGGCCGGCGCATCGAGCGGCCCACGCAGGAAGTTCGCGACACGCACCTCGGTCACGTTGCCGCGCGCATCGAGCCCGATCACCGGCGCCGAACAACGGTAGTCGCTGTTCGCACTCTTGTTCCAGAACTCGAACGGCGTCGACGCGAGTTGCTCGAAATCGGCCGGATGCTCGCGCCGCAGCGCGTCCGCGAGCGCGAAGCCGTCGAGGAATACGCTGTCGCCGCCCGTCGCGTCGTTCGCGAGGCAATGCAGGAACTGCACGCCCGGCTGCAACTCGCGCGTCGGCAGATCGGTATGCGGCGGCAGGTTGAGCGACGTATACGCATTGCTGTCCGGGCGCGGCTTCGATTCGACATCGAACAGCACGCCGAAATTGCTCTCGCGGATCAGGCCGACGCGGCGCGCGATCTCGTCGACGCGGCCGCGCTCGGCCGGCACGCCTTCGACCAGCGTCAACCCCGTGCGCTGCAACGCGGCGAGCCACGCGAGCAATGCGCCGTCGTCCTCCATCACGTCGCGCCACGCGAACACGCCGATCGCCGTCGCATCGTCGCCGGCCCACACGTGCCGCCCGTGCGCGGCCTGGCGCTCCGCGCGCGACGCGTCGTCATATGCATGCGCGCGCAACCAGCCCGGCGACCACGCGCTGCGATGCCCGTCGTTCCACTCGACATGCAGCGCGCCGTCGGTTTCGACGTGCACGGTAAGCGCCGACAGGTCCTCGCGCGCATCGGCAATCTCGAACACCTGTTCGCGTGTGACCGCATGCACGCACGCGGCACATGCGCAGTTGTCGCGCAGCCAGTCGAAATGGAACGGCGATCGTCGCGTGTCGCTCCACTCGACGTCCACCGCTCCGTCACCGATTGCTACCGCGGCAATGGCCGCGTCGGCGGAAAACGTCCGCCAGTCCTCGATACGGTGTTGCGCTGCCTGCATCGTTGCCTCCCGGAAACGCCCGCTACGCGTGTGGTGCGAGCAGAAACCCGCCGACCGTCCGGTGCATCCGCGCCGCCTGCGGGCTCGTCCCGAGCGCGCGCCAGCAGCCGTGCACCAGCCCTTCTCCCATCCAGTAGTGCGCAGCCCCGCCTGCCGCGCGAATCCGTTCGACATATACGCGCGCATCGTCGCGCAGCGGATCGTGTTCCGCGCCGATCGCGAGCACGGGCGGCAGGCCGTCGAAACGCGAAGCCGCGAGCGGCACCGACGCGCGCAGCAGCGGGTCGCCTTCCGTCAGTGCGTCGGACAGGCCGCCTTCCCAGTACAGCGCGCGATAGCGACGAACGTCGTCGAGCGTCAGCATCGGCGCGTGCGCTTCCGTCTCGCGCGCGGGCGATTGCGGTTCGAACCCGAGCATCGGATAAACGAGCGCGATACCGTCGACGCCGCCTTCGCCCGCATCGCGCAGCGCGGTCGCGACGGCCGCCGCGAGCATGCCGCCCGCGCTGTCACCCGCGAGCGTCAGCGGATGCACGCACGGACCGAACGGCCAACGCGCATCGGATGCGGCGCGCGTGACCGCGAGGCAATCGTCAAGCGCGGCCGGTGCGCGGTGTTCGGGCGCCAGCCGGTAGTCGACCGCGATCACGTCGAGCCCCGTGTCGGCCGCCAGTTGTGCAGTGATCAGCGCATGACTGTCGAGCGATCCGACGACGAAGCCGCCGCCATGAAAAAACAGCGCCGTGCCGCGCGGCTTGCCGTGCGCCGCCGTGTAGCGCCGCAGTGCGATCGTGCGTCCGTCCGGTGCGTGCCACACGGCATCCTGCTGCACGATGCCGGCCGGCAGAGCCGCCGGCGTCCATTCGGCCGCGAAGCGGTCGTAGAGGCGGCGCTGCTCGTCGGGCGAGCGCGCCGCCGCATCGGCCGGATACCACGCGTCGACGGCTGCGACGAACGCTGCGATTTCCGGTTCGAGCATCGAGTGCGCTCCGCGAATGAAGATTGACGGCGCTAGCGGCGCGGCGGCAACCCGATCACGCGGCCCGCATACGCAGGCGCCGCGCAATCGCGCTGCAACGCATGAAGCTCGACCACGCGCGCGGCGACGTCTTCGTCGAACGGCGCCGACTTCGCGCCGTCGCGCGTATCGACGTGCAGCAGCATCTGCTCGCTCGCCGATACCGCGTCGTCATGCCCGTCCGCGAACAGTTCGAGATACAGGTGCAGTCGCTTCGCGTCGTGCGCGAGCACGCGCGCATCGACGCGCACCTGCGTGCCGTCCTTGATCTCGTGCAGGTAGTTCACGTGCGCTTCGAGCGTGTAGACCGAGCGGCCCCGCTCGCGACGCGCGGCGTCGTCGAGGCCGATGCGATCCAGCAACGCATCGGTCGCGAAGCTGAAGATCAGCAGGTAGAACGCATCGCGCAGGTGGCCGTTGTAGTCGACCCATTCGGGCCGCACCACGTCGCGGTATATCGTCAGCGGGGTATCGCCCGTCATCGCTTGTCCTTTAGTCCTCGAATCGCATCCCGTGCCGCGCCTTCACCGCGGCGATCGACTTCAGCACCTCGGTGATGCACTCGTCGCGATAGCGTTCGAGCTCCTTGATGCTGCGCGTGCCCTGCTGTTCGGTCGTGCCTTCGACGACGCTGTCGATCAGCGCGTCGGTGAGCGTCGGCGCGACCAGCTTCGTCCACGGCAGTTCGAGCGCAGGGCCGAACTGCTGCATGAAGTGTCGCATGCCCGCGTCGCCGCCCGCCAGCGTGTAGGTCAGGAACGTGCCCATGAACGACCAGCGGATGCCCGCGCCGAAACGGATCGCGTCGTCGATCTCGCCGGTCGTCGCGACCCCTTCGTTGACGAGATGCAGCGCCTCGCGCCACAACGCTTCGAGCAGCCGGTCCGCGATGAAGCCCGGCACTTCCTTGCGCACGTGCAGCGGCCGCATGCCGAGCTTGCGATAGATCTCCATCGCCGCCTCGACCGCTTCCGGCGACGTGCGCTCGCCGCCGAGCACCTCGACGAGCGGCAGCAGGTAGACCGGATTGAACGGATGGCCGACCACGCAGCGCTCCGGATGCGTCGCACGCGCGTAGAAATCCGTCGGCAGCAGCCCCGACGTCGACGACGCGATGATCGCGTCGGGTTTCGCCGCGCGGCTGATCTGCTCGTGCAGTTCGAGCTTCAGCGCCTCGCGCTCGGGCGCGCTTTCCTGGATGAAATCCGCATCGGCGACGCACGCTTCGATCGTCGACACGAACCGCAGCCGCGCGGGATCGGCGCCCGGCGCGAGGCCGACGCGTTCGAGCGCGGGCCACGCGTTCGCGACGTTCGCGCGCAGCCGTTCTTCCGCGCCCGGCGCGGGGTCCCACACGACCACGTCCAAACCGTGCGCGAGCGCGCGGGAAATCCACCCGCTGCCGATCACGCCGGTGCCGATGGCGGCGAACGTCTTGATGTCGGTCTTCACAGCCATGTCAACGCATCCTTCAATTCAAGGGAAATCGGTGGGCGGCCGCGCCTGTGCGCGCCGCCGTGTCGTATCGGTCAAAAAAAACTCAAGCGAATTCGGCGATCGCGCGGCGTTCGAGCGGTCGCTCGCCGCGTGCGGGCAAGCCGAGCTTGCGGCGGCCTTCGGCCGGCGTCAGCACACGGCCGCCGAGCCGTTCGACGATCTCTCTCGCGCGCTCGACGAGCGTGCCGTTGGTCGCGGGTACGCCGCGGTCGAGCCAGATGTTGTCTTCGAGGCCGACGCGCACGTGGCCGCCGAGCAGCATCGCCTGCGCGACCATCGGCATCTGCATGCGGCCGATCCCGAAGCCGGCCCAGTGCGCGCCCGGCGGCAGGTTGTCGACCATCGCCTTCATCGTGCCCGTATCGGCCGGCGCGCCCCACGGAATGCCGAGGCAAAGCTGGAACAGCGGCGGATCGTCGAGCAGCCCTTCCTTCAGCAACTGCTTCGCGAACCACAGATGGCCCGTATCGAAGATCTCCAGCTCCGGCTTCACGCCGAGCTCCTGGATGCGCTTCGCGCCCGCGCGCAACTGCGCGGGCGTCGACACGTAGATGTAGTCGCCGTCGCCGAAATTCAGCGTGCCGCAGTCGAGCGTGCAGATCTCGGGCAGCAGTTCCTCGACGTGCGCGAGGCGCGTGAGGCCGCCGACCAGATCGGTGCCCTTGCCGAAACGCATCGGGTCTTCGCCCGGGCCGATCTCGAGATCGCCGCCCATGCCGGCCGTCAGGTTGATGATCACGTCGACGTCGGCCGAGCGGATGCGGTCGACCACTTCGCGGTACAGGTTCGGGTCGCGGCTGCCGCGCCCCGTCTGCGGATCGCGCACGTGGCAGTGCGCGACGGTGGCGCCGGCTTTCGCGGCCTCGATCGCGGCGGCCGCGATCTCCTTCGGCGTGACCGGAATCGCCGGATGCTTGCCGACCGTATCGCCCGCGCCGGTGACGGCGCAGGTCACGATGACTTCATGGTTCATGCTGTTTGCCTCGCTTGACTCTGTTTATTTCGCATTGCTGATGTTTTGTCGGTGCACGCGTCGTGCAACGTGCAGGCCATTACAGGCCGAGATACGCCTTGACCGCCGGCAAGCCGTCCTTGCCGTCGAACGTCTTGACACCGGCGAGCCACGGATCGAGCACCTGCGGGTTCTTCTTCAGGTAGGCCTTCGCGGCGTCGGCCGGTTTCGTCTTGTTCATCACCGACTGCATCAGCTGGTTCTCGAGCTGCGTCGAGAAGCGCAGGTTCGTGACGAGCTTGCCCGCGTTCGGACAGCGCGAGATGAAGTCGGGCGCCGTCAGCGTGTACACGCGCGCTTCGCCGTAGTTCGGGCCGAACGACGCGTCGCCGCCGGACAGGTAGTTCATGCTGAGCTGGATGTTCATCGGATGCGGTTCCCAGCCGAGGAACACGACCCACTTCTTCTCGCGGATCGCACGCTCGACCGTCACCAGCATCCCGGCCTCGCTCGATTCGACGAGCTTGAAGCCGCCGAGCCCGTACTGGTTCGTGTCGATCATCTTCTGGATCGTCGCGTTCGCGCTGCTGCCCGGCTCGATCCCGTAGATCTTGCCGTCGAGTTCCGCGCGGTGCTTCGCGATGTCCTCGAAGGTCTTCAGGCCGGCCTGGTATTCGTAGCTCGGCACCGCGAGCGTGGCCTTCGCGCCGGACAGGTTCGGCGTTTCGACGACGTTGATCGACTTGCTGTCGAGGAACGGCTGGAGCTGTTTCTGCTGCACGGGCCACCAGTAGCCGAGCGACACGTCGAGCTGCTTGCTCTTCAGGCCGGCGAACGAGATCGGCACCGACGCGATCGTCGTGGTCGGCTTGTAGCCGAGCGCCTCGAACACGGTCGACGCGAGCGCCGTGGTCGACGTGATGTCGGTCCAGCCGATATCCGCGAAACGCACGGTGCGGCAGGCCGCGGCATCCGTTTCGGCACGCGCCGCGTTCGTGAACGCGGCGGTCGCCAGCACGGCCGCGACAAGCGCGGCGATCTTCGTCGACTTCATGGTTCGGTTCCTCCCGGTGGGACGCGTGGCAGCCGGCGCACGGGGTGTGCGCCGGCCTGCATCGTGGGAGTAAAAGTAACGAGCCATATTGGCCGCGAGAAGACCGGCGGCGACCTGTTCTTGACTATTTGCGACTATGAGTGGAAACCACTAGGTTTTTGTAGAGGCTTGATGGGCGTGGTTTTCGCGCGTGTTTTGGAAGAAATCGGCTTGTCCACATGCGGCGCGTGGCTTTCGAGCCTGTCGGAACGAGGCGGGATGCCGATGCCGCTTCGGGCCCGGGGCGTTGGAGCCGCACGGACGAATTGGCCAGGTCAGCCTGACGGCTTCCGCAACGCGATGAGCCGCACGTCGGAACGTCGGAAAGCCGTCCGTCCGTTCATCGAAACAGGCGGCTACACCATCATCCCGCGAGCCATCGTTGCGCGAACCATCGTGCTTGCCCTTCCTCCAGCAGCCGAAAGCGCATTTCACATTGCGGAACCCACGTCGAATTCCCGCAACCTCCCTTTTTCGCCGCTTGAAAACTTGTTTTGCATCGCAAAAATCGCCGCGTATCTCATTGAAAAACAAGAGAAATTTATGTCTTATGTCTTATATAAGACATCTCCAAAAGCGCATCGGGCGGCGTTACCATTCAGTCATGCAGTTCGCTTCGACATACGGAGCGCCACGCTCAACCATTTACTCAAACGCGCTTTGCTCTTAGGAGATTGACATGGCCCAGTATCAAGACGACATCAAGGCAGTTGCCGGTTTGAAAGAAAACCACGGCAGCGCGTGGAATGCGATCAGCCCCGAGTATGCCGCCCGCATGCGCGCGCAGAACAAGTTCAAGACGGGTCTGGACATCGCGAAGTACACCGCCAGGATCATGCGCGCCGACATGGCCGCCTACGATGCCGACCCGGCGAAGTACACGCAGTCGCTCGGCTGCTGGCACGGTTTCATCGGCCAGCAGAAGATGATCTCCATCAAGAAGCACTTCAACAGCACCGAACGCCGCTACCTCTACCTGTCCGGCTGGATGGTGGCCGCGCTGCGCTCCGAGTTCGGCCCGCTGCCGGACCAGTCGATGCACGAGAAGACCTCCGTCAGCGCGCTGATCCGCGAGCTGTACACGTTCCTGCGTCAGGCCGACGCCCGTGAACTGGGCGGCCTGTTCCGCGAACTCGACGCGGCCGAAGGCCCGGCCAAGGCTGCCATCCAGGCAAAAATCGACAACCACGTGACGCACGTCGTGCCGATCATCGCCGACATCGACGCGGGTTTCGGCAACGCGGAAGCCACGTACCTGCTGGCCAAGCAGTTCATCGAAGCGGGCGCCTGCTGCATCCAGATCGAAAACCAGGTGTCCGACGAGAAGCAGTGCGGCCACCAGGACGGCAAGGTCACCGTGCCGCACGAGGACTTCCTCGCGAAGATCCGCGCGATCCGCTACGCGTTCCTGGAACTGGGCGTGGACGACGGCATCATCGTGGCCCGTACCGACTCGCTGGGCGCCGGCCTGACCAAGCAGATCGCCGTGACCAGCACGCCGGGCGACCTGGGCGACCAATACAACGCGTTCCTCGATTGCGAAGAACTGTCGGCCGACCAACTGGGCAACGGTGACGTCGTCATCAAGCGCGACGGCAAGCTGCTGCGTCCGAAGCGCCTGCCGAGCAACCTGTTCCAGTTCCGCGCCGGCACGGGCGAAGCACGCTGCGTGCTGGATTGCGTCACCGCACTGCAAAACGGCGCCGACCTGCTGTGGATCGAAACCGAAAAACCGCATATCGCGCAGATCGGCGGCATGGTCAGCGAGATTCGCAAGGTCATCCCGAACGCGAAGCTGGTGTACAACAACAGCCCGTCGTTCAACTGGACGCTGAATTTCCGTCAGCAGGCGTATGACGCGATGAAGGCCGAGGGCAAGGACGTGTCGGCATACGACCGCGCGCAGCTGATGAGCGTGGAATACGATCAGACCGAACTGGCAGCGCTCGCCGACGAGAAGATCCGCACGTTCCAGGCAGATGCATCGCGCGAAGCCGGTATCTTCCACCACCTGATCACGCTGCCGACGTACCACACCGCCGCGCTGTCGACCGACAACCTGGCCAAGGAATACTTCGGCGACCAGGGCATGCTGGGTTACGTGGCTGGCGTGCAGCGCAAGGAAATCCGCCAGGGCATCGCCTGCGTGAAGCACCAGAACATGTCCGGCTCGGACATCGGCGACGACCACAAGGAATATTTCAGCGGCGAAGCAGCGCTGAAGGCGGCGGGTAAGGACAACACGATGAACCAGTTCTGATAATGGTCATATCCGAAGCTAAACGCCAGCCCCGAAGGTCTTGTACCCTAAACGCACATACTTTTTGAGCGTTGTGTCTGAGACCCTTACGGCTGCTGGGATTCTGTCCCACCAGTGTTCGATGTATTGATACATAGAAATACATCGAAGCCCCGACGCGCCGATGCAGGTCATCGGCGCGTTTTTGTTGGTGAACTACAATTTCGGGGCACGCTTGGCGCGGGTATGCGTGTCGTTTTTGGCATGCCGCGAAGGCGGTCGGTACGCAACCCCGAAATGGAGCCGATGCAATGCTCGATCAACTTCCTCGCGAGGCCCCCCCCGCAATCCGAGCGGCCGCCAATGTTTCGGGCGATCTCTCGCTGGCGCTGCCTTGGCATCGCAATGAACCTCTGCCGGTGTTCGATTGCAAGACGGCCGAGCAACTCGTGCGGGAGAGGCGTTCGGACGATTTGATGCGCTACATAGCGTCCCTTGAGGCTGGGGCGGCCGGATAGATCACTCGGTCGAGATCATGCGGGCCTTGTGATGCGCAACACAGGCCGACCATCCACATTTTTCAGCGGGAAGTATGACTTGTGCGTCGCCGGATCGATCGCGACGAGCTGACGGCGCGTCTGGACGTTCACGAAGATGTGACGGGAGACAGGGTCGTATTGCGTGTTGCCGGCTTCGCCGTCGAGCGGGATCGTCGCAACGCGCTGGTTGCGCTGAACGTCCAGGACCGTTTCCGTTTTCCCGTATTCATCGGATACGTACAGCTTGCGCACGTCCGGAGCGTAGGCCATCCCGTCCGGGTAACGGCCTCCAGGCATGCGCGACGATTTTCAGCGTTGCGGCGTCGATTGCTACGATTTCGTCCGTCCCGGTTGCAGATGCGTACACGCGCGACAGTTCCGGAACGGCGAGCACGCCGTGCACTGCCGAGACATCCGGGATTCGCGCGGTTACGCGTGAAGCCCGCATATCGAATACCACGACCTCCCCATCGCCGAGATGCGCGATAAACAGCAAGTTGCGACTCGTATCCAGGCTTGCGTAGTCGAATCGCGTCGGTCGACCGGGCAATGGAATATCCGCAACCCGCTTCAGCGGCAGGCTGACGAGCGAGAGATCGCCTGCCTTCGCATGAGCACGATAGGCAGCGAAGCCCGCCACGGAGAGCGTCACCAAAAGCCCGACCGGCAGAAGCAGGCCCAGGCGTAAATTTCGGAGGAATTTCATAACTCGATCCTGCGACAACCATCACCGCCGCGTTCGGCTCAAACCGAGCGCGGCAGCACCGCTAAACTCACAAAGTCATTGCGCAACGGCAGCCTGCGCGATCTTCCTTAAACGTGACATCGATATGGCTCCAGTGACTGTAGACAGGTGAAAAGCGCGCATTCTTGCCGTGCGGCGATGCGTCGCTTCGTGTCGGCTCCCCGCGACGAAATCTCGCGATTCCGCCCGGTTACGGCTTGGCCCCTTCATCGGGTTTGATGTGGCGGAACGCGGCAAGCAACGAGAGGTCGTAGGCGATCTTCAATGCGCCGCATGCGACGAGCGGCACGCCGAGCCACCCGAGTCCGAACAGGCTTCCCGCCAGCGTCGGCGCGACAGCGGCCGCGAGACTGCGCGGCACCGACGTGAAGCTGGCCGCGGCAGGTCGTTCCGCCGGCGTGACGACGGCCATGACGTACGCGGTGCGCGTCGGCACGTCCATTTGCGACAACGCGCTGCGCATCAGCAGGAGCGCCAGCGTTGCCGGCAGCGTGGGCGCAAACGCCGCGCCGATCAGGCAAAGGCTCGACGGGATGTGCGTGAAGACCATCGTGTTCAACAAGCCAATCTTGCGCGACAGCGGCGCAGCGACAAGCTGGGAACCGGCGGAGAGCAAGCCGGACCAGAAGAAGAATTGCCCGGCTGCCCCGATCGACAGGCCAAAGCGTTGCATCAGCCAAAGCGACAGCAGCGAATTGACGACGAGTCCGCCGGCGAACGCGTCAATGCTGAACAGCAGCGCCAGCCGCGTGACGATCCGCCGGGAGGGACCGAGCGGCGGAGCGGCAGTTGCCCGGCGCGACTCCGCGATCGGTAGCCGGCGATACAAAACAGCGACCGAGATCCCCGTCACCGCATACAGGAGAAACATCGCGCGCAATGCCTCGAGCAGCGAGATGCCTGCGTGTGAAGCAAACCAGAGCGGCAGTCCCGCCGCGAGCGAACCCAGCGCAGCCGATACCGCGCCGATCAGGCTGTAGCGTGCGAACAAGGCGGTCCGCGCATCGCCGTTCGCCGCTTCGGCGAGTCTCGCCTGTTCGAGCGGCAGGAACAGGCTGACATCGCCCGAGCTCGGATTGAGCGTGCCGGCGAAGGCCACGACGAGTAGCGGCCAGAGCGTCGACAAGCCGGCAAAACCGATGCCGGTCGCAGCCATCAGAACGGCGGCAAGTGTCAGCATCCTGCGTGGCGGAAAACGGCTGGCGAGCACGCCGACCGCGATCGTCGCCGCGGCCGAGCCTGCCAGCGTCGCGGTGCTGATCAACCCAACCTCGACTTGCGCGAAGCCGAGCATCAGCAGGTAGGCCGGCAGCAGGACCGCAATGAAGCCGTCGCAGAAGCCGCGCAGGCCGCGGCTGACGAGAAGAATCCATGCCGTGTGCTCCACGCCAGCCGGCATCAGCCAGCGTGAAACGCGAACCGCGTACGACGCTGCCGGGCGCCCGCTAGGCACGTGCATCACGTCGGCACCACGTATAAAGCGCGTCGTACATCACCATCCCGTGCCGCAAGTGTTCGTGATCGTCGGCGAAGTTCCCCGACAGGCCGATCGATATCGCATACAGGCCGGTCGCCTCCGGCGCCAGGTCGAGCCGGTTCGTATCCGCCCCGCGCACGATCTCGGCGAGCTTGAGCAGCGCGGGGTCGCGAAGTGCGTATTTGTCGAGGAACGCATCGAAGCTGCAGTGCTCGCCGTGGTGCCCAAGCTCGACGCCAGGCACGTCGTACGGGATTGCGCCCGTTTCGCCCGCGATTCGCAGCACGTCCGCCCCGGGCACGAAGAGAAATTCAGGTGCGTCGTCGATGAACCGGGCGATGAGCCACGGACATGCGATGCGATCGATTTTCGGACGTTCCCGCGTAATCCATTTCATGATGCATCTCCTGTATGGCGGTACGGAAACTTCATCGCGACACGGCCGACGGGTCAGTCGTCGTCCTCTTCGTCGTCGCTGGCTGGGCGGCTATGATGAGCTTGCCGTCTTCGGTCGGAATCAGACGTTGCTGCTGGCCACCCTGCTCGATCGTCCCATCGCCATAGCGACCGGCACAATCCCGCAAGACCTTCGCATCACCCACTCCTTGTGGATCGCTCGCGGCGATTACCAGACCCTGTGAATGACGATCAGTCGTTCGGACAGGCCCTGCAACCGGGCCGGATCGCACGCCAGCGCTTTCATCTGGTACGTCACGTTCGTCTCCCGGTAGCGCGGTTCAGCGATGGAGGAACGGATAGGCCGCCAGCCCGATGAGTGCCGCGGCGGTGACGATCACCGGCTCCTGGAGCTTCTTGAAGCGCCACAACAGCAGAACGGTCGCGATGGCGAGGACGGCGGTCGGCACGTCGACGATCGATCGCTTCGCGATGACGAGCACGGAGCCCGTGATTGCACCGACGGCCGCCGCCGTGATGCCGTCGACGAACGCCTTGACGTCGGCCCGGTGACCGTATTTCTTGACGTAGGGCGCCGGGACGATGGTGAACAGATAGCAAGGCAGGAAGGTGCCGAGCGCGGCGACGATTGCGCCCGGGAAACCTGCCACCAGGTAGCCAATAAAGCCGACGGTGATCACGACCGGCCCCGGCGTGATCATGGCGACCGCGACGGCGTCGACAAACTGCTTGTCGTTGAGCCAGTGATGCTCGGTCACGACACCGCCGTACAGAAACGGCACGATCGCGAGCCCCGACCCGAACACGAATGCGCCGGCTTTCGCGAAGAACACGCCGATCTGCGCGAGTTGCGGCAGATCGACGCCGCTCAGCAGGCCGCTGGCCGCCGGCAGGTTGGCGCCGGCGAGCGCGCTCAGCCCGCCCTTGTGCAGCCACTTGGGCGGGGCGCGCCACAGCCAGCCGATCAGGCCGGCGACGATGAAGAGCCACGCGATTTCCGATTCCGTGATGAAGGTCACGGCAGCCAGCGTGATGAAGATCGCCCACAGCAGCTTGTCGTTGCCGACGGTCTTTATCGTGAGCTTGTACGCGCTCATCGCGATGATGCCGACCACGGCGGCCCCGACGCCGTAGAAGACCGCCTGCATCCACGACAGCCCGCCGAAGTGCGCATAGGCGAACCCGAGCGCGAGCACCATCAGGAACGACGGCAGCACGAACGCAAAACCGACGAGCGTCGCGCCGCGGATGCGGTAGTGGACGAAGCCGAGATAGATCGCGAGCTGGGCGGCCATCGGTCCCGGTGCGAGCTGGGCCAGCGTGAGTCCTTCCTTGTAGTCGGCCTCCGTGATCCAGCCGCGCTTCTCGACGAGATCGCGGCGCATGTAGCCAGCGAGCGCGACCGGGCCACCGAACCCCAACGCGCCGAGTCGCAACATGTATCCGACCAGTTGGCCTAGCGAATAGGTCGGCTCGGTGGTCGCGATTGCGGTAGTCATGACTTGGCCCCGGTCCCGTTCTTGTCGTTCGACGCGAAATGCACGTACAGCGAGTCGAGTACCGCACCCATCTGCTCGAGCAATTGATCGTCGTTGTCCGTGCGCTGGCGCGTGCCGGCCATCACGGCCTCGAAGCCGACCGCTTCGGGAGCTGAGGGGCCGCCGACATCGAGCGCATGCACGACCTCGCCGAGCCGCATCAGCGCCGGGTCCTGGTCGAGCCCGAAACTCGCGAGCAGCACCTCGAACGTCACGCGTTCGCCGACGTGGGTGAACGTCGCACCGTCGAAATCGAAGCCAAGCGCATCGGCCGGACAATCGGTCGGCGACGCGAGCCAGATGAAGCGCGCGCGTGCGTCGATGAAACGGCGGATCAGCCACGCGCTCGCGACGCGGTCGACCCACATGCGCTGCCGTGTCGCCCAGGTGCGACCTTGATACTCATCGATCGCCAGCCGCCGGATTTCGCGTTCCGCGGCATGCGGTTCGCCTGGCGACAGCACGGTGTCGACCAGTGCAACGAAATCGTGCAGCGCGACTTCGGCGCGGGTGGCCGAGTCGCCCGGGAAGTAGTCGATCGCACGGAGCGTGTCGAAGTCCTTGTGCAGGCGCCGCAGCAGGCGGGTCAGTTCCGTGGCGGATTGCCCGGCCAGCGTCTTGCGCGCGTCGGCAAGGGCGCGGGTAAAGATCGTGTAGTCGTCGTCGCGACTGAACAGCGCACGGAATTCCTGCTCCTGCGACGCGTCGAGGCTCGGCGCGCGCAGCAGGTGGGCCGTGCCGCCGCTTTCGGCGATCCCGTCCGCCAGTTCGCGCAGCGTACTTTCATGCTCGGCCGTGTACGGAAGCAGGTAGATGCCGTCGCGCAGCACCGCGCTGCCCTTTGCCTTGAGCGCGCGCCAGTAGCGCATGCGGGCCGTCGCGTTTTCAGTCGGAAGGGTCAGAACGAGAAGTGACCAGGTCGTGAGAGTATCCATGTAGCGAATACTACTCATTCGTTATTTACTCTACAAGTTAACTTTGAGGGCAACTGCTTGGCCGTTGCGGCCGCCTTTCCCTTGCGGCGGCTGCAAGCGACCACAACGATTCAGCGTGCAGCGTCCACCGGGCATAGAAACCGGAGCGCGACAACTGCGGATGGACTGTCAGTCGCCAAGCAGTTTGCGGACAGCGCGAGCGAAGCCCACCTCGAATATCGTGCGACCACGTTCGTTCAATATCTCGCCGTGACTGCCTTCCCGAAGACCACGCTCTTCGAGGTAGCTTGTCGAAACCGCCTTCTTCGAAGCCTCGCGCTCGGTCGGTCTGAACTGCGCGTTTGGAGAGGGCACGGTTACCGGTCACCGTCGATCCCGAGACTGGCCATCCGCTCCGGCACGATCGCCACACCTCGCCCGGCCGCGACGAGATTCAGCATCGACGTTTTCGGCGACACGATCCGCGCCGCCGCCGGTACGAATCCCCGCTTCAGACAAAGATCGATCACGGCGCCCGCCACGCGTCCCGGCCACTCAGAAGTTGTGCTTCACCCCGACCGTCACCGACAGTTGCCGGCTGCCGGTCGCGTTCGGCAGGTTCGGAATCTGCGCGTAGTTCGCCGCGCCGCCCGTCGCCGGGTCGATGCCGATCCCGTGACCTGCCGCCTTCTGGAAAACGCCGACCGTATAGAGCGACGTCCGCTTCGACAGGTTATAGGCCATGCCCAGGTTGACCTGATGAAACTTCGGCGAGCCGTTTGCGTCGGTCTTCATCGAGTTGTAGATATAGGCGGCGCCCAGCATGAATGCCGGCGTCACCGAAAACGTCGTGCTGACCTCGACGATGTCGAAGCGCGCATCGGCGCCGCGCGGATGCGCGGCATCGGCGAAATACCGGCTGTCGTCGAGCGTCGTATGCGTATAGACGACGCCGACCGTCGCCGGCCCGATCGCATACGAGCCGCCCACGCCGATCGCCTTCAACGCACGCGCATCCTGCAGCTTGCAATACATCGCCGCCGGATTCGAGCACGCGAAATCGCCGATATAACCCCGCGTGCCGCCAAGCGCCGCGTCGAGCGGATGATTCAGGTCGAGCGCGCCGACGCCGAACGAAAATGGCCCGTTGTTGTAGCTCGCGGCCAGCGCCCATCCGCGCTGCCGGGAAAAATCGCCGGCGACACCGCCGAACGAAAACGTGCCGCTGAACGAGAATCCCGCCATCACGGGGCTCGCGTACTGCACCGCGCTGTTCAGGTTGAGTGCGGCGTTGAGGTTGTCGACGTCGCCGATGTGGGCGCCGAACAGCGTGGCCCACGGAACGCTCGATGCGTAAGGTGCGAGCGTGGTCGTGTACGAGTCGAACTGCCGGCCGACGGTCAACGTCCCGTAGCGATCGTTCGACAAGCCGACCCACGCATTCTGGTTGAACGGCGTATCGGTCTGCAGCAAGCTGCCGCTGTTCATCCAGAAGCTGTTCTCGAGCTTGAACGTGACGGCCGTGCCGCCGCCGATATCCTCGCTGCCCGTCAGGCCGATGCGCGACGGCGCGCTCGCGCCGCCGGTCATCTGCCACGCATGTCCGCCGCGCACCGCGCCGTCGGCCCCGGTCGTCTGCACGTTGTTCGTGTACGTGATGCCGGTATCCACATCGCCGTACAGCGTGACGCTGCTCAATGCATGCGCGCCCTGCGTGACGGCGAGCGCCGCCACCGCCGCCGCGATCCTGCGCGGCGTCGTCAGATCCTTCATCGATCATCCCCCCTGATGCGTCGTATCCGTGTCGCGACCGTGTGCCGGAACCCGAACGCGCCGGCCGGTCGGCGCGAGCGTTGCCGGCGCCCCGGCAACGCTCGCATCCGCGTTTACGCGTAGTTCATCATCACGGACTTGCTTTCCGTGTACTGGTCGATCACCGCACGACCGAGTTCACGGCCGAAACCCGACTGCTTCATCCCGCCGAACGGCATCGCGTTGTCGAGCAGCGAATGGCAGTTGACCCACACCGTGCCGGCTGCAATGCGCGGGATGAGCTTGTGAATCGCGGAAAGGTCGTTCGACCAGATGCTCGCGCCGAGACCATACGGCGTGTCGTTCGCGAGCTGCACGGCCGTGTCGACATCGTCGAACGGCATCGCGACCAGCACCGGCCCGAAGATCTCCTCGCGCACGACGCGCATCGCCTGCGTCGTATCGACCAGCACGGTCGGCTCGACGAAGAAGCCGGGGCCGTCGATCGCGCGGCCGCCCGCGGCGGCGCGTGCGCCTTCTTCGAACCCCGAATCGATATAGCCGCACACGCGCTCGCGCTGCTTCGCCGATACGAGCGGGCCGATCTGCGTCGACGGGTCCATCCCCGGGCCGATCTTCAGGCTCGCGGCGATCTTCGCGACGCGTTCGATCACGCCGTCGAACACCTTCGCATGGATGTATGCGCGCGAACCGGCCGTACACACCTGCCCCTGGTTGAAGAAGATCGCGTTCGCAACGCCCAGCGCGGCCTTGTCGAGATCGACGTCGGGCAGCACGATCACCGGCGACTTGCCGCCGAGTTCGAGCGACATCCGTGTCATGTTGTCGAGCGCCGCGTGACCGATCGTCTTGCCCGTTTGCGTCGAGCCGGTGAACGCGATCTTGTCGATGCGCGGATCGCGCGACAACGCGGCCCCTGCCGTGTGGCCGTAACCGGTGACGATATTGACGACGCCGTCCGGGAACCCGGCCTGCTGAATCAGCTCGCACAGGCGCAGTGCGCTCAGCGGCGTATCTTCCGCGGGCTTCAGCACGATGGTGCAACCGGTCGCAAGCGCGGGCGCAATCTTCCATGCCGCCATCAACAGCGGGAAATTCCACGGAATGATCGCGCCGACCACGCCGACGGGCTCCTTGCGCGTATAGGTGAAGACTTCGCTGCCCGGCATGTACGGCATGCCCGCATCGATCACGCTGCCTTCGATCTTCGTCGCCCAGCCGGCCATGTAGCGGAAGCACTGCGCGGCCATTGCGACGTCGAGCCCCTGCGCCACCATCACCGGCTTGCCGTTGTCGAGCGATTCGATTTCGGCAAGCTCGCGCGCATTGGCTTCGATCAGGTCGGCGAGCTCGAGCAGCAGGCGCTCGCGGTCGGTGGTCTTCGCGGTGCGCCACGGCCCCGCATCGAATGCGCGCCGCGCGGCGGCAACGGCTTGCTGCACGTCACGTTCGTCCGCTTCGGGCACGCGCGCGATCACGGTGCCGTCGGCCGGGTTCACGACGTCGAGCTGGCGGCCCGACGCGGCGTCGGTCCACTCGGCACCGATCAACATCTTCTTCTGCTTCGCGAGAAACGCGCGGGTTGCATCGAGCAACGGAAATGTTTCGTTCGTCTCCATGTTCACTCCTCCTCGATTTCTTGATTGAGTCGATCAGTAGCGATCCGTGACGCCGTCGATCCCGCGTGCCTGCAACGCGCGGACGAGGCCGACGCGCACGGTCGCGACGTCGGAAAAGGCAGGCCTTCGGTGCGCGGCGACTTCGGCTGCCGTATAGGGCTTGAAGTCGCGCGGCAGCGCATCGCGGTTCATCGTCGTGAGCACCCAGTTGAGTACGTCGGCCAGATCCTGATCCGACAGCGCCGAGTTCGACGCGCCGGGCACGCGCATCACGTATTCGCGCCCGGCCGGCAGATGCGTGAAATAGCCGAGCGAGTTCGCGAGCGGCGGCACCTTGCCGGGAATGCCGCCGCCCGTCGCCGTATGGCAGCCCATGCAGTTGAGCACCCAGTGCTGCCGCGCGAGCGCCGCGTCGGCCGCACCGTCGGCATGCGCGGGTGCAGCGGTCACGCATGCGACAGTGCCGGCAAGCAGCAACAGCGACGGCAGCCGACGCGACAGGCCGCCGACCCGCGATGCCGCCTTCGACGTGCGCCGCGCGCGCCGCATCGGCTCGCCAACGCGCGATGCCCAGGCAACGTTCACAGGCCCAACTCCTTGACCACCACGGCGCGTTGCGCATGAACGGCCGTGCCGTCCACCTCCTTCGCGCGCGCCGCGCGGATCTCGGCCGCGGTGAACGGCTTCGCGTTGCCTTGCCGTGCATCGAGGTCGATCACGACGTAGTTGAGCACGTGCGCGATATCGTCGTCGCTCGCGCTCGCAAACGACGGCATCTTGAAGTTGTAGCTCTTGTCGTGCACCTTGATCTCGCCGAACATCCCGTGCAGCAGCGTCGCGACCAGTTGCGCACGCCCGGCTTCGGCCGCCGCGTACTTGCCCGGATACTCGGTCAGCGGCGGCGCGAGGCCGTCCTGCCCCTTGCCGCCCGCCTGGTGGCATACCGCGCACTGCGCGTCGAACAGGCTCTTGCCGGCCGGGTAATGCACGGCCTGCTGCGCGCCGGCGATGCCCGGCAACGCGATTGCCGCAACGGTCGCCACGCACGCGACGACGATTTTTCCCGCTTGCTTCACTTTCATTGCTTTGCCGCTCCGAGCAGAACCGAAACCGAACAGTGGTAATTCGAATTACCGTTCGCCATGCACCAGTTGATGTCGTTGTTCAACGACAGCTTGTACAGCGGCTTCTCGCGCTCGTTGCGATTGCAGAAGCACTTTCCGCACGACGTCTTGCCGCAGCAGTCGTTGTACGACACGATGTAGTCCGAACCGTCGTGCGGGTTGCGGCAGGTGCCGATCCACGTGATCGGCGAAGGCGTCGTGCCCGGCGGGCAACTGCTCGACGTCCCGCCGCAGCAGCTGCAAAGCCAGCCGTCGATCGCGCAGTACTTCCAGTAGTCGCAGCTCATCGGATCGTCGCTGGCCCCCGCTGCGGCCGCGCCGCCGGACGCAGCGGATGCGCCCGACGCCGCATCGGCCGCATACGCGGTGCGATCGACGGGCAGCAGCGGCAGCATCGCCGATCCCACCAGCACCTTGCCGAGCTTTGCCATCGCGCTGCGCCGCGAACTGTGCTGCGCGACGCCGCGCGCCGATCGCTCGAACCATGAATCAAACAGGCCCATGTCGTTGTTCTCCAATGACGTTGTAAGAGGTTCGGCCGATCATGCGTGCTGCGCGTGGGCGTCGTGGCTGTGATCGCCGTGCACGAACTGCTGCAGCGAAGCGACGCCGCGCTCCTTCGCCTCGAACAGGCTCTCGAGATGCTCGCGCGTGTTGACGAGCCCCTTCGCGCGCACCGCGCCGGTCTCGTCGAGCAGCACCGCGTACGGCAGCTTGCCGATCTGGTACGCGAGGCCGAGTTCCTGCGACAGCACGTACGGGAAGCGCGCGAGGTCGTGCTTTTGCGCGAAGCGTGCGTGTTCGCCGAAATCGCCGTCGCTCGCGAGCACGATGTTCACCGGTGTCGATTCGCTCGCCTGCAGCGACGGCAGCAGCGGCAGCAGCTTCTTGCAGACCGGGCACGTCGGCGACAGGAAGAACAGCAGCGTCGCCTTGCCCGATGCGTCGATGCCGCCGACCTTCACCTGCGAGCCGCGAATATCGGTCAGCTCGAACGTCGGCGCGATCGCGCCGACCGCCGGCCCCTTGTCGATCATCAGCGCGCCGGCCGGCATGATGCGTTCGTACAGGATGCCGATCTGGCGCACCAGCGCGAGGCAGATCGCGCCGAGCGCGAGGACGGCAACCCACAGCAGTGCGGTGGAAACGGTGAGAGCGGTTTGCATCATGAATTCCTCAGGTGGGAAAGGCGCGGTACGTTGGCGAGCAGCACGTCGACGGTGAGCAGCGCGCAGACGATCAGCAATACGGAGAAGAACAGCGTCAGGTAGTCGAACCACACGACCGTGCGCGTGCCCGGCGCGACGAGCGCGGTTGCGGCCAGCGCGGCGAGCAGCAGCACGCGGCCGACATGCAGCCAGCCGATGCCGCGCGGCGCATCCGCGCGCGCAGCGGTGAAGCCGGAACAGCCGCAGTCGATGTCGGTGTGGCCGCGCATCAGGTTGATCGCAAGCCCGGCGGCGAAGATCACGAGCAACGCGATCAGGCCGATCGCGCCGGCCACGCGCGTATCGGGAAACAGCAGCGCCGCGGCGCAGACGGCTTCCGCAAGCGGAATCGCGAACGCGACAGGCGCGGTCAGCGCGTCGGGCAGCAAACGGTAGCCGGCAAGCACGTGGCGGAACGCGGCGGGCCGGCGCATCTTCGCGAAGGCGCCGAGCAGCACGACGACGGCCGCGCCGGCCTGCGCGCTGGTGGCGAGTACGGGATCGAGAATCATCGCGGCCTCACGGATTGACGAGCAGCGTCGACGTATTGCCGATCTGCTTCTCTACGTTGCGCAGCTTGCCGGTATGCGCGTCCATCACGACGAGGTCGGACGTCGCCGTCAGCCCGTAGAACAGCGGCTTGTCGTCCTCGCTGACCTGGATCGACACGAGCGGATCGATCTTCTGCTGCGCGAGATCCCAGCGCGCGACACGCTGCTTCGACTTCAGGTCGTATACCCACACCTGCGTGCCGGGATCCTTGTGCGAGCCATCGCCGCCCTTGTGCATCAGCACGTAGTAGCGGTTCTGCTTCGCCTGCACGGCCGTCTGCTGCATGCCGCCCGGGCGCCAGCCTTCGGCGCGCTCGGCGTCCGTCAGCAGCGGCCACGACTTGCCGAACGCCGGCTTGTCGCCGCTGAAATCGGCGCTGCGCACGTTGCCGCCGTATGTCGTGAACAGATAAGCGCCCTTGTATGGCGACGCGTTCACGAATGCCGGATCCTTGTCGACGTCGATGAATGCATCCGACATCGTGCGCTTCGTTTCCTTGCCGCTCGCATCGAGCGTGACGGTCAGCGCCTTGCCGCTTTCGCACAGCGCGGTGAAACGGTCGTTCGCCGACGGATACGCGAGCACGCACGCGGCCGTGTCGATCTCCGACAGCACCTTCTTCGAGACGGCGTCGATCACCGTCACCGACGCGGCCGGCGTGATGTTCGCGACGTACAGCCGCTTGCCGTCGGTGCTGAACGCGGTGTTGTACGGCGACGGCACATGCTGCCCGTGCTTCGGCGGAATCACGATCTCGCCCGCGTGATCGAGTGTCGTGTTGTCGGTCATCTCGACGACGTCGGTACGCGTGCCGTGCGAGCCGCGCGAGAAGTAGGTGGTCGCGACGAAGCTCGTCTTGTGGTCGGGCGAAATCGCGAAGCCGGGGCCGAAGCCGCCGTCGATCTGGCCGAGCAGCTTCTTCGCGTCGGCGTCGTACACGTAGATGCGCCCGTCGGTCATCGACGGCATCGAGATGTCGACGATATAAACCTCGTGCGGATGCCACGGCGGCATCTTCTGCACGACCAGCTCCTCGGGTTTTTCCGTCGCGCATGCACTGCCGACCCATGCCGCCGCGAACGCCAGCGTCGCCGCGAGCGCCGCGGTTCGTCGCGTTGTCCTCATGTCGCCTCCAGTTGGGAATTCACTTGATGTGGGGCGACTGTAGTTCGACAAAAAATCCGGTCAGCACCAGGACCGGCAACGCGTGCGTGCCGATTCGGGATATTGGAAATGCGCCTGAAAGCCGCGTGCGGACGCGGCTTCCGACCCTCTGACGAATACGCGCGGAATAGCGCTCGACCTTATTGCGCCGACCGCTCGGTCGGTTTAATCTTCCGCGGTCCTGATCGACACCCCTGGAGGCGCTGTGTTCGTGTTTCACGAGATGTTCGACGACGCGGACCGGCATGCCGACGCGCTGCGCGGCTGGAACCAGCGCTACGACCAGATCGGTTCGGGCGCGTATCGCAGCGTGGTCAAGCACGCCGTGCTCGACGGCATCGAGTTGTTCCAGGAAGCCGCGAACGTGCGCATCATCCAGCGTGGACAGTTGCCGCCCGGTCACACGGTGTTCGGCATGCCGCTCACCGGCTCGGGCGCATTCGCGTTCGGCGGCGCGCGCATCGAACGCGGCACGATGGTGATGGCGCGCGGCGGTGCGCCGTTCGAACTGCATTCGCCGGACGACATGTCACTGATCGGTGTCGTCGTCGACGCCGAGCTGCTGCTACAGGTCGAGGATGCGGCCGATGTCCGGCTCGACGCAGCGACGCTGCGGCGCGGCGTCGTCGACTTGCCGACGGCCGTGCTGATGCGCGCGAGCGTGCAGATCGCGACGCAGCTCGAACGCGTGCTGTCGTCGCCCGACACGTTCGGCGACATGCGCGCGCAACGCGAACTGCGCGGCGAGATCGGCAACATGCTCGTCGATCTCCTTACATACCGGATGCCCGAGCCGTCGAACCGGCTCACGCATGCGTGCCGCGCCGACATCGTGCGCCGCGTGCACGACTACGTGATCGGCCACCCGGAAGCGCCCGTCGACGTGTTGAGCCTGTGCGCGCAGCTGCGCGTGAGCCGGCGCACGATGCAGAACAGCTTTCAGTCGGTCGTGCAGACCAGCCCGCTGCACTACGTACGCTCGCTGCGCCTGTCGCAGGTGCGGCGGATGCTGCTCGACACGCGGCAGGCCGACCTGCCGATCAGCGACGTGGCCGCGCGCTGGGGCTTCATCCATCTCGGCCATTTCGCGAACGCGTACAAGGCGCAATTCGGCGAACTGCCGTCGGCCACGGCGCGCCGCTCGGTGCGCACCGCAAAAACGCGCTGAAGACGAGCAAAACCCGCGATAATCTTCCGCTGACCGTTCGGCGCCTGCGAGCCGGCCGCGGCATGTGCCCGTCCGTCCGCAATCCCGTGCGATGTGCGACGACCACCGGATTCCATCCCCTGCCCCGATGCCCGAGGATTTCCACTTCCTGTTGCTGCCCGGCTTCTCCGCGCTCGGCTTCATGTCCGCGGTCGAGCCGCTGCGCGTCGCGAACCGCTTCCGCACCGAGCTCTACCGCTGGCACGTGATCAGCGCCGACGGTGCACCGGTCGCCGCGAGCAACGGCATTCCCGTCGCCGCCGAAGCCGCGTGCGCGGACGTCGCGCAGGTCGATACGGTGTTCGTCGTCGCGGGCTTCGATCCGCTCGTGTGCTACACGCGCGCAATCGGCGACTGGCTGCGCCGCCAGCACCGGCACGGCGCGACGCTCGGCGGCATCGACACGGGCAGCTTCGTGCTCGCGGAAGCCGGGCTGTTCGACGCGTCGCAGCCGCTGACGCTGCACTGGGAAGCGCTGGCCGCGTTCCGCGAACGCTATCCGGGCCTGAACGCGACGCAGGAGCTGTTCGAGATCGACGACCGGCGCATCACCTGCGCGGGCGGCACCGCGTCGATCGACATGATGCTCGACCTGATCGGGCGCCGGCACGGCGCCGATCTCGCGGCGGCGATCTCCGAGCAGTTCGTCGTCAGCCGCATCCGGCAGCGCTCGGACAGCCAGCGGCTCGAGATCGCCGCGCGCTACGGCGTGCACAACCGCAAGCTGATCCAGGTGATCGGCACGATGCAGCGGCACATGGAAAATCCGCTCGGCTCCGACGCGCTCGCGCAGGACGTATCGATCACGCGACGCCAGCTCGAACGGCTGTTCAGCGCGACGCTGAACGACACACCGACGCATTTCTACCTGAACCTGCGCCTCGATCGTGCTCGCGAACTGCTGCAGCAGACCGACATGAGCATCACGTCGGTGTGCGTCGCGTGCGGGTTCGAATCGCCGTCGCATTTCTCGCGCACGTATCGCGCGAGGTTCGGCTTGAGCCCGCGCAGCGACCGTCGTGCAACACGCTGATCGTCGCGGGTTTTAATCACAATCCTGCGCGGAATTGCGCGTTCCGGCGGCGTTTCCCGCCGCTCGCTGAACAATGCCGGCGATCGATCGACGGACCGAAGCGATCGTCGAAAATAAATTGCAATGTCGATGAAAATATTCTGTAACATACCTCGCAATTAGCAATTAGATAGGCAGCCTAACGAGATGAGAGACCGGATCCGACGCACGTCGATCCGCGCAGGCTGCCGACCGATATCGATATCGATCCGAGGGGTATGACATGACGATGCTCGCTTCGCCGTCGCCGCACCTGCCTTCCGTTCGCTTCCCCGCTCCTTCCTCCGCCTGTTTCTTTTCGACCTGACATTTAGGTTTCCTTAGTCAGTCGACGCTCCCAACACCGCTTCGCCGCACCGGTTCCATCGAACCGGCGCGCGGGCCGTGTCGTGCCTGCGCGCCACGAGCGCGCGGGCGTGTCCAACCGTTGAGATGAGGATCACGTATGCAGACATCACGCAAAGCATTGCCGCTCGCCCTGGGCCTTGCGCTCGGTTTCGGCATCGTCGGCGCCGCCGCGGCCGATACGAAGGTCTCGAATCCGCAGGCAGCGAGCCTGCGCGAAAGCCTGACGCGCGGCGTCGCGCCGCCCGCCGCGAAAGCCGATACGGCCGCCGGGCAGTTCCGCGCGGACGGCGTCGCCGTCACGCTGTACAACCCCGCGTATCGTGTGAAGAAGGCTGCCGCGACGCCCGCCGCAACCGCGCGCGACTTCGTCGCAACGCAGGCGACGCAGCTCGGGCTCGACGCGACCGCGCTCGCGAGTCTCGTCGTCACGTCGGAACGCAACGATGCCGACTTCACCGTCGTGCGCCTGCAGCAGCAGGCAACCGGGCTGCCCGTATATGGCAGCGACATCGCGGTGACGGTCGCGAAGGACGGCCGCATCCTGTACGTTGCGAGCAACACGATCAACGGCGTGGTCGCGACGTCGCGCAAGTCGCAGGCCGTCGACCAGCAGCAGGCGCTCGACCGTGCGCGCGCGTATCTCGGCGTGAGCGGCTTCACGAATCTCGATGCGCAGCTCGTCGCGTTCGTCGACAAGGCCGGCACGCACACCGCATGGAAGGTGCGCGGCCGCCCGCAGGACGGCCCGAAGGGCGACTGGGAACTGCTGATCGATTCAGGCAGCGGCGAAGTGCTGCGCGCCGAGGACAAGGCGTTCTATGCGACCGACGGCACCGGCTTCGTGTTCCGGCCGGACCCGCTGTCGCCGACCAAGAGCAGCTACGGCAGCACCGGCTACAAGGACAGCAGCGACGCCGATTCGACCCAGCTCACGGCCGCGCGTGTGCGCGTGACGCTGAAGGATCTCGCGCAGTCGGGCGCGCGCTATGCGCTGTCGGGCCCGTATGCGGTGTGCGTCGACTTCGACGCGCCGCGCGACAACGCGTGCCCGCTGCAGTCGACGCCCGCGTTCGAATTCACGCGCGGCAACCTGTATTTCGAGGCCGCGAACGCGTACTACCACATCGACACTTTCCTGCGCTACGTGAACCAGACGCTCGGAATCAAGGCGCTGCCGTACCAGTACACGGGCGGCGTGCAGTACGACCCGCACGGCGAATCGGGCGACGACAACTCGTCGTACTCGTCGAGCAGCGGCCGGCTGACCTTCGGGCAGGGCGGTGTCGACGACGCGGAAGATGCGGACGTCGTGATCCACGAACTCGGCCACGGCATCCACGACTGGGTGACCAACGGCGGCCTGTCGCAACAAGAGGGGCTGTCCGAAGGCACCGGCGACTATCTCGCCGCTGCGTACAGTCGCGACTTCAACCAGTGGAGCCCGTCGGATGCGCAGTACCACTGGGTCTACAACTGGGACGGCCACAACGAATTCTGGGGCGGCCGCGTGACCAACTGGAACGTCGGGCGCACCTATGCGCAGGCGCGCGGTGCCGAGATCCACACGGCCGGCCAGTACTGGGCATCGTGCAACCTCGTCGCGCGCGACGCGATCGGCGCGCAGGCGATGGACAAGGCGTTCCTGAAGGGATTGTCGATGACCAACGGCTCGACCAACCAGAAGGCCGCCGCGCAGGCCGTGCTGACGGCCGCCTCCGCGCTCGGCTACAGCAGCGCGCAACTCACGGCGATCGGCAATGCGTACAACAAGAGCTGCACGTACGGCGTGACCGTGCCGCAGAAATCGTAATTCCGCAGCAGGCGGGGGCGCAGCGCACGACCTGCGGCGCGCCCTCTTCCCCGACTTCGTTACCCTCGCGAGATCGAACATGCCTACTCTGAAACTGACTCATCTGAGCGCCGCGCTGGGCGGCATGCTGTTGTCCGCCGCCGCGCATGCGGCCCCCGTGTGGATCACGCTCGGCGATGCGGCGTTCCGCCAGCTTCAACGCATCGACGCAAGCGCGACCGCGCAATACAGCACGGCGGTCGATGCCGGCAAGACCGCCGACGGCGCCGCGCGCCGCGAAACCGTTCACGTCGTCGAGATCGACGATTCGCGACTCGGCGAGCTGGCCCATGCCGTCCACCACACGCGCGGCCACGGGCCCGGCTACGTCGCGCACGACTCGTTCGACGAAGCGCGCCAGGCGCTGCAGCCGCTGCCGCCGTCGCTCGCGAAGCAGGCCGCAGCACCCGCGTACAAGGTGTCGAATGCGCCGCAGATCGGCACCTGGATCCAGCAACTGCAGGCCAGCAACATCGTCGGCACGATCACGTCGCTGTCCGGCTTCACGAACCGCTACTACACGACGTCGCACGGCGTTGCCGCATCGGACTGGCTCGCGCTGCAGTGGAAGCAACTGGCGGGCGCACGCGCCGACATCACCGTCGAACAGTTCGCACACACGGGCTTTCCGCAGAAATCCGTGATCCTGACGATCCGCGGCAGCGATCCGGCCGCGGGCACCGTCGTGCTGGGCGGCCACCTCGATTCGACCGTCGGCCGCACGACGGAGAACACGCGCTCGCCCGGCGCGGACGACGACGCATCGGGCATCGCGAGCCTCACCGAAGCGCTGCGCGTGCTGCTCGCGAACAACTACCGGCCGAAGCGGACGATCAAGTTTGTCGGGTACGCGGCAGAAGAGGCCGGCCTGCTCGGCTCGAAGGCGATCGCGAAGCAGTTCCGCGCGCAGAATGCGAACGTGGTCGGCGTGCTGCAGCTCGACATGACGAACTACAAGGGCGATCCGAAGGACATCTATCTGATTACCGACTACACGAACGCATCGCAGAACACGTACCTGACGAATCTGGCGAAGACCTACCTGCCGGAACTCGCGATCGGCACGTCGCAGTGCGGGTATGCGTGCTCGGATCATGCGTCGTGGAATGCGCAGGGCTATCCGGCGTCGTTCCCGTTCGAGGCCGACCAGAACGACAGTCCATATATCCATACCGTGAACGACACGCTGGAGAACTCGGATCGCCAGGCGAATCATGCGCTGAAGTTCGGCAAGCTGGCGCTGGCCTATGCAATCGATCTTGGCGGGGATGGCACCGTAGTCGCGAAGCCCTGACGGCGAGCGGCCGGGTCGTTCGTCTATCCGGACACGAAGGAAGCGTGTGCTCGCGGGTTCGCACACGCTTCCTCCCGGACGACCTTGATCGGACCACCTCGCCCAGCGTCCCGTAGAGACGCACGCCCGAAGCCAGCGCGCCCCCACGGAGGCTTCATGACGCAACACGTGCCGTGCGATTGACTCGATCGAACCGGACGCGCGCGCTCATCCGGATAGAATCGTCACTCTGCCACTCCGCTACACACTTCTCTTCATGACCGACACCACCCGCTCCGTCGACGATCTGTCGCCCGCTCGCGTCACGACCGCATTCGACCTGCCCGGCCATACGACCGTTCGCTCGCTCGGCGTCGCACAGGGCATCATCGTGCGTTCGCGCTCGATCGTCGGCTCGTTCGGCGCATCGCTGCAGACGATCTTCGGCGGCAACATCACGCTCTACACGTCGCTGTGCGAGAAAGCGCGCCAGCAGGCATTCGACAAGATGCTCGCCGATGCGCGCAAGCTCGGCGCGAATGCGGTCGTCGCGATGCACTACGACTCGACCGAGATCGGGTCGGGCGTCACGGAAGTCATCTGCTACGGCACGGCCGTGCGCGTGATGCAGGACGCGTGATACGCATCACACGTCGCGCTCGAGCGACTTCATGTTCGTGAGCTGCGGAAACAGCCGCATCCACGCGAGCGCGACGGCAATCGTCGCGGCACCGCCGACGACGATCGCCGTCGGTGCGCCCCACCATGCGGCCGTCACGCCCGATTCGAATTCGCCGAGCTGGTTCGACGTGCCGATGAACAGCGAATTGACCGCGCTCACGCGCCCGAGCATGTCCTCGGGCGTGCGAAGCTGCACGAGCGACAGGCGCACGACGACGCTGACCACGTCCGACGCGCCGAGCGCGGCTAGCGCAACGAGCGACAGCGCGAAGTGCCGCGACAGCCCGAACACGATCGTCGCGATGCCGAACGCGATCACGCCGCCGAACATCGCGCGGCCCGGCCGCCCTTTCAGCGGAAAGCGCGTGAGCCACAGCGTGCCCGCGAGCGCGCCGACCGCGGGCGCCGCGCGCAATGCGCCGAGCCCCCACGGCCCGACCTGCAGGATGTCGCGCGCGTAGATCGGCAGCAGCGCGGTCGCGCCGCCGAACAGCACCGCGAACAGGTCGAGCGACAGCGCGCCGAGGATCGCCGGTTCGCGCCGGATGAACGCGATCCCCGAAAACACCGAGCGCAGCGTGACCGGCTCGCGTGCAGGTGGCGCGCTGCGCAGCGGGATCGTGCCGCTCAGCACCGCCGCGATCGCGAATGCCACGACGCTCGTGCCGAATGCGACGGGCGCACCGACACCGTAAAGCAGCCCACCGAACGCGGGACCGAGGATCTGCGCGGCCTGGTTCGCGGACGTCGACAGCGCGGTCGCGCGCGGCAGGTCGGTGCGCGGCACGACGGCCGGCAGCAGCGACGACACCGACGGCGACTCGAACGCGCGGGCCGTGCCGACGATCGCCGCGAGCGCATACACGGCCGGCGCGGTCAGCCACCCTTGCGCGGCGCCGAGCAGGAACACGCCGGCGGCCAGCGCCTCGACGCCTTGGCAGATCGTCGCGATGCGCCGCCGGTCGTAGCGGTCGGCCACCTGCCCGACGACGAGCGTCAGCGCGAACATCGGCACGAACTGCGCGAGACCGACGAGACCGAGTGCGAACGCGCTGTGCGTGAGCGCATACACGTACCAGCCGATCGCGACCGACAGGATCTGGAAAGCCAGGGACGACATCACGCGTGTGCCCCAGAAGCGCTGGAACGGGGCGTGACGGAACAGGTTGGCGGGTAACGGGGAGGAAGGGGCGGATTCGGGTAAAGGGGCGGTCATCGGGGTCTCGGCAATCGGCGGTGCGTGACGCAACCGCTCAACGAGCGGCTACCTGCGCATGTACGTGCTTGCGCAACGACTTGCCCATCGCGACGCGATATCGGTCCCCGGTCGTGGAGACGGTCGGCTGGACAGCGCAGACGCGGCCAAATCGCGATGATATGTCAATCACGGCAAACCGGCCGGTCGATCGGCCGAGGCAGGAGCGCACTACACCGGCGCAGCCGCCCCACCCCGCACCGACAGACGCAAGCGTTGAGTTCCGGTCTCGGTCGAAGCAGCGGCCGTCTGATCGTGGAGTAGTATTTCCCCATGTCCAAGTTGTTGCTCGGCCTCTACTGCGCACGACCAACCCATCCGTGACGAGGCGGCAAGCTCGTTAAAGGGTTTGGAAACTGCTTCAACGATACGTGCGGTGGCCTCGGCCGTGACGACGGCATTGATGGGAATGCATCATGTCAACCGAGTGGAAGCACCGCGTCAGACTGTTTATCCAGCGTTTCTGGCAGCCGACCAGTGCGTGCATGACCTGCATGCCGGGGAGCTGGGGCAATATCATGAGCCTTGCCCACTGGACTATTGCGTTTCATACAGGTCTGCTTACCGGGCTCCTGGCTGTACTTTTGACTTTCACGCCTTTGGCGAAACTCTACGCGCATCGATACGGCAATGCGCTGGTCGTTGGCGTCCTGACAACGTTGGGCGATGCCTACTCGCACACGAGTCACTACCGTATCCCCTATGTCGAGCACATCGTGACGGGTGCGATTTCAGGTCTCTTGACGCTGGCGGCCTCATATCTCTTCGAAGACCGCGCGCGACGCCTTCGGGCGGTATGGGCTCGGGTTTTCGGATAGCTTGTCCGCTGACTTTTTGAACCCACCGGGCCAAACGGAAAGAGGCTCCCCGGCGTGGCTACGCTTCATGATCGGGAGGCTGTGCATGGACGACGGGAGCTCGCGACCGTTACATGCCCCGGCCGAACTGCGCTTCATGGCGGCGGATTCAACCGGTCGATCTGGAGGTCAGAATCGTTGACAATCGAAGCCCGTCGCCGCTGTGCCTCGCTATGCTTGACTAACGAAAAATCTATGAACCAACGTTTACTGACCCAATGCGCTGTACTTTTCCTGTTTCTCGTTTTCGGAAAGCCAACATGGGCGACGCCCCTTGCCGAAAGCAATCAAATTGTGATCGCCGTGGACTATGGCAGCCTTGATTTGACGCGACTACACCAGCTGGAAGACGAGCTGGAATCGGTAGCGAGGGAGACGAAGTTAGGCGAGCTGGATGGTGATGAAGTGACAATCGATGGTGGCAAGGCGTCCATCTATATGATGAGCGTCCACACGGATAAATTAATCGACGCTATCCGTCCGGTGCTAAAGACATACGATTTCTCGCGTGACGCTCACATTCGTGTGGGGCGCTAAAAGTGCGGCGCGACGAAAAACGAAATGTCCGCATTTGAGAAAGCCGAAGGTCACTTCAGGGTCGGACAGCCCCCCGGAAATCCCCGAAGAAAAAAAAAGCGCGAACCGCAGTTCGCGCCAAAGAGAGACCTCGCTGAAGACGTCGCTGCTCTAAACCACCCCGCTCAGAACGAATGCCGCATCCCGATCCGCACGTCGGCCTGCGTCTGCGTCGTCGACGGCGTGAAGCTGTAGCCGACCACCGCATCGACGCCTTGCGACGCGCGCAGGTAATCGCCGGAGATATACACGTCGGTGCGCTTCGACAGCAGGTAGTGCAGGCCCGCCGTGCCCTGGTTCCAGTGATGGCCTTCGAAGCGCGTATGCTGGTAGCCCGCGATCAGGCTCAGCGCCGGCGTGAACTGGTACAAGCCGCCGCCTTCATACACCTGCATGTGCGACGACTGGCCGAAACCCTTGATCGTCGTATACGAGAAGTTGGCGTCGAGCGTCAGCTTGCCGATCGTGTAGCTCGAGCCGATGCCGAACGTGCCCTGGCTGTCGACGTTCATCGGCGTGTTCGAGAACAGGTCGGTGCGCGCGCCGGTCGCAGGATCGACGGTAACCGTCTGCTGGCCGAGGAACGTGTGCGTGCCGATCATCGCGTACGGGTCGAACGCGTAGATGCCGTTCGGGTTGTTCAGGCGCGTGTACGCGGCGCCGATCGAGAAGTCGCCCTTCGTGAAGCTCGCGCCCGCGCTCCATGCGCTGTTGCGGTGGAAGTTGCCCGCGACGTTGCCGAACGAGTACATCGCGCCGAACTTGAAGCCGCTGAGGTCGTTCGACAGGAATTTCACCGAATTCGGCAGGCGGTCGCCGTTGAAGCGGTCGAAGTCGCCCTGGTGGATCGCATAACCGCTGCCCCACGCCGAGATGTTGTAGATCGACACGAGTTCGTTCGTGATGTCGAGCTGGTTGCCGAACGACAGCGTGCCCCAGTCGTTCTGCAGGCCGACATACGCCTGCCGGCCGAACTCCGCGCCGCCGAAGCCGAGCTGCCCGTTGCCGAGGTGGAAGCCGCTCTCGAGGGTGAACACGGCCTTCAGGCCGCCGCCCAGGTCTTCCGTGCCCTTCAGGCCGAAGCGGTTCCCGTATGAGACGCCGTCGTCGAACTTGACCACGTGCGAGCCGCCGGTGTTGTTCACATACGTGATGCCCGCGTCGAGAATCCCGTACAGCGTCACGCTGCTTTGCGCGTGCCCGATGGCGGGAATGCAGGCCGCGCATGCAAGCGCGGCGGCTACGGCGACTTTCGTGTGCTTCATTATCGACCACCCTCCCTGAACCGTTCGATGGAAAGAATCTCGTTCCGGCGCGTGCCGCGATGCGCCGGTGGATTCGAATTCAGTACGCCCGCTGGCTTCGGCATTTCGTTTTTCGCAATAACGCAGCCATTGGCGAAAAAATACAAACCCATATTTCGGGTCACCCGTCTGAAGGCGACACTAAATGGTCACGATGCGACGGGTCGGGAAAACACGTAGACGGGCGGCACGGCAAAAACCGGCCGCCCGGAGGCGGGGTCAGCGGCCGTCGAGGGCCGCGCGCACGGCCGGCAGGCCCGGTGCGCCGGCGGCCGTCGTCACGCCGTCCAGCCAGCCGGCGACCAGCGCCGGGTCGGCCTTCAGCGCGTGCTGCGCCGCGAGCGCGGGCGACGTTTTGTGGTCGAGCATGTCGGCGATCATCCGGTTCTCGACGTCGACGGAGAACGTCATCTGCCGGAACAGCCGCGCAAGGTTCGCGCACTGGCCGGCGAACCCGGCGCGCGTGACCGTGTTGACCGTCGCGCCGCCGTAGTTCGGGCCGAAGTACGCATCGCCGCCCGACAGGTAGGTCAGATGGAACTTCGTGTTCATCAAATGCGGCTCCCACGCAAGAAATACAATCCAGCGCTTGTCGCGCACCGCGCGCTCGACCTGCGTGAGCATTCCCGTCTCGCTCGATTCGACGAGCGACCAGCTGGCCGTGCCGAGCGCGTGGTCGGACAGCATCAGCTTGATGTTCTGGTTCGCGGGCGCGCCCGGCTCGATCCCGTAGATCTTGCCGCCGAAGCGGTCGGCATAGCGCGCGAGATCGGCGAACGTATGCACGCCCGCGGCCGCGACGTAGTCGGGCACCGCAAGCGTGAACTTCGCGCCGCTCAGGTTCGCGTGCAGCACGTCGATCGATTTATCTTCGACGAACGGCTTCACGAGCGGCGCCTGCGCGGGCATCCAGTTGCCGAGGAACACGTCGACCTGCCCTTTCTTGAGCCCCTGGTACGTGATCGGCACCGACAGGTTCGCCACGTCCTGCCGGTAGCCGAGCGCCTTCAGCACGACGCCCGCCATCGCGTTCGTCGCGTCGATGTCGGTCCAGCCGGGCGCCGCCATCTTCACGTCGCTGCACGTCTGCGGGTCGGCCGCATGCGCGCCCTGTGTCGTCATCAGGCAGGCGGCCGCGGCGAGCGCCGCGCCGACCCGGATTGCTGCATTGCATTGCCGTTCCATCGCCAGCTTCCTCCGTCGTTCGTCAATGATCGCGATGCGGGACGCTCAGCGCCCGACCCGCGGAAAACGCGCCATCGCCTCGAGCGTGTCGAGTTCGATGTGATTGCGCATGTAACGCTGGCTCGCGTCGGTGAACGGCTGCCAGTCCCACGCATGGATGCGGCCCTGCGTCGCCGCCGCGTAATGGAAGCGCCGGCGCCGCTGGCTCGCGCGCACCTGCCGGTCCAGCTCGGGCAGGTTCCAGCGCTGCGCGGCTTCAACGCGGAACGCCGCGAGCACGCCGGCGGCTTCCGGCGAGCCGGCCAGGTTCGTCAGCTCGCGCGGATCGTCGGCGAGGTTGTAGAGCTGGTCGGGATCGGCCGGGCAATGCACGTATTTCCAGTCGCCGCGGCGGATCATCACGACCGGCGCGACCGCGCCTTCCGCCAGGTATTCGCCAAGCGCGACATCGTGCGCGGGCGTGCCGTGCAGGTGCGGCACGAGGCTCGCGCCGTCGACCGGGTCCGGCCAGCCGCCGGCGGGCGCGGCGCCGGCCAGGTCGACGAGCGTCGGCACCAGGTCGACGTGCGACACCGGCCCGCGCACGCGCGCGGCGCCGAAGCGGCCCGGCGCATGGACGATCAGCGGCACGCGGCAGCCGCCTTCGAAGAACGTCATCTTGTACCAGAGCCCGCGCTCGCCGAGCATGTCGCCGTGGTCGGACGTGACGATCACGATCGTGTCGTCGGCGAACCCGCACTGCTCGAGCGCGGCGAGCACGCTGCCGAACTGCGTATCGACGTAGGAGGTTGCGCCGTAGTACGCGCGGCGCGCGGCGCGGATCTGCGCGTCGGTCGGCGGCGTGCGATCGTTCTCGCAGACGAAGCGCAGCCGCTGCGAATGCGGGTCGCTGTCCGCTGCATCGAGCCGCACGGCCGGCATGTCGATCTCGTCGTCGCGATACAGATCCCAGTATTCGCGCGTGATCGCATACGGGTCATGCGGATGGGTCAGCGACACGACCATGCAGAACGGCCGCGCATCGTGCCCGGCCGCACGTTCGCGCGCGACGTCGTACAGCTTCTGCTTCGCGGCGAACGTGACTTCGTCGTCGAAATCGAGCTGGTTCGTGCGCACGCACGGGCCCGCGTCGAGCACCGAGCTCATGTTGTGATACCAGCTCGGCCGCTCGGTCGGGCTGTCCCAGTCGGGCACCCAGCCGAAATCGGCCGGATAGATGTCGGTCGTGAGCCGCTCCTCGAAGCCGTGCAACTGGTCGGGCCCGCAGAAATGCATCTTGCCGGACAGCATCGTCCGGTAGCCGCCCGCGCGCAGGTAGTGCGCGAACGTCAGCGTTTGCGCCGGCAATTCGGCGGCGTTATCGTAGGCGCCGATCCCCGACGGCAGCTTGCCGGTCAGCAGCGAGAAACGCGACGGCGCGCACAGCGGGCTCGCGCAGTACGCGGCGTCGAACACCACGCCTTGCGCGGCGAGCCGGTCGAGCGTCGGCGTGCGCGCGACGCGGTTGCCGTACGCCGGCAGCGCGAACGGCGTGAGCTGGTCGGCCATCAGGATCAGGATGTTGGGTGTCGGGTTCGTCATCGGCGGTCGTGGGGAAAACGGTGTTCGAATGGAACGGCGCGCCGCTTTGGCAGCGAGACGTCCGGCATGACGGAGGCGGCCCGAAGAAAGTGCCGCGCGTGCCCGCCGCGACTGGCTAGAATCGCGGAAAGGCCCGGCGCGGCGGCCGTGAAGCGCGTGTGCCGTACCGTCCGATGCACTATCTCCCGCCCGAATTCGGGCGGGTAGGCGTCCTGCCCTTATGGGGCCATTAGAAGGACTTATGTCGAAATCCGAACCGTTACCGTCGATGCAGGCGCTGCGCGCATTCGAATCGGCCGCCCGGCTCGCGAGCTTCACGGCCGCCGCGCGCGAGCTCGGCTCGACGCAGCCGGCCGTGAGCCAGCAGGTGTTCCAGCTCGAGGCCGAGCTCGGCGTGCCGCTGTTCGAGCGCAGCCCGCGCGGCGTCACGCTGACGGCCGACGGCCAGTGCCTGTACGAAGCCGTGCGGCTGAGCCTCGACACGCTGCGCGGCGCCACCGCGACGCTGCGCGCGCGCCGCGAGCACGGCGCGCTCACGATCGTCACCGACTTCGGTTTCGCGACCTACTGGCTGATGCCGCGCCTGGCGGGCCTGAAGCACGTGATGCCGGATGTCGACGTGCGCGTCGTCACGTCACAGGATTACGACGCGCAGCGCGACCACGGCGACATCGCGATCCTGTTCGGCGACGGCCACTGGCCGTCGTGCACGGCCGCGCGGCTCTTTCCGGAATCCGTCACGCCCGTGTGCTCGCCCGCGTTCCGCGACGCGCACCCGCACGTCGCGCGGGCCGACCAACTGCTCGCGCTGCCGCTGCTGCACGTGCAGCCGACGCGCCCCGAGCGCTGGCTGTCGTGGTCCGGCTGGTTCGACGCGCACGGCCTCGACACGGCCGCCGCCGCGCGCGGCGTGACCTTCAACAGCTACGCGCTCGTGATCCACGCGGCGCTGCTTGGCGAAGGCGTCGCGCTCGGCTGGTCGCCGCTCGTCGACGAGCTCGTCGCGTCCGGCCAGCTCGTGAAGCTCGTCGACGCACCCGTCGTCACGTCGCGCGGCTACTTCCTGGTGCGGCCGCCGCAGCGGCCTGAGCCGGACGCGACCCACGTGTTCCGGCGCTGGCTGCTCGACGCGTGCGCAAGCGCGAGCGCGTGACGGCCCAAGCCCGCCCCCGCGCGCTGGCGCACCGATACCAGCCACACGGCGCGTTGGTTCTATCCTCCCCAAAATCGTCCTGATTTACTTGAGTCTCCCGCAACCCGCGCGGCGCGACGCTTTGGTGCGCTGCCGCGCGGCCGTGCGCCCCATGCCATCCGAGGATTCTCATGACCGCCGAGCACCGCCCCGATCAATTCGTCCTGACACTGTCGTGCTCGAGCGCGGCCGGCCAGGTCGCCGCCGTCGTCGGCTTTCTCGATCGCCATCGCTGCTATGTCGATGCGCTGAACGTGTTCGACGACGATCTCAGCAACCGCTTCTTCGTGCGCTGCGTCTTTCATCCGACGGATGAAACGCTGCAGATCGACGCGTTGCGCCAGGAATTCGCGCCGATCGCGGCCGGCCTGGGCGGCGACATGCAATGGGCGATCCACGACGTGAACGCGCGGCCGAAGGTGCTGATCATGGTGTCGAAGCTCGAGCACTGCCTCGCGGACCTGCTGTTCCGCTGGCGGATGGGCGAACTGAAGATGGACATCGTCGGCATCGTGTCGAACCACCCCGATTTCGAGCCGATGGCCGCGCAGCACGGGCTGCCGTTCCGGCACTTCCCGATCACGGCCGACACGAAGGCGCAGCAGGAAGCGCAGTGGCTCGATTTCTTCGAATCGAGCGGCGCCGAGCTCGTGATCCTCGCGCGCTACATGCAGGTGCTGTCGCAGGAGACGAGCGCGAAGCTCGCGAACCGCGCGATCAACATCCATCATTCGTTCCTGCCCGGCTTCAAGGGCGCGAAGCCGTATCACCAGGCGCATGCGCGCGGCGTGAAACTGATCGGCGCGACCGCGCACTTCGTCACCGACGATCTCGACGAAGGCCCGATCATCGAGCAGGTCGTCGAGCGTGTGGATCACGCGCTGCGGCCGGAGCAGTTGCTCGCGGTGGGGCGTGATGTCGAAAGCATCACGCTCGCGCGTGCGGTGAAGGCGTTTATCGAGCGGCGTGTGTTTTTGAACGGGGATCGGACGGTGGTGTTTTCGTAACAGCGCGGCGCGTTCGTTCGAGCGCGAAGAAAACGAAAAATGGCCCGACCGGCGTACCGGTCGGGCCATTTTGCAATCGCATTGCGTCTGACGCTTCACGCGACGGCCCCGTGTGCGGTTTCCGGCACCATCGCGCGGCGATACGCGCATTACTTCGTCACTTCACCCACGCAAAGTAATACGACAACCAGATCGTCAGCCCCGCCCCGATCAGCGCCGCATAAGGCATCAGATTCAACCACATGCTGCGCTTCGGCACCTCGAGCTCCATGTCGCGCTGCATCTGCGCGGGAAAGCGGCCGCGGTCCTGCCAGTAGTGTCGATAGAGGAACACCGGCACGATCAGCAGCATCGCGATCAAGCCGTTGCGCAGCGTACCTTCGCCCTGCAGGTTCGCACCCGCGCCGACATACACGAGGTTCGCATAACCGCAGATCGCGCCGCCGACCAGCAGCCACGTCGGGCAGCGGAACGGTCGATCCCAGTTGCCGCGATCCATCCGGTGGATCCAGCCCGACTGAAGATTCAGGAATACGAACAGCATGTAGCAGACGTTCGAGATCGACAGCACCGTCATGTAGTCCGACATCAGCAGCAACACGAGGTTGAAGCCGAGATCGGTCCACATCGCGCGCGTGGGCGAGCCGTGCTCGTTCACGTGCGACAGGTACTTCGGCAGCCAGCCGTCGACCGATGCCTGGTACAGCGTGCGCGACGAGCCCATCATCGACGTCATCACGATCAGCAGGATCGACAGCATCAGCATCACGACGACCGCGTTCGCGACCCACGCGCCGCCGCCGACGATCTTCGCCATCGCGGCCGCGACGCCGGTGCCGTCGCCGATCGCGGGATCGAGCATCGCCTGCGTGCCGAGCGCGCCCTGGAACGCCAGCGGCACGAGCGTCATCACGACGAGACACAACGCACCCGACCAGAAGATCGCCTTCGCGGTGTCGCGGCGCGGATCGCGGAATTCACGCGTGTAGCAAACGGCGGTTTCGAAACCGTACGACGCCCAGCCGGCCATGAACATCGCGCCGAGCGCCATCGTGACGCCCTGCCCGTTCCACGAGCCGAAGGTCGCGGCCGTGAGATTGCCTTGCGCGTCGTGGCCGAGCGGCAGCAGCGGGAGCAGGTTCGACATCGGCACGTCGCCCGTGACGAACGGCACGATGCCGACGATCAACAGCGGCGTGAGCGATGCGATGCCGAGAATGCGCTGCGTGCGCGCAGCCTTCGACGCACCGCTGTGCTGAAGCTTGAACGTGATGAGAAGCAGGATCGTCGCGATGATGAACGTCGCGTTGATCCGCAGGGACAGGCCGGGCTTGATAAAGCTCAGGTCCGCCAACTTGAGCTGCCAGTGCAGCACCGCCGCGTCGGCGGGAAAGAGACTCGTGAGCGCATAGCTCGCCGCGAGGCCGCAGCCGAGCGCGAGCATCGGCGACCACGCGAGCCAGTTGCACCACACGGACACCGGGGCAATCAGCTTGCTGTAACGGACCCAGCCGATCGCGCCATACACCGACGCGCCGCCCGATTTATGAGGAAATAGCCCCGAGATTTCCGCATAAGTCGCGCTTTGGATCAACCCCATCGTGATCGCGGCGATCCAGATCGCCCACGCGGGCTGGCCGATCGTCGCGCATACGCCGCCGATCGTGAACAGCACGCCTGCCGGCACGCCGCTCGTTACCCAGAACGCGTCTTTCCAAGTCAGGCCACGATGCAGAGTGTGGCCCGTCGAATCATGTGAGATGGTTGCCTCGACATCACTGGTGCTGTTCGCACGCAGTCCTGCTTGACTCATCCATATCCTCCTGTGATGACTCCGCACAAGGGCCGTAGTGTAACAACTTAAGCACTTACTTGCAGAATCAGTAAAAGAAAACCGGGATATGGCTGCATGAATTCACGATTATTTCGGATTCCTTCAGGTCATTCCCGGCGTATTTTTACGGTGCTTCGTATGACAAAGATTTTAGTGCTTACTGCGCGCCCTCCGTCCACGAATTCACGCGATCGGCATGCGCCGCAATCCACGCGTCGGCGGCCGCTTCCGGCTTCGAACCGTTCTGGATCGCCAGCATCACGCTGTCGATTTCACCCGGCTTCCACTGGAATTTCTTCAGGAACGCGACGACCGGCTTGGCCTTCGCTTCGAGGCCCGGATTCGCGACGCTGTCGACGTGCTCGGCGCCGCCGAACACCTTCTTCGGATCCTCGAGGAAGCGCAGCTTCCACTTCGCGAACATCCAGTGCGGCGCCCAGCCGGTCACGATGACCGGCTTGTTCGCGCTGACCGAACGCGACAGCTCGGCCGTCATCGCGCTGCCCGAACTCGGCATCAGCGTGTAGCTCAGCCCGTAGCTCTTGATCGCTTCGTCGGTCTTGCGCATCACGCCGGCACCCGCGTCGATGCCGACGATCCGGCCGCCGAAACTGCCCTTCTCCGCGTTCAGGTCGTCGATGCTCTTCGCCTTCACATAGTCCGGCACAATCAGGCCGATCTTCGCATCCGCGAAATTCGCGCCGAGGTCGACGACTTTGGTCTTGTACTCATCCCAGTACGAGCCGTGCGTGACCGGCAGCCACGCGGACAGCGTCGCGTCGAGATCGCCGCGCGCGACGCCCTGCCACATGATCCCGGCCGCGACCGGCACGAGCTTGACCTGGTAGCCGAGCTTCTTCTCGATGACGCGGGCCGCGACGTTCGACGTGGCAACGCTGTCGTCCCAGCCTTCGACGTAGCCGATCTTCAACGTCGGCTTCGTATCGGCAAGCGCGGATGCGCTCAATGCCACCATCGCCGACAGTGCGCCGGTCCACAACAGTTTTCCGAACAACTTCATGGTCGATCTCCTTGATATGCGCCTGCGCGCGTTGCCTCTCTAGGTTCTTCAACCACAAATCCGCGGTATCGTTGTTTTCCGACGGATGCTTGTCCGGACGCGACGCGCCCGGACAGCCGATGGCGCGTTTTGACTACTTGTCGATCACGAGATCGGACAGCGGCTTGCTGCAGCACAGCAGCACCATCCCCTGGTCGATCTCTCGCTGGCGGATGCCGCCGTTGTGTTTCATCTCGACCTGCCCCGACACGAGCTTCACCTTGCAGGTGCCGCACATGCCCTGCGTGCACGAGGCCGGCAGCCGCACGCCCGACTGGCGCGCCGCGTCGAGCACGTGCTGCTCCGAGCCGCACGCGATCTCGCGGTTGCTCTTCGCGAAGCTGACCGTGTACTGCTTCGTCTCGGCGTCGCCGCCTTCGGCCGGCGGCGCGAGATCGGCGAGCAACTCGTCGCTCGCGGTCTGCGCAAGCGTTTCGAACGAGAAGCTCTCCTCGTGATACTGCTTGCGATCGAAACCGGCTTCGTCGAGCAGGTCGCGCACGGCCTTCATGTACGGCGCGGGGCCGCACGTGAAGACTTCGCGTTCCATGAAGTCCGGCGCGATCAGCTTCAGCAGCGGCAGCGTCAGGAAGCCCGTGACGCCCGGCCAGTTGGTGCGCGCGCCCAGGCGCTCGACGACGAATGACGTGCGGAAATTCGTATGATTCGACGCGATCAGGTCGAGCTCGCGTGCGAAGATGATGTCGTCCGGCGTACGCGCGCTGTACACGAACAGGATGTCGCGATCTTCCGCGAGATCATGGTGCGCGCGGCTCATCGACATCAGCGGCGTGACGCCCGAGCCGGCCGACAGGAACAGGTACTTGCGCGCCGGATGCCGCGCACACGTGAATTCGCCGGCCGGGCCGAGCACGCGCACCGATGCGCCCGGCTGCAGGTTGTCGTGCAGCCAGTTGGACACCTTGCCGCCCGGCACGCGCTTGACCGTGATCGACACCGTGTGCGGTCGCGCCGGCGACGACGAGATCGTGTAGCAGCGGTTGATCGTTTCGCCGTCGATGTCGAGCTCGAGCGTCAAGAACTGCCCGGGTTCGAACGAGAACGAGCGACCCTGCGGCGAACGGAAGAAGAAACTCTTCACGTCGTGCGTTTCCTGCCGCACCTGGCAGCACACCAGCGTTTCCTCGACGTCGCTCGTCCAGCGCTCGGGAAGAGCGTTCCAGAACGCCGGGCGTGTCACCCGGCTGTCCGTCGGCTCGAAATTGGCCGCATCTCGCATCATGTCAGCCTCCGCCGGGCCGCCCCAAGGAGGCTGACCGCCCCCTTGGGGGGCAGGGAACGCAGTGAGCGTGGGGGTCGTTTCATCAGTTGCTCCGCTTGTTCGCTGCTGGATACTATTCGCCGGTTTTTTCGGCGAGCCGGCCGATGTACCAGGCCGAGAATTTTTCGACGAGACCTTCCGTGTACGGCGAGTACGGGCCCGGCTCGTATGCGCTGCTGGTTGCGCCGCGCTGCGAGAATTCGACGAGCGCACGATCCTGGTCGTTGGTCGCGTTCCACACGGCCGTGAGGTTCTTCACGTCGTAGTCGATGCCTTCCTTCGCGTCCTTGTGCACGAGCCACTTCGTGCGCACGAGCGTCTTGCCGGCCGACAGCGGGATCACCGAGAACGTCACGATGTGATCGCTCATGAAGTGGTGCCACGAGTTCGGCTGCGTCCAGAACGACAGCCCGCCGAGATCGGCCTTTTCGAAACCGCCGAGCAGCTTCTTCGACGCGACCTTCGCATCGAGCGTCTGCGATTCGCCGTGGCGATCGAGCGGCAGGCGCTGCGTGCGGAAGCCCGTCACGTCGTGCAGCTTTTCGATCTCGGCGGACGGCAGGCCCATCTCCGCCCACTCCTTCCCGCGCCGGATGCACGTCTCCGCGAACGCATCCATGCCCTCGGCGTTGGCGTCGGAACGCTGGTAGCCGAAGCCGTATTCGTACAGCGAGATCGTCAGCTCCGGATGGTTCGCGACGCAGTGATAGCATTCGCGGTTGTTCTCCATCGTGAGCTTCCAGTTGCCTTCCTCGATGATGTCGATCTGCGCGGCGATCTTCGTGCTCGGCAGGTCGTGCGGCAGCAGGTACGGCTCCATCTCGGCGCGCATCTTCGCGAAGTCGACCGGCGGTTCTTCGGCGAGGCAGATGAAGATCAGGCCCGCGAGGTTCTCGACGTGCACCGACTTCAGGCTGTGCTTGCAGCGGTCGAACTGCTCGCCCATGTGCTCGGCGAACATCAGCTGGCCCGTCAGGTTGTAGGTCCAGCTGTGGTACGGACATACAATGTTGCCGACCGAGCCCTTGTCCTCGTTGCACAGGCGCGCGCCGCGGTGACGGCACACGTTGTGGAACGCGCGAATCGCCATGTCGTCGTCACGCACGATCAGGATCGAATCGGTCCCCAGCTCCACGGTCAGGTAGTCGCCCGGCTCGGGAATGTCCGGCTCGACCGCCACCTGGATCCAGTGCTGGCGGAAAATCGCCTCCATGTCGAGCGCGAAAATTTCCTCGCTCGTGTAAAACGGTGCGTCGAGGCTGTGCCCTTCCTTGCGCCGCTCGATCAGTGCACGAATGTCTGCCGATACTTTCATCGTTTGCTCCGGATTCCTTGCATCCCTGGGTTCTTGCCGACAGGCATCAAAATCAGTAGTCGATGAGCTGATGCTCGCGCAAATACGCGAGGATCACTTGTGCTTTTTCGACCGAACTCCCTTCATTTACGACGCTGCCGCCACGACTTTCGGTCGTCGTCGCGGACAGCATCCGGGCATGCCCGGAACGCTTCTCGGCGGCGACCAGTTTTACGGGTTTACGCTCAACCGGACCGACCGTCCACGCGGCCGCGTCGGCGTCCGCGCCGGGCGCCGCGAGCGCCGGCCGGATCGCGCCGGCACGCAGCCGCGCATACGCGTAGCGCGGCTCGGTATTGGCGAGCGGATGGACGGCGACGACGGCCGGCAGCGCCGCGTCGACGCGGCGCCGCAGCCCCTTCGGCAAAAATTGCCGCACGGCCGCGCGGCCGCCTTCGACCGTCACATCGACGGCCGAGCCGACGAGCGGATAACCGAGCGCGGCGGCGACGCGATACGGCAGCATCCCGGTGTCGTACGCGCCCTCGGCGCGCGTGCCGGTCAGCACGAGGTCGTAGCCTTCGATGCGCGCGGCGAGCGCGTGCGCGGCGTCGGCGTCGTCGCGGCAGGCCAGCACTTCGACCTCCCGCGCGCCGAGCGCGAGATATTCGGCAAGCGCCGCATTCGCGGGGTCGCCTGCATGGATCACGTCGAGTTGCGCGCGATGCCGTTCCGCGAGCTGGCGGCCGGTTTCGAGCGCGGCCGCGTCGTTGCGGCTGTAGCGCGCGACGCCGCTGACCGGGTGCCGGCCGACGGACACGAGCACCGCGATGCGTTGCAACTGGCGAGGGGCGTTCATGCTGCGACTCCTTCCGGTTCACGATTGCCGACCGCTGCCGGCGATTGTCCGCGCGCGACCCGCGCGGCCTGCACCTGTTCGATCAGCGCGGCGATCGTCGCCTGCGCATCGCCGACCACCGTCAGATTCGCGCGTTTCGCGATCGGCGCGCTGCCGTCGAGGTTCACCGCGATCACGTGGCGGCAGTCCTTGATCCCCTGCAAGTGCTGCACCGCGCCCGAGATGCCGAACGCGATATACACGCTCGCCTCGACCGTCTTGCCGGTCGCGCCGACCTGCTTGTCGCGCGTGAAGTGACCGTTGTCGACCGCGACGCGGCTCGCGCCGATCGCCGCGCCGAACGCACCGGCCAACTGCTCGAACGCGCCGATGTCGGACACGCCGTTGCCGGCCGACACGATGAAATCGGCTTCCTCGAGCGCAACCCGCGCCGCATCGATTTCCTCGAGGCCGAGATCGCGATACGGCTGCGCGGCGTCATGGGCCGGGCGGATTAAATCGGCGGCCAGGCGTTCGCCCGCGCCGACGAATGGCAGCTTCGCGTCGACCGCGTTCTGCGCGAGCAGGATCACGTCGGGCAGCCCGCGCGTCGCGAACGCGCGGCCGGCCTGCGCATACGCGCCGACATGCTTCGCGTCGATCTCGACGACGTTGGTCGCGACGCTCGCGCCGGCGGCCGCCGCGTAACGCCGGCCGAGATCGCCGTCGCCCGTCGCGTTGTCGGGCACGAACACGTGTTTCGGCGAGAGCGCCGCGACACACGCCTGCAACGCTTGCAATTCGCTTTCGGGATCGAATGCGCGGCGATCGAAGCCCGCAAGTTCAACCAGCTTGTCGACGCCGAGTTCGGCGACGTCGTCCTTCAGTTCGCCGAATGCAAGCAGCGCGACTTCGGTCTGGGCATCGGCGAGCACCGCGGCGGCGGCAATCGCCTGCCGTGCATGATCGTCGAGTGCGCCGCGTTCGCCGTGCGCGACCACCAGCATCACGTGCTTCGGCTCCTGCACCGTGCGGCGCGGCTTCGCGGCTGCCGCATGGCCGTGCGCGGACCAGTGCGCGGCGCTCGAGTCGGCGCTGCCTTCCTCGCCGAGCGTGATGCGCTTCAGGCCCGCGGCCGTGATGATGAACGGCCGGCGCGGATCGATTCGTTTGATCGTATTCATCGATTCACTCCAGCGAGGCGGCAACGAGTTCGGCCACGTCGAGCACGTCGGGGCGCGGGCCCACGACGCCTTCGAGCATCGCCGTGCAGTTCGGGCACGCAACCGCGACCACGTCCGCGCCGATCGTGCGTGCGTCGGCGATGCGGATGTCCGGAATGCGCTGCTTGCCGGGGATGTCGGTCAGCGGCGCACCGCCGCCACCGCCGCAGCAGCGGCCGCGCATGCCGTTGCGCTCCATCTCGACGACCTGGATGCCGATCGTCTTCAGCAGCTTGCGCGGCGCTTCCGTCTCGCCGTTGTAGCGGCCGAGATAACACGGGTCGTGATAGGTCGTGCGCTTGTCCTGCAGCGCTTCGACGGCCTTCGGCGCGATCTTGCCGCTGTCGGCCAGTTCGGCGAGATAGGTCGTGTGATGCTTGACCGTCACGCGCAGCCCGAGCGCACGGTATTCGTTGCGCAGGCTGTGCATCACGTGCGGGTCGGCCGTCACGATCTGCTTGTACGACAGCGTGCCGAGCGTGCCGATCAGGCGCTTCGCCATCTGCTGGAACGTCGCCTCGTCGCCGAGCCGGCGCGCGACGTCGCCCGTATCGGTCTCGGTCGAACCGAGCACCGCGTAGTCGACACCGGCCTTGTTCAGCACCTTGACGAACGCGCGCAGCGTGCGCTGGTAGCGCATGTCGAACGCGCCTTCGCCCGCGACGAACAGCACGTCGACCGGCTTGCCCGGCTGCGCGACCGGTGCGCTGAGGTCGACCGACCAGTCGTAGCGCGCGGCCGTGTCGTAGCCGCCCATCGTGCCGGTCTCGCGCAGGTTCGCGAGCACTTCCTGGCCCTTGCCCGGCACCGAGCCGTGCACGAGCGTGCGGTTGCGGCGCATGTCGACGATCGCGTCGACGTGCTCGATCAGCATCGGGCATTCCTGCACGCACGCGCGGCAGGTCGTGCACGACCACAGCGTCTGTTCCTCGATCAGGCCCGACACGATCGGGCCGTTCGGCTCGCCGCGATGCTGGCCGACCGCGAGGCCCGGAGGCGGACTGCCCGCGTACGCGGCATCGGTGCCGCCGGCCATGCCGACCACCAGATCCTGGATCAGCTTCTTCGGGTTCAGCGGCTGGCCCGACGCGAACGCGGGGCACGCGGCTTCGCACTTGCCGCACTGCACGCACGCATCGAAGCTCAGCAGCTGGTTCCAGCGGAATTCGACCGGCTTTGCGACGCCGTACTCCTGATGCTCGATGTCCGGCAGCTTCAGTGCGGTCGGCGGCGTGGCCGTGCCGTTGCCGGTGAACGATTCGCGCGTGGCCGCGAAACGCTCCTGGCGCGGGTGGAACGCGAGGTGCAGCAGGCCCGCGATCGCATGCTTCATCGGGCCGCCCTTCGCGGCGCCGACCGTCATCGTGAATGCGCCGATGCCGATCAGCAGCGCGCAGAGCACCGCGAACGCGCCCGACATCGCGCCGGTCGGCACCAGCATGAACAGCACGAGGCCGAGCGCGAACGAACCGAGCAGCCAGGGCAGCGTGTTCCACGGGCCGCGCGACAGGCGGGCGGGCACGTCCTTCGCCGCGCGCCGGCGCCACACGAACACCGCGCCGACCAGCATCGCGAGCGCCGCGAGGAAGATCAGCTTGTCGAGCCACGGCGAGTAGATCGCGAGGCCGTAGTTGACGAACACCAGCGCGAGCGCGCCGATCGCGCCGCCGGCGGTCGCGACGTGGGTCTTCGCGATGTACGGATCGCGGGCGACCACATGGTGCAGGTCGACGAAATAACGCTTCGGAATCGCGAACAGGTTCGCGACGCCGAACGAGCCGGGCGCCGTGGCCCGGCCGAGACGCCAGTAGGACGAGCGCTTCGCGACCGCGAACGCGAGCCCCGCCACCGACAGCCACAACAGTGCGGTAATGAGGAAGGACGGATTCATCTTCAGAAATCCTTCACGAGACGCAGCGAGTCGTAGATCGCGCCGTGGACGTTGTGCATCGAGATGCAGTCGCCGACGCGGAACAGCAGGAAACGGCCGTTGCCGAGTTCTTCCGACAGGCACGGCTGCGGTTCGGCCGCAAACAGCGTGTGCGGATCGATCTGGCCGCGGTTCAGCGATTCCGGCTTGAGCTTCCAGTACAGCTCGTCGTTCGGCGACGAACCGTTCTCGATCACCACCTGGTCGACCGCGCGTTCTTCCAGTTCTTCCGTGTACTCGTTGCGCAGCACGGCGATCTTCTTGCCGTCTTCTTCATAGACGCGGTCGAGCATCGTGTTCGGCGTGGGGATCACGCCGAGCGCGTACAGGCGGCGATAAAAGATCGGGAACGTCGTGCCGCCGCAATCATCGGCCACCTTCACGTCCGGCGTGACGACCTCGACCTTCGAGCCGCGGCTCGCCATGAAGTCGGCCACGCCCGCGCCTGCATGCGTGCTCACGCCGTCGAACAGCAGCACGTTCTGCTTCGGTTCGACCTTGCCGGTCAGGATGTCCCACGAGCTGACGGCCAGGCCTTCGGCCACGCCCCAGCCCGGCACCTGCCACGTGAAGCTCGAGCCGCCCGTCGCGAGCACGACGATGTCCGGCTTCTCGGCCATGATCATCTTCTCGTCGGCGGCGACGCCCAAGCGGCGGTCGACGCCCAGGCGCTTGGTTTCCATGTCGAACCAGCGGATGATCCCCGACATCTGTTCGCGCTGCGGCGCCTTCGCGGCGATCATCACCTGGCCGCCCACTTCCGCGTTCTTCTCGAACAGCACGACGTCGTGGCCGCGCAGCTTCGCGACGCGCGCCGCCTCGAGGCCCGCGGGGCCCGCGCCCACCACGACCACCTTGCGCTTCGGGCCGCGCGACTTCTCGACGATGTGCGGCATCGTCGCTTCGCGCGACGTCGCGGCGTTTTGAATGCACAGCACGTCGAGGCCGTTGTACTGGCGGTCGATGCAGTAGTTCGCGCCGACGCACTGCTTGATTTCGTCCTCGCGGCCGTCGCGGATCTTGATCACCATGTGCGGATCGGCGATCTGCGCACGCGTCATGCCGACCAGGTCGATCATGCCGGTGGCGAGCAGGCGCTCGGCCTGGCCCGCATCGCGGATGCTCTGCGCGTGCATCACCGGAATCTTCACGACCGACTTGATGCCGGCCGCGAGGTGCACGAACGGCTCCGGCGGCAACGCCATCGGCGGCATGCAGTTGGCGATCGTGTTGTGCGTGTCGCCGCCCGAACCGACCACGCTCAGGTAGTCGATCAGGCCCGTCTCCGACATCGCCTGCGCGATTTCCTTCAGCGCTTCGTGATCGAGGCCGTCCTCGTGGAATTCGTCGCCGCACATGCGCAGGCCGACGCAGAAATCCTTGCCGACCGCCTCGCGCACCGCCGTCAGCACCTCGATGCCGAAGCGCAGGCGGTTCTCCAGGCTGCCGCCCCATTCGTCGGTGCGGTGGTTCGAGCGCTTGCTCCAGAACTGGTCGATCAAGTGCTGGTGAGCGGCCGAGATTTCGATGCCGTCCATGCCGGCGGCCTTCACGCGCTTCGCGGCCGCCGCGAAATCGCCGATGATGCGGCGGATTTCCTCGATCTCGATGATCTTCGCGTTGCCGCGGTGCACCGGCTCGCGCACACCCGACGGCGACATCAGGTGCGGCCAGTGCTCGCCGTGGAACGACGAGCGGCGGCCCATGTGCGTCGCCTGGATCATGATCTTCGCGCCGTGCTTGTGCATCGTGTCGGCGAGACGCGTGAGCGGATCGATGATCTTGTCGTTCGACAGGTTCACCGATTTCCACCAGCCCTGCGGGCTGTCGATCGACACCGGGCTCGACCCGCCGCAGATCGCGAGGCCGACGCCACCCTTCGCCTTTTCTTCGTAGTAGCGGATATAGCGGTCGCCCGGCAGGCCGCCCGGCTCGGCATACACCTCGGCGTGCGCGGTGCTGACGATCCGGTTGCGCAGCGTCAACTGGTTCAGCTGCATGGGTTTGAACAGGTGGGGATAACGCATCGCAGGCGACCTCTGGCGTTCGAATGTCTCGTGTTGCGGGTTGTTCTGTATCGGTGAACCGGTACTTCAGTGCGCGATCGGCGACACTTCGAAGACGCAGTGGTCGTGATGCTCGGCCGCGCACTGCACTTCCTTCGATTGCGCGCGCGGCGCGCCCTTGCCTTCCGGCGTCGTGTCGTTGACCCAGTCCATCGCACCGGCGAACCAGCCGGCGAACATGTAGCAGAGCTTGCCTTCCTTGCCCGGCTGCTGAAGCACGAACGACGAGTGGCGCAGCTCGATCTTCGCGCGCGCGCTGGCCGGATCGGCCTCGATGATCGAGAACAGGCCCCAGCCGCGCTGCGACAGGCGCTTCAGGTAGTGCTCGAACACGGCCATGCCGGTCAGGCCGTGCAGCTTCGCTTCCTTGTCGCACCAGTGGTATGCGGACTTGTAGCCGGCCTTGTAGAGGATCTCGGCATACGCTTCGACGCCGAGCGCTTCCTCGACCGCGACGTGGTTGTTCGTGAAGAAGTGACGCGGCACATACAGCATCGGCAGTGCATCGGTGGTCCAGACGCCGGTATCGGGATCGACGTTGATCGGCAGTTGCGGTTGCATCGTGGTGACTCCGTGAGGAAAATGGCCGCGCGTCTCGGCGCGCAGGCATGACATCGTCCGCGTGCCCGCGCGGCTTGCGCGGGCACGTCCCGATTTTTTATTGTTGAATCGCTGGGGGTTGTCCGGCCGGCGTGACGCTTATGCGCCCCACACGTCCTTGAACACGCGCACCCAGTTCTCGCCCATGATCTTGCGGATGCGCGACTCCTTCCAGCCGGCGCGTTCCATCGCCGCGGTCAGGTTCGGGAATTCGCCGATCGTGCGGATGCCGTCCGGGTTGATCACCTTGCCGAAGTTCGTCAGCTGGCGATAACGGCCCTTGTCATGCGTCAGCATGTCGAAGAATTCCTTCGCGAAATCCTGCGTGAAATCCGTGCCGATGCCGACCGCGTCCTCGCCGATCAGGTTCACGACGTAGTCGATCGCCTCGATGTAGTCGTCGATCGTCGCCTCGATCCCGCGCTTCAGGAACGGCGCGAACATCGTCACGCCGACGAAGCCGCCCGCATCGGCGATCTCCTTCAGCTGCTCATCGCTCTTGTTGCGCGGATGCTCCTTCAGGCCCGACGGCAGGCAGTGCGAATAGCACACCGGCTTCTTCGAGAACGCGATCGCTTCCGACGACGTATTGCCGCCCACATGCGACAGGTCGACCATGATGCCGACGCGGTTCATCTCGGTGATCACTTCGCGGCCGAAATCCGACAGCCCGCCGTCGCGCTCGTAGCAGCCGGTGCCGACCAGGTTCTGCGTGTTGTAGCAAAGCTGCACGACGCGCACGCCCATGTCGTGGAACGCCTCGATGTAGCCGAGGTTGTCCTCGAACGCGTGCGCGTTCTGGAAGCCGAGGATGATCCCGGTCTTGCCTTCCTTTTTCGCGCGGAAGATGTCGTCCGTCGTGCGCACCAGCGACAGCAGCTCGCCGTTGTCGCGGATCTTCTTCTTCATCACGCCGATGTTGTCGACGGTCTTGGTGAAGTTCTCCCACACCGACACCGTGCAGTTCGCGGCCGTGATGCCACCCTTGCGCATGTCCTCGAACACCGGCTTCTCGAACTTCGAGATGTTCAGTCCGTCGATGATGATGCTGTCCTGATGCAGCGTGCTCATATCTGCCTCTCGCTTGAGTTCTGGTCTTGTCGGTGTCGATCAGTAAATCGGGAAACGCTCGCAAAGCGCGAAGATCTCGCGGCGCACGCGCTGTTCGGTCGCGTGGTCGCCTTCCGGGTTCGCGCGCAGCGCGTCGAACACTTCGAGGATCAGGCGGCCCACTTCGCGGAACTCCGCGACGCCGAAGCCGCGCGTCGTGCCGGCCGGCGTGCCGAGGCGGATGCCCGACGTGACGGTCGGCTTCTCGGTGTCGAACGGGATGCCGTTCTTGTTGCAGGTGATGCCCGCGCGCTCCAGCGCCTGTTCGACCGGCGCACCCTTCAGGCCCTTCGGGCGCAGGTCGACCAGCAGCAGGTGGTTGTCGGTGCCGCCCGTGACGAGATCGACGCCGCCGGCCTTCAGCACTTCGCCGAGCGCCTGCGCGTTCGCGAGCACGTTGTCGATATAGGTCTTGAAGTCCGCATGCAGCACTTCGCCGAACGCGACGGCCTTGCCGGCGATCACGTGCATCAGCGGGCCGCCCTGCAGGCCGGGGAACACCGCCGAGTTGATCTTCTTCGCGATGTCCTCGTCGTTGGTCAGCACGAAGCCGCCGCGCGGGCCGCGCAGCGTCTTGTGCGTGGTCGACGTGACGACGTGCGCGTGCTCGACCGGGTTCGCGTGGCGGCCCGCGGCGATCACGCCCGCAATGTGCGCCATGTCGACCATCAGCTGCGCGCCGACGCTGTCGGCGATCGCACGGAAGCGCGCGAAGTCGAGCGCGCGCGGGTACGCCGAGAAGCCGGCGATGATCAGGTTCGGCTTGTGCTCGTGCGCGAGCGCCTCGACCTGGTCGTAATCGATCAGCATCGTGTCGCGGTTCACGCCGTACTGAACGGCGTTGAACCACTTGCCCGACAGCGCCGGCTTCGCGCCGTGCGTCAGGTGGCCGCCCGCATCGAGCGACATGCCGAGCACCGTGTCGCCCGGCTTGGCCAGCGCGAGCATCACCGAGCCGTTCGCCTGCGCGCCCGAGTGCGGCTGCACGTTCGCATAACCGGCGTTGAAGATCTGCTTCACGCGTTCGATCGCGAGCGCCTCGACTTCGTCCGCGAATTCGCAGCCGCCGTAGTAGCGCTTGCCGGGATAGCCTTCCGCGTACTTGTTGGTCAGCACCGAGCCCTGCGCTTCGAGCACGGCGCGCGACACGATGTTTTCCGACGCGATCAGCTCGACCTGCGACTGCTGACGCTCGAGTTCCTTCAGGATGGCGCTGCGCACCGGCGCGTCGCGCTCGGCAAGGGTCTGCGAGAAGAAAGGCTGGGTGTTCGACATAGTGCGTCCGTGACGAAGAATAAGGGGCTGAAACCGAAGCTCAAGGCCCGCCCTGCCTGGGTTTCCTGCTTGCCCATTGCAAGACTGCCGACGGCTCTATTCTTGTCGTTCGGATTTTCGGCGGATTGATGAATTTAGACGCGTTCTTTGCCTTTTCCGCCATGCGCGTCCGTTTTATACAAGTGACCGATCGTGCTTTTTCGGATGGCCAATGAAATACGCGGAGCGCGTTTACCTATGAACAAGCACTCCGGCGGTGCCGCCGCCGCCCGGTGCAGGTGCACCTCGTCACGGGTTCGGTGCAGTGCAGCATGCGTTTGAGCCAGATCAACGAAAGCGGCTAGGGTTTCGCCGTATGGCACGCTTGTTGCACTCGCTCACACAATACTGCAGCCCGATTCGTGCCTCGGGCCTATAGCTATTAGAGATTCCAGGAAGCTCCCCATGTCGCCCGACCGCACAGCGTCGCTGTCCCACTTCGCGTTCATGCCTTTACCGAACTTCACGATGATCGCGTTCACCAATGCGATCGAGGTGCTTCGGATGGCGAACTACCTGAGCGGCCAGCCGCTCTACCGCTGGTCGGTGATCAGCCCGGACGGCGGCCCGATCACGGCGAGCAACGGGCTCGCGGTCGACACGGGACCGGCCGAATGCGTCGGGCAGCCCGACATCGTGTTCGTGTGCGGCGGCGTCGACGTGCAGCGTGCGACCACGCCCGCCCATCTGTCGGCACTGCGCCGCTTCGCGCGTTCGGGCATCCCGCTCGGCAGCCTGTGCACGGGCACCTATGCGCTCGCGAAGTCGGGGCTGCTCGCGGGCTACGCGTGCGCGATCCACTGGGAGAACATGTCGGCGCTGAAGGAAGAGTTTCCGGATACGCGCTTCCTGAAGGAACTGTTCGTGATCGACCGCGACCGCATCACGTGCACGGGCGGCGTCGCGCCGCTCGACATGATGCTGAACCTGATCGCCGCGCGCGTGGGCACCGCGCGCGTCACGCAGATCGCCGAGCAGTTCATCGTCGAACACGTGCGCGACACCAGCGCGCAGCAACGCATGCCGCTCGTCGCGCGCCTCGGCTCGGCGAACAAGTCGCTGTTCGAAGTGATCTCGCTGATGGAGAACAACATCGAGGAGCCGCTGTCGCGCGAGGAACTCGCGCGGCTCGCGAACATGTCGCAGCGGCAATTGCAGCGGCTGTTCCGCGAACATCTCGGGATGACGCCGACGCACTACTACCTGACGCTGCGGCTACGCCGCGCGCGCGAGCTGCTGCTGCAGACCGACATGTCGATCATGCACATCACGATGGCGTGCGGCTTCCAGTCGGCGTGCCACTTCAGCAAGAGCTATCGCGACTCGTTCGGCGTCGCGCCGACGAGGGAGCGCCGCAAGCAGGTCGCGCCGCTTTCGCAGGGTGCGGCGAGCGCCGCTCCGGCGTTTCCGGCGCATGTGCTGCATGCGTGAAACGCGCGTTGCACGGTAACAAATCATGCGGTCGTGAAGACTGATGCCGAGAGGTTGTAGAAGCGTGGTCGCAAACACTACGCAGAGGTGGTAATAGCTTTCGGCGCGATGCTTCTGAGCCACCTCACCTGACCGCATTACTGCTGCAGGACAATTCCCCGCCGTCCCGGTTCGCTCCCGTCACGAGAAGGCGTTCGCCGGGGATCCGGGCGGTGTCACGCCGAGCAGTACCACCCGTTCGAGCCTGTAATCTTCCCAGAGTAGAAACTCCGCGCCCATCACGTAATCTCGTCCACTCTCACCCAGCGCGACGATAGGCGCAGTCACGTCTGCGATGCATTCGCAGACCGCTTGGAGTCACCGCTTTTCGGCCGCCGAGTGCAATGCGAGCCGCGATTGAGTGAACAGGTTCACGACACCATCACGACCACGTTTCACGCGCCGTTGCCCGCGAATGCCCCGTCGATGCGGCGCAACGCACCCATTTCTCGGCCCTCGCAATCGCCGCCGATCCATTCCGCCGCGTACGCTGATTTTCGAATCTTCAATGCGTTTCATCGAGGATCTATAAATCAAGTTACATCCGCTTGTGGACGAGCAGCGTCGACAGCAAACGATCAGATCCGAGATTGCGGTGCACTTTCCCGCGCGGTTCGCGGACTTCAGCGCTCGATTGAGCGTTCACCACTCACCTCAGCATTGTCGGCCGTCAAGGCATTTACGTCCCAGTTGGATTCCTAATAAAAAATCATACTCGCCCCATATACAAACCAATCGTTACCGGCGACCTTCCATAGCTCGTCCATACATAAGATGTCCGAGCCTATGACAAAGAAAGAACACGCCGATTGTCCGTATTTTCTTCACTCTTCGATCCCGATCTACGCAATGGTGCAGCAGCTACACACCACGCAGATCCGTTCACCCGAGGCAACCGATCCGATATATAGCGGCAACATGCAAATGCTCTGCACTGGTGATCCTTTCATTTGCACGTACCTTTCGCCCCTTGACGCAGTCATGGGTTCCCGAGCACTCGTGCGCGGCGACGATCACTTTTGGCCGATCGATTTCCGGCAAGTCGATACCCATCGTTTTATGAAACAGCATGGCCGACTGTCGGTCGCCGTGAACTATGCCTATGGAGCGACCGAAGGTCGCTTGGTGGTTTCCGATGCAGGTCATCCGTTAATGACCTACACGTCTGCATCCTTCGATGTACCGGTCGAACATCGCGACCACTTCACTATCCGCTTCCCCGATAGCGTGGTCGAACGCATCGAAACAGCCTATCTACGGGCCGGACTATCCGGGTTCAGCGAGACGCTTGACGTAATGGATACGTGGACCGCTGATCAGATAGCCGATGCAGAGGCCGAAGCACTGGCACATATGCCATCGACCATCGCTGTTGAAGGCGCTGCGATCGATCAATTCGCGATCTATGACCCCGAGTCAGCCGATTGGGTCTTTACCAACTTCGATTGAGGAAACGATTATGAGCCGACGAGCAGTCAGGAACGGTGACCCGACGACAACGGGCGGCGTCGTCATCGCCGTTACGTCTACGATGTTCAATCACGGCAAACAGGTGGCCCTGGATGGCGACAAGGCAACATGCGGAAATTGCGAGGGGACATTCCCGATAGTGGGCGGTGCGCAGCGCATGATTCACCACGGCCGATGCGTTGCTCTCGAGGGTGACACCGTACTCTGTCCGTGCGGGCAAAACCGACTGATCGCGGGTAGCGACAGCACGATCTTCTACGAAGGCGACGGCGGCCATAATGCGGCGAACCCGTTCGCCGCCCGGTCGGCATACGCCCCCACGAGACACGCGCCTGGATCGGGCATCCATGACGATCAGTTCGTGATCCGCGACGTGCGGACAAAGCAGCCGTTAAGCAACGTGCGTTATTGGATAAAGGACCGATCCGGGACCGTGCTTGCGTCCGGCGTGAGTGATCGGCACGGTTGTACCGCGCGCGTGCAGACCGAATACGCGCAGACTTTGAAGCTTGTAATCGAGGATTGAGAAGATGGGGAACCAAACTACCGTTGCCGAGACAACGACAAACACCATCGCCGGATCGCAGAAATTCGCCGACGTTGACTTGCGGCCGATCTGCGAAAACATGACCGACTCGGAATTCCGCAAGATGTTTGCAGTGGCACAGGGGCGCGCGGTCGATCGATTGACGATTCGCATCGCGGATTTGAAAAAGTGGTCAAAGAACGACAAGGATCGCGTGTTCAAGTGGTTCGGTCGAGACGACGAGAGAACGCGAATGCACTTGCTCACTGGCTTAACGAAGGTGCTTGGCGTAGTTCGAGCATTCAACGAAAACAACGTCGTCCGCAGCGGCAGTGATGGTGATCTGGCGACGGGTTGCACGCCACATCCCCGCGGAACGGCCAATGAAGCCGCTCACGTGTGCGCGCCGGACACTGCGAAACATACGATCGCAATCAGCGTACGATTCTGCACGATGCGCCCGTGGTCTGCGAATGCGGATTCTCACGTATCAACTATCATTCACGAAGCAACCCATTTCCACGACACGATGTCGTCAACCGATGACGAATACACGATTACCCCGCTGCTCCCCGGTTGGGGGCAATCAAATCCTGACTTGGCAATCAACAACGCCGACAGCATCGCGGGGTACGTCGTTGACATTGACTAAATTACTAATTTCCTTCGCGCTCGCGTTGAGCTGCGCACATACGGCATTCGCGTGCGATGGTCCGTCGAACTTGCCCGGCTGGGATTTTGATGTTCGATTCGACAATGATTCGAGCGACCTCTCTATCGCCGAACTGGCGAAGCTGTCAGTGTGGTCAGCCGATATGCGCAATCGCTTTCCCATTGTCGATGTGGTCTCGGTTGTCGGTTTGGCTGAACCGACGGAGAGAGAGCCGGAAGCCCTTGCTCAACGACGTGCAGCGAATGTCAAGGACGCATTGGATCAATTTTCGGTTCGAGGCGAACGAAATTCCGTCATCGCGCGAATCTACAAATTGCCGTTTCCCGCCAGCGAGTTTGACGATACCGGGCGGCGCGTCGAGATCACGTTCGGTCCCGGGTGTCCTAATCACTGTTGCCCTAACCTAAACCCGATACCTAAGATGCACTGACGTTACACGACGCAATTACCGGCCCGCGCGAAGCGGGCCGTCTTCTTCCTGCCGTTCCAGCCTTCAACGATCACCGCAGCAATGCGTCGACACTATGCCGAGACCCTGAAGGCCGCTTCCGGCTCGTGCTTACGATCCCCACACCTGCATTTCGTAGAGCGAGTAACCCCACTGCGTCGCGCGCTGCGTGCCGAGCATCCGCACGTAACGACCGCTGCCGTTGAGATTCGGCAGCGTGACGTGGGTATATGAACCACCGTTGCTCGTCGAATAGATCGTCGTCCAGTTGACGTTGTCGTTCGACGTCTGGATCTGGTAGACGAGCGCGCCCGCATCCCAGTACAGATCGACGTGATCGATGTGCTTCACCGCGCCGAGATCCACGGAGATCCATTGCGAACCGACACCGGCGCCTTCCGGCGAATCCCAGCGCGTGCTCGCGGTGTTGCCGTCGAACGCCTTGTCGGGCGTGAGCGATGCGTTGTAGCTCGCCGACGCGGCAGCCGGACGCCCTTGCGACAGCAGCGTCGGCTGCGCGGCGGCCGGGCCGCCGTAATAGCTCGACCCGAGCTTGGCCTTCGTCGTATCGGCATTCACGCCGAACTGCGACAGGCTCCAGCGCTGGCCGGTCGTCACATCGCCGACGTAGAGCTGATAGCCGCCCGCCGTCGTCGACGAGAAGAACAGGTAATTCATTCCACTAACCGGCGCCGGGTCCGAGTTGTTGCTCACGCAGTCGTTGAGCGCCAATGCGTTCGGCGTCGACGCCGGGTCGGCGGTCTTCGAATAGATCTGGTCGGCCCCGCCGCTGTCTTTCCAGCGCGCGTAGAACACCATGCCGTCCGCACGCACGATCGGGTAGTACGTCTGCAGCCCGGCCGGACGATCGAACACGGCAGTCGCGCCGGTCGCGATCGTGCGCTTCATCAGCCCCATGTTCGAGCCGGTGCCGGTCGCGTAGTAGACGGCGCTCGCGTCCGGCGCGAGATACGGCATCGAGTATTCGGCGCCGGCCGGCGCGTTCGTCAGGCTCACGACCGACGTGAACGCGGGGCCCGCGCTCGTGTACGACAGCGTGGCCTGCTTGACGTCGCCGTTCTGCTTGAACACGAGCGTCTTGCCGTCCGCGCTGAATTTCGGGTCCTCGTTGCGCGTGGCGCCCGTGCTGTTCGTCATGTTGACGGGCGGCGTGCCGGCGCCGAGCTGCAGCATGAAGACGTTCCATGCGCCGTTGCTGATGCCCATGAACGCGAGCCACTTGCCGTCGGGGCTGAACACGCCGTTCATCGGATCGGTGATGCCCCACGTGCTCTTGCTCAGTTGCGTCAGCGTATGGGCCGAGAAATCGTAGAGGAACAGCTGGCTCGTGCCGTCGCCGTAATTGACGTAGCTGTGATAGACGAGCTTGCCGGTCAGCGCGGCGGGGAACGTCGCGTTCGGCTGGGCCGCGGGATTGCTGATGCAGGCCGCCGTGGCGGCGCCGCCGAACAGGCCGAGGGCGATACCGGCCACCAGGCCCGCGATGAGGGTCTTCGATTTCACGCTGCATGCTTCCGGGTAAGGTAAGGACGCCGCAGACAAGGTCCCGCGCGGAACGCGCGGGGCCACGGATCCGCCGTCGGGCAGCGTGAATTCCGTATCGGTCGGACATCGGGAACAAGACTTGCAGGAGCATGCCCGCTTGTCAGACGAAAGAAAAGGATCAGAGCCGTTCAAAAACATGCGGATCAGCGATTGGGGCGCGATTGCGCGCGACGGGTGCCGTGCTACTCTTTTTTCAGCAAGGCCCCGAGCGGCCGGAGGGCTGGCATGAAGCGATATGCGACGCTGGCACAGACGATCGCCGATGCGATCCGGCGCGGCGACCTGGCGGCCGGCGCGCGCATCCCCACCGTGCGCGCCGCATGCCGCGCGTATCGCGTGAGCCCGTCCACCGTATTTCGCGCGTACTACGCGCTCGAAAGCGAGGGTCTGATCGTCGCGCGTGCGCGGTCCGGTTATTTCGTTGCGAACCTGGAAGACAAGCACGTACGGGGCGGCCACAATCCGCCGCGCAAGCCGGCCGCTGCGCAAACCGGCGACGACGATCCGCTGTTCCGCCTGCTCGAATCCCTGAAGTGCGAGGACATCGTCCCGCTCGGCTCGGCATTCGCCAGCTATTCGCTGTTTCCGATGAGCAGCCTGTGGCGCTACGTGGCGTCGGCGGCCCGCAGCATGGACGGCACGAAACTGCTGTCCGGATTGCCGCCCGGCAACGACGCGCTGCGTCGCGAAATCGCGTTGCGCTACCTGAGCGCGGGCGCGGCATTGCCGATGGACGAGATCGTCATCACGACCGGCGCGCTCGAAGCGCTGACGCTCAGCCTGCAGGCGCTGACGCGCCCCGGCGACATCGTCGCGATCGAACGACCGGCGTTCCATGCGGTGCTGCAGGCCGTGCAGCGCCAGCATCTGAAGGCCGTCGAGATCCCGGTCGACCCGCGCACCGGCCTCGACCTCGACGCGCTCGCCGAGGCGCTCGACACGCACCCGGTGCGCGCCTGCTGGTTCATGACGTCGTTCCACAACCCGACCGGCGCGACGTTGACCGACGAGCGCAAGCGCGCGCTGATCGACCTGCTCGCATCGCGCGGCGTGCCGCTGATCGAGGACGACGTGTACGGCGAACTGCATTTCGGATCGGCGCCCACGCGCCCCGCGAAACTGTATGACGACAGCGGGCTCGTCCTGCATTGCGGTTCGTTCTCGAAATGCCTCGCGCCCGGATTCCGGATCGGCTGGGTCGCGGCCGGACGCTACGTGCGACAGATCCGGCAGGCGAAAGACGCGAGCGCGCCGTCGGCCGACGTGCCCGCGCAGATGGCGATCTCGAGCTACCTGCGCGACGGCGCGTACGACCGCTTCCTGCGGAAACTGCGGCGCAATCTCGCCGCGCACCAGGCGCAGATGCTCGCCGCCGTTCGCGCGTATTTTCCGGCCGGCACCGAAGTGTTCGCGCCACGCGGCGGGTATTTCCTGTGGATCGAACTGCCGCCGCGCGTGGATGCGATGCACCTGTTCGGCGACGCGATGGAAAGCGGCGTCAGCATCGCGCCGGGGCCGATCTTTTCCGCGACCGGCGGATTCCGCCGTTATCTGCGGCTCAACTACGGCCGGCCGTGGACGCCGGCAGTCGAGCTCGCGATGGAAACCATCGGGACGCTCGCGGCCCGGCAGCAGCACGACGGTTAGCGCGGATCGTACGGATCGCGACGACCGACATGCGCCTTGCGTTTCGCACGCGAGCGACAAAGAATGAAGCGGAGGGCAGCCGCGGACGAACGTGTTCAACGCGTCCGATGTTATGGAGAATCACATGAGCACCGCATGCGAACGACAGTCGACGACGCACGCTCCGCCGGCTGATGGCGCGCGTGGATCGCTTGCCGCGTACGAGAAAAACACGCTCGTCGGCGACCCTTCGTCTCGTTAACGACACCTGCCGCTTCGAACCATGCGAGTCCTGCCCAACCGGAACGTCCGCGCGCGCGATGCCTGGCGCGCCGTGCTGAACACGCGCGCCGAATCGCGGCATACCGCTTGCTGCCGCTGCAGGGCATGCGGCTTCGTGGCGTTTCGCGCACTCGAGCACTGCCCCGTCTGCGGCCGGTGGAATTGGCCGTTCGATCCGATTCACCGCGCATCGGACGACGCGCACGCCACACGTGCGCCACGGTCCTTCCACACGTGGTCGTCACGCGTCGCGCGTACGCTGCGCAACGCGGCCTTCCGGCGGCCTCACGCATCGAGCGCACCGATCCTGAGCATCCTGACGCTCATGCTGCTGGTCGGTGGCTACGTGACGGCCGACCGGACGTGCAAGGCCGATCCCGTTTGTCGCGGCCCCGACACGCCTGCCGCGTCGGCGGCCGAGTCCGGCCTGCTTGCATCGACCGATCCGGCGCTGCCGGTGTTGCCGGTGCCCGTCTATCCGTTTCATTCGACTGACGGAACGCAACTGGCGGCCAATCCACAACGCGACGGCCCAAGCGCCGGCGAACCCGCAAACCGGATGCCGGTTGCGCAGGCCGCACCGTCGATTCGCGAGCCTGGCCGGACCCACACCAGGGCAGTTCGCGTGACGGACTGGCGACGCAGTCGCGATGCCGCGCATCGCTCGCATGCGATCCGCCGCGTGGGCCTGCACACCGACCACGGCCACAGCCACGCGCGGCGCAATGCATCCGACAAAGCCGATATCGCGAAGCTCTATGCCGGCCACTGAGCGCGTGATCCTGTCGTTCGCGCCCACAGCAAAAACGGGCGGCCCGTTTCCGGAGCCGCCCGTTTCGCGTTACGCGTGTCGAACGCTAGCGCATCAGGCCGCCAGCAACCCGTGCGGGTCGATGACGAATTTGCGCGGCGCGCCGCCGTCGAACTTCTTGTAGCCTTCCGGCGCCTGGTCGAGCGAGATCACCTCGACGTTGACGATCTTCGCGATCGGCAGGCGGTCGAACAGGATCGCCTGCATCAGGTTGCGGTTGTACTTCAGCACCGGCGTCTGGCCCGTGAAGAACGAATGCGACTTCGCCCAGCCGAGGCCGAAACGGATGCTCAGGCTGCCGTGCTGCGCGGCCTTGTCCTTCGCGCCCGGATCGTCGGTCACGTACAGACCCGGAATGCCGATCGCGCCGGCCGGCCGCGTGATTTCCATCAGCGAGTTCAGCACCGTTGCGGGCGCTTCCTCCGAGTGGCCCGACGAACCGTGGCCGTGCGCCTCGAAGCCGACGCAGTCGACCGCGCAATCGATCTCGGGCACGCCGAGAATCTGCTCGATCTGTTCGCCGAGCGACGCGTCCTTCGACAGGTCGACCGTCTCGAAGCCCATCGCCCTTGCGTGCGCGAGGCGCTCGGCGTTCATGTCGCCGACGATCGTCACGGCCGCGCCGAGCAGGCGCGCCGACGCGGCCGCCGCCATCCCGACCGGGCCCGCGCCCGCGATATAGACCGTCGAGCCCGGCTTCACGCCCGCGCTCACCGCGCCGTGATAGCCGGTCGGCAAGATGTCGGACAGGCAGGTCAGATCGCGAATCTTCGCCATCGCCTGATCGCGGTCGGGGAATTTCAGCAGGTTGAAATCGGCATACGGCACGAGCACGTATTCGGCCTGGCCGCCGATCCAGCCGCCCATGTCGACATAGCCGTATGCACCGCCGGCACGCGACGGGTTCACGTTCAGGCACACGCCCGTATGCGTGTCCTTGCACATCGCGCAGCGGCCGCACGCGACGTTGAACGGCACCGACACGAGATCGCCGATCTTCAGCGTCTCGACGTCGCGGCCCACCTCGACCACTTCGCCCGTGATCTCGTGACCGAGCACGAGGCCGACCGGTGCGGTCGTGCGGCCGCGCACCATGTGCTGGTCGGAACCGCAGATGTTCGTGCTGACCACTTTCAGAATCACGCCGTGGCCGATCGCGCGGCCGCTCGGATCGACCATCTTCGGATAATCGATGCTCTGGACTTCGACCTGGCCCGGTCCAAGATAGACGACACCTCGATTGCTGCTCATCGTATTGTCTCCATGTCTCGTTGGATGGCGCGGCGGCGCGCCGGCCAATGCGGCGCACACGCAACGTGCTGTTCGAGAGTAGTCCCGGAGGCAGGGGCGTCGATGTCTCAAACGCGACATGTGTTTGAACGGCGCCGACATCGATGGCGGAAATACGAAAGTCGGGCGGGAAACGACTGGAAGGCAGGGGGCGGCCGGACATGGCGGGGGCCGGACCGCCCTTGGGCGACCGCCGCGCCCTTTTTTCGGCAGGCGTTACCCGCCCTGATTCTCGCGGATGATCGCCGCAGCGGCCGCTTCCGCCTCACTCGCCACCCCGTCGTGCACGCGCGTGCTGACGGCCGGCGTCGGCGGCTCGCTGTCGAGCGCATGGCCATTGCGGTCGCGCGTGTCGACCGTCGCACGCATCGACAGCCCGACGCGCAGCGGATGCGCGGCGAGATCGCGCGGATCGATCGCGATCACGACCGGCACGCGCTGCACGACCTTGATCCAGTTGCCGGCCGCGTTCTGCGACGGCAGCATCGAGAATGCACTGCCCGTGCCCGCCGAGAAGCCCTGCACGTGGCCGCGATAGGCAACGCGCGTGCCATAGAGGTCCGACACGACCTCGACCGGCTGCCCGACGCGCATGTGGCGAATCTGCCCTTCCTTGAAATTCGCGTCGATCCACAGCCGGTTCAACTGCACGACCGACATCAGCGGCACGCCGGGTCCGACCTGCTGGCCGACCTGCACCGAGCGTTGTCCGATCGTGCCGTCGACGGGCGCGACGATCGTCGTGCGCTTCAGGTTCCGGTACGCGAGCTTGAACTGCGCGGCTGCCTGCACGACGGCCGGGCTTTCGTCGATCGGCAGCTTGCTGCCGAGCGCGCGCGCGGCATCGAGCTGCGCCTGCGCGGCCGCGAAATTCGCCTGCGCGCCGGCCACCGCCGCGCGCGCACGCGCCAGTTCCTCGGGCGCGACGATCTCGACCGATGCGCCCGAGCGCGCGACCAGCGCGCGCTGCGCGAGCGACAGGTCGGCGCGCCGCGCGTTCACGGCCTCGACGTACATCGTGTTCGAGATCTTCGCGTTCGCGACCTGCCGCACGGCCTGCGCGAGCTGCGCCTTCGCCTGCGCGAACGCGACGGACGCCTCGGTGTCGTCGAGCCGCACGAGCGTCTGCCCGGCGCGCACGGCCTGCGTATCGGCAACCAGCACGTCGGTCACGGCGCCCGGAATCTGCGCGGCGACCTGCACGATGCTGCCCGCGACATACGCGTCGTCGGTGTCTTCGTAATAGCGGTCGCTCAACAGCCAGTACGCGATCCACGCGAGCGCGGCCAGCAGCACGGCCGCGAAGAACACCGTGAAGCGCTTGCGGCGCGTCGCGCGGCGCGCATCGAGTGCCGGGGCGTTCAGCGCGGCCGGCGGTGCGGCGGTATGAAGGTTGTCGTGGTGCATCAGTCGCTTTGCGTAACGATCAGACGATCGTGCTGGAAGACGGGGATCACCGGTGTGACCGACGGGCCCGGCACCGGGCTCGCCGATGCCGTGCGCGCGAGAACGAGCGTACCGCGAGGCGTCGCGCCGGGGTTGGTCGCACCGACCGTCGACGGACGCGCCGCGTCGACGGTCGGTGCGGGTGCCGGGGCGGCACTCGCCGTGCCGGTAGCCGGCGGCACTGCCACACTCCCCGCGCGTGCGTCGTTCGACGTACCCGCCGACCGGTGCGCGGTCGCAGCCGCGCCAACGGCCGCCGCAGTCGCCGCACCCCGCCTTGCCGCCCCGCTGCGCGCCTGATGCACGGCCGGTGCCTGCGCAACCGTTGCGCCCGCATCGAACCCGCCGCCGAGCGCGCCGATCAACCCGACGCGCAGCGTCCGCTGCCGGCCGAGCAGCGCGATCATCTGCGCGCGCTCGTCGATCAACGTGAGATCCGCGACATCGACATCCTTCTGCATCAGCACGCCGCGCCGGTGGCGGTCGGCCGCGATCTGAACGATCTTCTGCGCGGCGGCCACCGCGTCCTGCTGCTGCGTGACGAGCGTCTGCGAAGTTTGCAGCGACGTGACGAGCTGCGCGACCTGCCCGAGCGCATCGTCGACGGTCTTGTTGTACAACCCGATCGCGACGTCGGCCTGCGCGACATCCGCGCCGAGCTTCGCCTTCAACCGGCCGCGGTCGAAGATCGGCAGTGAGATCGCCGGGCCGACGGAGCCTGCGAGCGAGTCGCGCGAGAACAGCGATGCGGGTGTCAGCGCGAACACGCCGCCGAGCGCGACGAGGTTCACGTCCGGATAGAACTGCGCGCGCGTCGAATCGGCGTTCGCGAACGCGGCTTCGACGCGCAGCCGCGCGGCGACGATGTCGGGCCGACGGCCGAGCAGATCGGCCGGCAGCCGCGCGGGCATCGCGCCGCCCGCGAACGCGCCGACGCGCGGCCGCTGCAGCGCGAGCCCGCGCTCGGGGCCGCGGCCCGACAGCACGCCGAGCTGCAGTTGCGCGAGCTTGATCTGCTCGTCGTTCAACGCGATCTGTTCGAGCAGGCGGGTGCGCTTGATCGATGCGTCGCTCGCGTCGTACGCGTTGTCGAGGCCGCGCGCGGTACGTTCGCGCAGCACGGCCGTCACGCGCTGGCTGATCTTCAGCTTCTGCTGCAGCAGGTCGCGCACTGCGTACGTCTGGTCGAGCTGGCAGTACACGGTGACGATCGCGACGGCGAGCGTGAGCCGCACCTGTTCGGCCTCGACACCGGCCGCGTCGCGCAGCGACATCAGGCTCTTCGTTGCCGCACGGTTCTTCCCCCACAGGTCGAGCTGGTAGTTCAGACCGACGAACACCGACGACGGCGATACGTTCGGATCGCCGAATATCTCGACCGGCACGCGATAGCCGCCGGCCGTCACGTCGGCGATGTCGCCGGGCTTCGGCATCCGCGCGCGGCTGACCGTAGCGCCGGCGGTGCCCGTCAGCCCGGTCAGCGAATCGAACTGCTGAAGCTGCGCCTGCGCGATCCGCAGCCGCGCCTGCGCGACCTGCAGATCGGGGTTGTTCTGCGATGCTTCCGTCACCAGTTCGTCGAGCTGCGGATCCTGCAACTGCTTCACCCAGTCGAGCGCGGGCCACGCGCCGTTCGCGCCGGGGCCGGCCGTGTGCGCGAGCGCATCGCCGGCCGGCGCGCGCAGCGACAGCGACGGCAGGAAGCCCGACGGCACGCATCCGCCCAATGCCAGCAACACGGCCGCCGCCGCGATCATCGAGCCGCGTTGCACGTCACACGCCAGACCCGCCGCCTTTTTCATACGCCTCATCGCGCCCTCACCCTTGCCGAATGCGCTGCGCGCGCAACGAGCCGCGGCCGCGTGCGTTCGAGCGGGCCGAGCCGGCCGAACAGGCCATCGGCGACACCGAACAGGATGCCGGCGAGCTTCGCGCGCTTGTCGCGCTCGACGAGCGCGATCTGCACGACCTGCCACACGGTCAGCAGGTTCGGCACGATCGCCACCGGAAAGCGCAGCCCGTACTGCATCCCGAGCTGCACCGCATTGCGCGCGCTGTAGTAGCGCCGTTGCCACGAGTGATTCATCGACGTCATTTCAAAAGGGCCGATCGCGTGACGCTCCTTCGCGCCGATCCGGTGCGGCAGCACCAGCGACGGCACGACGTAAAGCGGCACGTTGCGCGCTAGCGCGCGGAAGCTGTATTCGGTGTCGACATGATCGATGAACAGCGTCTCGTCGAACCGGCCGAGCATGTCGAACGCGTCGCGCGATACGACGCAGCCGGACGAGATCAGGAACGCGCAGCGCTGCAGCGGTGCGCCCGGCTCGATGCGCAGGCGGCGCAGCCCGATCCCGTCGGTCGAGAGTTCGGGCAGGAAGCTGCGCGCGTTCTCGTCGAAGATCCGCGGGCCGGCCAGGAACGCACGCCCCGCGAGCCCCGCGCAGACATCGCGCATCGCCGGGAAATACGCGGCCGGCACCGTCGAATCCTGGTCGAACAGCGCGACCGCATCGATGCGGTCGCGAAACAGCGCCGCGAGCCCCGCGTTGTACGCGCCCGCGATCCCGCCGCGGTTGCCGTGATGCAGCAGCGCGATACCTTCGCGCGCGCACAGCTCGCGCGCCCGCGCATCGGGCTGCGGCGTGTTGTCGACGACGAGCAATGCGTCGCACATATGCCGCCACGCGCCAAGCGCGTCGAGCTGCGCGTCGCTCGGGTGATACAGGATCATGAGTGCGCCGAGTGTCGTCATGTTCGTCTCCTCAATGCCCGAAGGACGCCGCCGCGCCGCGCTTCGGCCGCGTCAGCCACATCATCGCGGCGAGCACGAGGCAGGTCATGCTCGCCATCCAGAACATGTCGTTCGTCGCCATCATGTACGCCTGTTGCATCACGACCTGGTGCAGCGTCGTCAGCTCGCGCACGCCGTCCACGCCCATCGCGTTCAGCGTGTGCACGAAGCGCTGCGTGTTCGCCGACGCATGCGTGACGGATTGCGACACGACGTCGTAGTGATAGGTCGCGCGGTTGTCCCACAGCGTCACGCTCATCGCGGTGCCGAACGCAGCCGACAGCGTGCGCAGGAAATTCGACAGGCTCGACGCGGCGGCGAGCCGGTCGTCCGGAATCCGCGACAGCGTCGCGGCGGTCAGCGGAATGAAGAAGCACGGCAGCCCGATCCCCTGGATCAGCCCCGGCGCGGCGATCTGCGCGAACGTCATCTTCAGTGTGAAATGCGCGTCCCACGCGAGCACGGCCGCGAACACGAGGAAGCCGAACGTCGCGAGCACGCGCGCGTCGAAGCGGTGTGCATGCAGCCCGACGAGGATCGAGAACACGAGCGCGAGCACGCCGAGCGATGCCGTGGCGAGCCCTGCGTGAAATGCGTTGTAGCCCATCACGGCCTGCATCCACAGCGGGAACACGACGCCGACCACCGAGAAGCTCATCATCCCGAGCGAGATGATCAGCACGCAGAACGAGAATGTGCGGTCGCGAAACAGGCCGAGATCGACAACGGGGTGCGCTTCGCCCGCCTCCCAGATCAGCAGAGACACGATCGCGAGCGCCGCGACCACCGCGAGGGTGACGATCAGCGGCGAATCGAACCAGCCGCGATCGTGGCCGAGATCGAGCATCGCCTGCAGCGAACCGACGCCGATCACGAGCAGCACGATGCCGGGCACGTCGATCGGGCCGGCCGCGCCGCGCTGCGCGTCGGGGCGCAGCATCGCGGTGCAGACCGCGAACGAGAACAGCCCGATCGGCAAATTGATCAGGAAGATCCACGGCCACGAGAAGTTGTCGACGATCCAGCCGCCGACCACCGGCCCGAAGATCGGCGCGAGCAGCACCGTCATCGCCCACAGCGCGAGCGCGATCGTGCGCTTGTCCGGCGGGAACGTGCGCAGCAGGATCGTCTGCGACAGCGGCACCATCGGCCCCGAGCACAGCCCTTGCAGCGCGCGGCAGATCACCAGCACGTGCAGGTCGCGCGCGAGCCCGCACAGCAGCGACGTCAGCGTGAACAGCAGCACCGCGCCGACGAACAGCCGCAATTCGCCGACGCGGCGCGCGAGCCAGCCTGTCAGCGGCACCGCGATCGCGGCCGCGACCGAATACGAGCTGATCACCCACGTGCCCTGGCTGTTCGATACGCCGAGACTGCCGGAGATCGCCGGCACCGCGACGTTCGTCACGGTCGAGTCGAGCACCTCGATGAAGGTCGCGAGCGACAGCGCGAAGGTCAGCAGCGCGAGCCGGATGCCGCGCACCGGCTGCGCGGCCGACGCGGGGGCCGGGGCCGGGGCCGGCGCATCGAACGCGGGCGGCGCGACGGGCGCATCGTGAAGCGGCGACGCGGTGCTCATGCGCCGGCCACCGCGACATCGGCCGGCACGATCGCCCGCCTGCGCATCGGCGCGAACCGTTCGATGAAATCGGCAGCCACGCCGCAGCCGTCCGGCGCGGCGGCGAGCAGCGCACGCGCGCGCTCCGCATGCACCGCGAATGCCGGTTCGTCGAGCACGTGCGCCAGCGCCGCGCCGAGACGCGCACCATCGACCGGGCCGTCGATACGCACGCCGCAGCCGCTCGCCGCGACGCGTTGCGCGTTGTCGAACTGGTCGTGCGCGAACGGCGTCACGACCTGCACGATCCCGGCCTCGTATGCGAGCGCCGCGGTGCCGATCCCGCCGTGATGCACGAGCGCGCGGCAACGCGGCAGCAGCGTGCGCATCGGCACGAAGCGGCGCACGAGCAGCCGGTTGCCGTCCGGCGCCGCATCGTGCGGCGTCAGCAGGACCCCGCGCGCGCCGGTCGCGCGCAACGCGTCCGCCACCGCGCGCGCATACGCCGCGTGATCGACGAGCGTCGAGCCGGCCGTGAACACGACCGGTGGTTCACCGGCCGCGAGAAACGCATCGAGTTCCACATCTTCGTCAGGCACCGCGATATCGTTGAACAACGGAAAGCCGCTTTGCAGATGATTCGCCGGCCAGTCGGGCTGCGGCGGCGCGAACCAGCCGGGGAACAGGCACAGCACGCCGTCGGTCGAATGCAGCCAGCGGCCGAGCACGCGCCGCGCGGGTGCGAGCCCGAGTTCGCGGCGCACCGTGTCGAGCGCGGGGCCGCATACGCGGTCGAGCACCTGCCGCTCGATCAGCGTCATCAGCGCCGACTTCACCGGCAGCGGCCAGCGCGCGGGAATCGTCAGGCGCGGGTGCGTCGGCGGCGCATGCGCGGACAGCAGCGTCGACGGCGACACCTGCACCGACACGTACGGCGTGCCGTGCAGCTCCTGCATGAAACGCGCGGAGAACGCCCACAGCGTGCCGACGAGCACCGTATCGTCATCGGCCAGCGCATGCAGCTCGTCGTAATGCGGGCGCAGCATCGGCGCGATCACCTGCCACAGCGTGCGGAACGACGTGCGCGGGTCCCACAGCGCGGGGTTCGCCATCGCGGCCTCGTATTCGGCCGCGGTGCCGACCGGCACGAATGCGAAACCGCAACGGCGCACGGCTGCCTCGAACGGCGCGTGCGTGCAGAACACGACGGCGTGACCGCGCGCCGCGAGCGTGCGCGCGACGCCGAGCAACGGATGCACGTCGCCCGCCGAGCCGATCGCGGTCACGATCATCTTCGCCATCGCGCGCCTCGCGGGAATCAGTAGAAGCCGGGAATCAGCGCCGAGACCTCGCGGCGATACTGCGTGTACGCCGGCCCGAAATACCCGGTCAGCCAGCTCTCCTCGACACGCACCTTGTACGCGAGCGACGCGAACACGAGCAGCACGCCGATCGCGCCGCGCCATTCGCCGCCGATCAGCGCGGCGCCGGCGAGCGCGAGCAGGCAGCCCGTGTAGATCGGGTGACGCACGAGCGCGTACGGCCCCGTGCGCACGAGTTCGTGGTCTTCCTTCAGCGTGACCGACACGCTCCAGTTCGTGCCGAGATGCAGCCGCGCCCACACCGAGAACAGCAGGCCCGCGACCAGCACCGCGAGCCCGCACTGCGCCTGCAGGCCGAAGCGTTGCCAGTCGGGCACGAGCGCCTGCCACGACGGATCGGGCAGGATGATCAGCGCGCCGCCGACGATCAGCGGAATCGACTGCAGCGTGCGCGAGCGCGACGCTTCCTTGCGCACGGTCGTCTTCACGCCCTGCGACGTGGCGATCCAGTACGCGAGCCATGCGGCCCAGGGAACGACGATGGCGATGGTCTGAACGATATTCACGGCTGGCCTGCCTCATTGGGATGGGAATTCGGATGCGCGGGCCGGGCCCGCGGCACGACGTGCGGCGTCACGACGACAGCGCGTGCATCGGCGCTGGCACGCACGCATGCGCGGCGGCGCGCGCCATGCCGGCCGCGACCGGCGCCCCGTCGCAGAAGAAATCGAGCAGCGCCGAGCGCGTGTATTCGCGCTGCGCGCGGCCTTCGATGTCGAGGAAATGGCCGGCGTCCGGCACCGTCGCGAACCGCGCGCGCGACACGTGCGCGCCGAGCTGGCGAACGTCGGCCGGCGTCGTGTATTCGTCGCGCTCGCCGTTCAGGAACAGCAGTTCGCAGCCGATGTTCGAGAACTCGCTGAAGTAGCGCTCGGGCTGCAATGACAGGATCTGGTCGACGTGGAACGCGACCTGGTCCTGCTCGTCGCGCGGCAGGCGCGTGAGATACCGGTAGTTGTACAGCTTCATGATGCGCGGCAGGTAGCGGCCGACGGTGTCGTTCAGCAACTGCGCGGCCTTCAGGTTCTCGCCGGCCGCGATGTGATCGCGTGCGCGCGTCACGTAGTCGATCATCGCGTCGTTCAGGAACGGCGAGAACGAGCAGATCGCCGCGCGCCGCACGCTCGGGCAGCCGCGCGCGAGCGCGAACAGCGATGCGACGCCGCCCCACGACACCGACACGAGGAACGCCGGCGCGAAGCGCTCGACCAGATGCTGGAGGATCGCGGCTTCGTCGTCCTTGGTCAGGATGAAGCAGCCCGGGTTGTGCTGGCGCGACTGCCCCGCGTACGGCAGGTCGAAGCAGATCGTGTTCATCCGCTCGCCCAGATACTGGACGGTCTGCCCGAACGACGCGGTCGTCGCGAGCGCGCCGTTGACGAGCATCGCCGTGTCGAACGCCGGGTCGAACACGTTCCGTTCGACGTAGACCTTCAGACCATTCGGCAGCGGGACCACGTGTTTTTCGGTCGGCATCGTCGTTCTCCGGTGGATGCGGCGTCTCGACGTCGCGGCATGCTGCAGGTGCGCAATGGCTGGCGCCGGCCCTGCGCGCGACCTGTCGCCGCGCCCATTGCCGACGCACCGCGGCAAATGCCGGCGGCGCCCATTCATTCCTCGTGGTGCGGCGCCATACTAATACGGACAATATTACTGACTCAAGTCACTCCAACGATTCCCTCTACTCGACCCGGGAATACGCCCGATTCAAATTCTTTTATCATTTTTTATGGTAAACGCGATCGAATCAAACGCTCCAGCAATCGTTTGCGAACGATCTGCCGCGCCATTCACAAGTCAAACATTTCCCTTTGTATTCATACACATATCACATTTTAATCACTCGATTTAAACGGATTTTATGACATTACCGATCTTCATGACCGAAACTCACAATTTCACATCGCGGAGAATATTGCAGACCTCCACACTCTTTCGTTTTGTAATAGAAACGGAGTCGGAAATTTTCCGCCGCATTGCGTCACCTTTTCGCAAACCGTTTTAAACAAACTCCAGCTTATTTAACTTCCTTTCAATTCATTTTTCCGCACCTGCACATCGCGGCAAACGATCGGTCCGCCGCACTGCCGAGCACTCCGCAACCGTCAGACCCCGATTTTTTGTTGATTGAACGTTCAATAAAAAACCGCTAAGCTCTCGACTTCCATGGATTGGCCCGCCCGGGCGAAGGGAGTCGCGATGCCGAAAGTCGGAATGCGGGAGATTCGCCGCGCACAGTTGATCGACGCCACGCTGCGTTCGATCGACGAAGCGGGCCTGCCCGGCACGACGCTCGCATCGGTCGCGCAACGCGCGAAGATCTCGACGGGCATCGTCAGCCACTACTTCGGCGACAAGGACGGCCTGCTCGAAGCGACGATGCGGCACGTGCTGCGCGACCTGTGGTCGGCCACCACGCGCCGCCGCGTGGCGGCCCGCAAGGATCCGCGTTCGCGGCTGCGCGCGGTCGTCGCCGCGAACTTCGACGACACGCAGGTCAGCGCACCCGTGATGAAGACCTGGCTCGCGTTCTGGTCGCAGAGCATGCACGACCCGATGCTCAAGCGCCTGCAGCACGTCAACACGCGGCGCCTCCATTCGAACCTGTGCGCCGAATTCGCGAAGGCCTTGCCGCTCGCGAAGGCGCGCGAGGCCGCCAGCGGCCTCGCCGCGCTGATCGACGGCCTGTGGCTGCGTGGCGCGCTCGCCGGCGGCCCGATCGACACCCGGGCGGCACTGAAGCTCGCCCACGATTACATCGACCTGCTGCTCGCGTCCGACTGACGCTACGCAGTCGCCCTCAAGGAGATCCTCATGTCCGTATTCGGTTTGCAGCGCCTCTACATCGGCGGCGGTTACGTCGACGCCACGAGCGGCAAGACTTTCGACACCTTCGATCCCGCCACCGGCGAACTGCTCGCGCAGGTGCAGCAGGCGAGCGCGGCCGACGTCGACCGTGCGGTCGCGTCCGCGCAGGCAGGCCAGCGCGAATGGGCCGCGATGACCGCGATGCAGCGCTCGCGCATCCTGCGCCGCGCGGTCGACCTGCTGCGCGAGCGCAACGACGAGCTCGCGGCGCTGGAAACGCGCGACACCGGCAAGCCGATCGGCGAGACGCTCGCGGTCGACATCGTCACCGGCGCGGACGTGATCGAGTATTACGCGGGCCTCGCGACCGCGATCGAAGGGCTGCAAGTGCCGCTGCGCGCCGATTCGTTCGTCTACACGCGCCGCGAGCCGCTCGGCGTGTGCGCGGGCATCGGCGCATGGAACTACCCGATCCAGATCGCGTGCTGGAAGACGGCGCCCGCGCTCGCCGCCGGCAACGCGATGGTGTTCAAGCCGAGCGAAGTCACGCCGCTGACCGCGCTGAAGCTCGCGGAAATCTATACGGAAGCCGGCGTGCCGGCCGGCGTGTTCAACGTCGTGCAGGGCGACGGTTCCGTCGGCGCGCTGCTCACGGGCCACCCGGACATCGCGAAGGTGTCGTTCACGGGCGGCGTCGAGACCGGCAAGAAAGTGATGTCGCTGGCCGGCGCATCGTCGCTGAAGGAAGTGACGATGGAGCTCGGCGGCAAGTCGCCGCTGATCGTGTTCGACGATGCGGATCTCGACCGTGCCGCCGACATCGCGGTGACCGCCAACTTCTTCAGCTCGGGCCAGGTCTGCACGAACGGCACGCGCGTGTTCGTGCACCGCTCGATCAAGGACGCGTTCACGCAGCGCGTGCTCGAACGCGTGAAGCGCATCCGCGTCGGCAAGCCGACCGATGCCGACACCAACTTCGGCCCGCTCGTGTCGGCCGCGCAGCTCGACAAGGTGCTCGGCTTCATCGAAAGCGGCAAGGCCGAAGGCGCGAAGCTGCTCGCCGGCGGCACGCGCCTGACCGACGGCCACTTCGGCAGCGGCCAGTACGTCGCGCCGACCGTGTTCGGCGATTGCCGCGACGACATGAAGATCGTCCGCGAGGAAATCTTCGGGCCGGTGATGAGCATCCTCGATTTCGAATCGGAGGACGAAGTAATCGCCCGCGCGAACGACACGCACTACGGCCTCGCCGCAGGCGTCGTGACCGAGAACCTGTCGCGCGCGCACCGCACGATCCATCGCCTCGAAGCCGGCATCTGCTGGATCAACACGTGGGGCGAATCGCCGGCCGAAATGCCGGTTGGCGGATACAAGCAATCCGGTGTCGGACGCGAGAACGGCATCACGACGCTCGAGCACTACACTCGGATCAAGTCGGTGCAGGTCGAGCTCGGCCGCTACAACCCGGTGTTTTGAATCTCAAAGGAGGAGAACCCGTCATGACGACACGCGAATACGACTACATCATCTGCGGCGCAGGTTCCGCGGGCAACGTGCTCGCAACGCGCCTGACGGAAGATCCGGACGTCACGGTGCTGCTGCTCGAAGCGGGCGGCCCCGACTACCGCTTCGACTTCCGCACGCAGATGCCGGCCGCCCTCGCCTATCCGCTGCAGGGCCGCCGCTACAACTGGGCGTACGAGACCGACCCCGAGCCGCACATGGACAACCGCCGGATGGAATGCGGCCGCGGCAAGGGGCTCGGCGGCTCGTCGCTGATCAACGGCATGTGCTACATCCGCGGCAACGCGCTCGACTACGACAACTGGTCGACGCACAAGGGCCTCGAGAACTGGACGTATCTCGACTGCCTGCCGTACTTCAAGAAAGCCGAGACGCGCGACGTCGGCCCGAACGACTACCACGGCGGCAGCGGCCCCGTGTCGGTCACGACCAGCAAGCCGGGCGTGAACCCGCTGTTCGAGGCGATGGTCGACGCGGGCGTGCAGGCCGGTTATCCGCGCACCGACGACCTGAACGGTTATCAGCAGGAAGGCTTCGGCCCGATGGACCGCACCGTCACGCCGCGCGGCCGCCGCGCGAGCACCGCGCGCGGTTATCTCGACCAAGCGCGTGCGCGGCCGAACCTCGAGATCGTCACGCATGCGCTCGCCGACCGCATCCTGTTCGACGGCAAGCGCGCATCGGGCGTCACGTACCTGCGCGGCAGCGAGCGCGCGACCGCGCATGCGCGCCGCGAAGTGCTCGTGTGCAGCGGCGCGATCGCATCGCCGCAACTGCTGCAGCGCTCGGGTGTCGGCCCCGGCGCGTGGCTGAAGGAACTCGACATCCCCGTCGTGCTCGATCTGCCCGGCGTCGGCCAGAACCTGCAGGATCACCTGGAGATGTACATCCAGTACGAGTGCAAGGAGCCCGTGTCGCTGTACCCGGCGCTCAAGTGGTGGAACCAGCCGAAGATCGGCCTCGAATGGATGCTGAACGGCACCGGCCTCGGCGCGAGCAACCACTTCGAGGCGGGCGGCTTCATCCGCACGCGCGACGACGATCCCTGGCCGAACATCCAGTATCACTTCCTGCCGGTGGCGATCAACTACAACGGCTCGAACGCGATCGAGATGCACGGCTTCCAGGCGCACGTCGGCTCGATGCGCTCGCCGAGCCGCGGCCGCGTGAAACTGCGCTCGCGCGATCCGAACCAGCATCCGAGCATCCTGTTCAACTACATGGCCGAAGCGCTCGACTGGCGCGAGTTCCGCGATGCGATCCGCGCGACGCGCGAGATCATGCGGCAGCCCGCGCTCGACCGCTATCGCGGCCGCGAACTGAACCCGGGCGCCGACTGCAAGAGCGACCAGGAACTCGACGCGTTCGTGCGGGCTCGCGCGGAGACCGCGTTCCATCCGTCGTGCTCGTGCAAGATGGGTTACGACGACATGGCGGTGGTCGACGAAGAGGGTCGCGTGCACGGGCTGGAAGGCCTGCGCGTCGTCGATGCATCGATCATGCCGATCATCACGACCGGCAACCTGAACGCGCCGACGATCATGATCGCGGAGAAGATCGCCGACAAGATTCGTGGCCGCCAGCCGCTCGCGCGTGTCGACGTGCCGTACTTCGTCGCGAACGGTGCGCTGGCGCGCAACGTCGCGAAGGCCGTGCGGCAGCCGGAGACGGTCTGACGACGGCGGGCGTGCTGCCCGCTCATCGGCATACTGACGAAACGCCGCCGGCAGTGATGGTTGGCGGCGTTTTCGTTTCTTTTACGGTGACTTGCGCGGAAGCGAGTTCCCGACTTGCAGCCATGTGATCACATCGGCCGGATGAGTTCGCGGGCGCACGCGTTTTGAACGGCTTGAGGACTTCTGAACCGTTCGCCAGCCGGTTCATCTTCACCGGCGAGCGCGGCCCGCGGGACCCTGGCGTAGCAGGGCAACGTTCTCGTTGATGCGGCCTTGGATCGTGCGCAAGGTATCTCGAGTAATAACCCGCGGGTACATGTTCTCGGCCATGTCCGAGAATTGGCTGGCCACTTCGCAAATGCCGTCAATCATTCTGCCGGCAACGTCCTGGGGCACTTCGGCTTCCTCGGCAAGCCGAAGCATATGCGCGCGGGCAATCTCCAGTGCCTCACCCATCACGTCCATTTGGTGATATCCACCGGGTCCCTCGCAGAAGGTCACATCGTAGGCCGGCGCCAGTCTCCACTGACCATTTGGCGCCATGACGTAGGAGAAGTTCTTGGGATGGTCGTCTCGGTTGTTGAACGCGACGTTGAAGACGGCGCGCTCGAAGGCTCTCCCCATCTCTCGCACGTCGTTGGTACAGATCTGGGTCGCCCGCAAGAAGTTGAAGTAGTCCAACGACCCCGCAACCTGGTAATCGGCCCCCGTAAACGCCGCGAGACTCTGCATGGGGACGCGCAATCCATCATGCCGATCAAAGCGCTTGCTGGCGAACGCCGCCAGCCCATTGGGCAAACTGAAGTACTGCGTGTCCGGGGTCTCGATGCCACATCTGCGCAGACATTCGGCGTAGACCATCTCGATGGCGCACACCTCGGCATGCTCTTCTCCGCCCGGGAACTTGACCAGCCAGGCGTCGAAGCCCGGCGTGACGGCCGTGGTAAGCCCACCTGTTTGCGGATCGCGATAGACCAGGGCCTTGGGCCTTGCACCTTGGGGCGAGCCGCCCACCAGCAGCAACGTCTGCAGGAACTCACTACCTTCACCGTGGAGCACTTCCTGCACTTCGGCAGCAAGCTGTTCCAGCGGGATGTGGACGTCCGGCGCCTCTCCTTCGGGTGCGACGGGTTCAAACGTCATGGCCCCCATCGCGTTGCTACCGATATAGGCCAACCGCTCCAGGGCACCAATGCGGGCCGTGTTGAGTCCACGGCGCCTGAACATACGGTCCATCAGCAGCATGCCCCACCCGTCTGGCAAGGCGTCATAGACAGGCCCCGGAAGTTGCAACTGATGGCCCGGGAAATCTCGCCGCAACTGAGGGCCCTCCAGCGGCAGCGTGTACGAAGACAGCTCCAGGCCCCTTTGCCTGGCCTCGTTGCTGTACTCGAACACGATCAGCGGGCGACCGGTCAGGGCTGTCGTGGAGACCAGCGTGCCCCAATGCCATCGCTCCCCCCAGCCCTCGTAGAAGACATTCACCTGTTCAGGCATTGCTGGACTTCCTCCTTGTACGGAGGCGCTTGGCTGTTTTCTCGTAGCGCAGAATGTCCTCGATGCTGTCCAGCTTTGGCTGGAACAGACCTTCGAACTCCTTGATTCGGCCGAGCGCCATCGCCACCCGGACCACGGCCTCGAAGCCGACATTGCGCCCGGCCTCCAGGTTGGACACGGTGTTGACCCCAATGCCGGCACGCCCGGCCAGATCCGACTGAGTCATGCCCAGAGCCAAACGCTCTGTGCGCAAGCGATCGCAGAGGCGCTTGACGACCTCACTCGGCTTGCTAAAGCTTAAATCCAACATAGTGTGCATCTACCCCCTTCTATGCCGGTTAACACCCAAAATTATAGAATTAACGCCACCTTGGTTCAAGAGGCGTAATTCCTCAATTCCACGCCTTATCGGCAAAATTATGCAAATAACCACAACATAATGGAGTTAAGCAGCTCCGCGGCAAAGAAGCGGCCGATCAGACCGTCCCGGGGCTGCGCGGACTATCCGGGGCAGTGATGGCTGCGGATATCCATATCTTCACCGACCAAGCGCACCCGGTGCGAAGCCTGTGTCCAGGGTCTCCGTGGTGGAGCCGGATGCTGCACAGCGCCTGAAAAATGAACTGGCTGCGGCGTTGCCAGCCGATCCCGTCGTCGCAACAAAGGCCATGCAGCGGCGCCTTCAACAAGGTGGCGAGGCCGTCGTACACGGGATGGGTGAACCGGATCGTGTACTTCGTCGGTTCGCTCATGCCGCCGGCACCTTCGAAGGCAAAGATGTCCGCGAGCGCGGCGCTCTTCGCCCTGGGGCATGCCCAGGCTGCAGGACGGGTGGATGTCGACGCCCGCACGTGCGGATGGAACGACAAGAACGCTGCTCGCGTGCGTCGTCGTGCGTTACTTCGTCGCGAAGCCGGCAAGGCAGCCGGAGACGGTCTGACGACAGCGGGCGCACTGCCCGAACGCCCACGCGAAACGCCGCCGACGATCACCGTCAGCGGCGTTTTTCATTTCCGGCTCAACCGTTGTTGACCTCTTGCCGCAAACGCTCGACGTCGACGTGCTTCAGGTAATTCGTGATGTTCTGCCAGATCGGATGGAATCCGTAGCCGCCGTGCTGCAGTTCGTCGAGCGCCTGCTCGCGCGTCCAGCCCTGGAACACCATCCGGTACAGCGCCGACACGAGCCCGGTGCGATCGGCGCCATGCTGGCAATGGATCAGCACCGGGCCGTCCTGGTCGGCGGTCCGCAGCGCCCTCAGCGCGGCAACCATGTCTTCGTCGCGGATGTACCACGTATTGATCCGGATGCGCTGCATCGTGATCTGCGTGCCGGCCAGGATGCTGTCGTCCGCGTGAAACGCGCGGAAGCTGATGACCTTGCGGATGCCGAGCTTCTGCAATTCCGGCACGTCTTCGCGCGAAAGCTGCGCGCTGCGGTACAACGTCGGCGTGATGCGATGCAGGTTGTTCACGCGTGCGTCGGCAATGTTTTGCGCCCATTGGATCGGGCGTGAGGAAACGCCGGACACCGGGTCCGCCTGGGCCGGCTGCACGAGCCCGGCAAGCGTAACGGCGATCGCGGCAATGAAGGCGATTTTCATATCGGTTCGGTGTTCAGTGGAATGCGCGCTTGCGCTCGCGCGACAGGATGAACAGGACGATCGCGGCGGCGCTTATCGTCCAGTAGTCGGTGGGCGCCACGCCCAGCCAGTGGACATGCCACGGCACGTGCGCCGGGTTGAAGCGGGCAAGACCGTAGGCCGGATTCAGCACGAACCACAGAAAATCCTCGGTCAGCCAGAACACCATGATGCACGCGACGATGCGGGCTTCGATGCGCCACGACCAGCGCGCGTTGAAGATGGGCGGCAGATGGAGGAACAGCGCGACGAACGGGAACACCCACGCGTGGTATCCGGTCATCGGGCGCCCGCCCCAGAAGATATCGAGCAGCCAGTGCTTGTCGATGCGCCAGGTCGGCAGGTTGGCGGCCCAGCCCGCGCTGCCCTCGATCTGGATCTCGACGTTCGCGAAAAAGAACGCGAGCAACATGACCCACGCGACGACGAACAACGTATGGCGCGTCGGCACAAAACGCGCGACGCTCATGCGGCAGGCTCCAGGCCCAGCACGCGATCGAGCACGAAGCGTCCGGCCAGCGGCCGCCCGAGCGGGGCCAGGCGGCGGCGCATGTCGGCCAGGCGCTCCGGCGTCTGCAGCAGCGCGCGGATCCGGTAGACGAGCGCATCGTCGTCGATGGCCTTCAGCGCAACGCCCTGTTCGAGCAGGAAATCCGCATTGCGCTCTTCCTGGCCCGGAATCGGCGAGTTGACGATCATCGGCAACTGCATCGCGAGACATTCGGACGTCGTCAGGCCGCCCGGCTTCGTGATGACGAGGTCGGCACAGGCCATCAGGCGTTCGACCTGCTGCGTGAAGCCCTGCGGAAAGAGCCGGCCCGGATGCTTCGCGGCGAGCGCCTGCAGCGACGCCAGCATCGCCTGGTTCTTGCCGGCCAGCGCGATCAACTGGAAATCGGCGTCCATCTCCAGCAGCCGCGTCGCCAGCACGTCGAGCCCGCCGAGGCCCGCGCCGCCGGACATCATCAGGAACGTCGGTCGCGCGGGATCGAGGCCGAATTCGGCCGCGCAGGCCGCGCGGTCGAGCGGCTGGCCGAACGCCGGCATGATCGGGATGCCGCTGACATGCACCGTTTCAGGCGCCATGCCGCGCGCGTGCATGCGCCACGCGATCTCGTCGTTGGCCGCGAAGTAGCCGCGCATGTTCGGCACGACCCACATGCTGTGCAGGTCGAAATCGGTGACCTGCACCCACACCGGCGTGTCGACGCGGCCCTTGCGGATCTCGCGCGACAGCAGTTCGGCGGGCAGGAAGTGCGTGCAGATGATCGCGTCCGGGCGCTGCCGTTCGATCTCCGCGAGCAGCTGCCGGCAATTGAGCCGCTCGATCGCGCGCCGGATCTTCTGCGACGGCGCGGCGGGATCGACCTCGTCGGTCTTCTGGTACAGGTAGCCCCACAGCGCCGGCTGGCTGCTGACGAGCTTGATGTAGAGATCGGTGTACAGCTTGCGGAAGCCGGTGGACACGAAATCCATCACGTCCAGGTGCGTGGCTTCGATGCCGGCGGGATGGCTGCCGGCGAATGCGCGGATCGCTTCGGCCGCGCGGGTATGCCCGGCGCCGGCGCTGACGCTCAGGAGAAGGATTTTCTTGTTTTGCTTTGACATCTGACTGACCGTATCGATGAAGGTGATCCGGACTCGGATTCGGCAGCGGCGCTCTCACGCAGCTGCGTCTCGCGTCCGGCTTTCAACAAGCTTGGCGGATCTTCGGCGGCGCGGGCGATCGGGTACTCCGAATCGATCGATCGCCGGCATCGACTGCGGAATCATACTGCGTCCGGTCGATGCGGCCCGGATCTGCGGCTGCCGCGCGGTCGGTCAGGTTGGCATGGCCCGCGTGCGCATCCGCTTTGCGCGGACGATCGGGTTCCATCGCGACGTCAGGCTCATCGCGTCGCGCAGGCGCTCGAACGCGACATCCTCCTTCGGTCCGAAGCGGCTGACTGCCGGCCGCGCGAGCACGTCGTCGAGCCACGTCTGCCAGGTGTCGCCATGAAAACGACGGCCGATTTCCCGCACCGCGTCCGGCGCTTCGATCACGATACCCGCCAGCAGGTAGTACGCCCAGAAGCTGCCCGCGCCGACGAGTCGGTCGAGCCGGCACACGGACAGCGCCGCGAGCAGCCCGTCCACCGACGCGAGATCGGCCCGATGCGTGCGGATCGCCCGCGCAACGAGGTTGTGCTGACCGCCGTACGCCACAACGGAAATCCCGTTGCCGGCGGCGAGCTCGGCCGAGAACATCGCGAGCGCGGCCATCTCGTCGATGCGTGATGCGTCGTCGCGCGGGCCGCACACGCGCAGCACGATCGCGTCGATGATGGCGCCGGGACGGGCCGATGTTTCCGCAGTCGTCGCCGCGACGACGGCCAGCCTTTCTCTCAGGTTCTTCGCAAAGGGCGCCTCGCCCTGCCCGTCTCTTTCATCTACGGTGCGTTCGCCAGCGTCTTCGCCGTTGCATTCGACACCGCCGGCAATCCGTTCAAGTGCAGCCCAGCCGACATCGGAATCGTCGAACGCGCATGCGTCGATCACGCCGTGCGCGGCTTCGAACACGGCGCGCGAACCGGCGCAGCAGCGTTCGGCTTCAGCGAGCTGCCGCGCGGAAGGCACATGCGAACACGCGCCGAGCGGGTCGGTCGCGTCGCAAGCGCAGCCGCCGCCATCCGTTGCGATCCACGGCGCGAGCCGGTGAAGAATCTCGGTTGCGTTGCGAGACAGGTTCGTGCCTGCCCTCATGCGTATCGCATGTGACGCAACGACGGTCGCGTCGCCGGCGTCGCCCGCCGCCGCCACGCAAGCGGCAGCGCCGAGATGTTCGATCAGGTACTGCAGCCACGCAGCCGTGCGCAGCCGGTCGGGCGTCGCGCCGCGGGCATCGCCATACTTCGCTGGGTCGGTGAGCATGGGTCGTCCGGGAGTGTTCTGGCCAATTGGAATAATGTTGTTTCAGTCAGCGCGGTACACCGCGCCGACCTTGCAGGTCCGCCCGCATCGGATCGCGACACGGGCGGCCAATCGGCCGTCGCGCCGATACGCGCGACGGCACGAATGCATCGAAGCCGCGGACACCCGCCGCGCATGCCGCACGGCCCTCACGCACGGCGGGCGCCCCGTTTCGATCGTGCGACGCTTACTGCACGTGGAACTTCGGCGACGTCGTGACCGTGCCGGACACCGTGCAATTCGGCGTCAATGCAGCGTTATTGAACGTCAGCGACGAGTTCGGATCGTTCCATGCCGTTACCACCTTGCTCGGGCCGCACGCGCCGAGCAGCGCGACGTTCACCTGCACGTTGTTGATCGACAACTGCGTCGTGCTGTCGGCCTGGCCCGTCCACGGCGACGTGCTGCTCGCGCTGCCGCTGATCAGTCCGCACGTGGCGCCGCCGGTGAACTGCGTCGACGTGATGTGAACGATGCCGGTCGACGTGATCGTGCCGTTGAACGTCGCGTTGCAGGATGCGGCAATCGATCCCTTGCTGAGGTTCGTGAGCCCCGATACGGAGAACGGTTCGCCGTTCGGGTTCATCGGCTGCCCGTCGGCACGCGAAACGGTGACTGCGAAAGCAGGCGCGGCCGAAACCGCGGTGAAAGCCACTGCAGCAACAAGCGATACGATTTTGCGAATGCTCATTTGAACTGCCCCCTCTCTTCACAAATGGCGGCACGCCGCCAGGAACGCAACCGTCCGGCCGGAACAACCCGGCCAGCCGGTCGCAGGAAGCCGCCGGCGCGCGTCATGCGCGCCGGACGGCTCAGAACTTGTAGGAAATGCCGACGAACGTGATCAGCGGATCGGCCTTCAGCCGCGTGCGCGTGGTCGCGAGCGTCGACCCGTCCGCCGCCTTGATCACGAGCGACGAGTAGGTCTTCAGCGGCATGTACGTCAGCGTCGCGGTGAGCCCCCAGTGCTTGTCGATCGCATAGCTCGCGCCGACGTTGTAGACCGGCGTGAACGACGACGACGCCTTGCCCTCCACCGACGTCGGCCCCGGCTTGCCGGCACCGGCCGCGAGCACGCTGCCGAGGTTCTCGTTGATGTCCTTCGCGAAGTTGCCGTTCAGCTCGATGTTGCTGAACCAGCTGTAGGCCACGCCGATCCCGACGAACGGGCGGAACTTCGCCGTCGGCGCATTGAAGTAGTACTGAAGGATGATCGTGGGGCTCCACTGCCGCGCGTTCTTCACGGCCGGCTGGTTCGACGTCTTGTCCATGTCGACCGAGCCGAGCGAGCCGGCCGGGCCCGGCGGACGGATCACGCCGTGCCCGGTCAGCGTGAACTCGGGCGGCACGCCGAGCACCGACGTCACCGCGATGTGGTCGGTGAAGAAGTGTGTGAGCGTGAGGCCGACCGTATCGGCGTTGTTGACCGTCAGGCTCGTGCCCGGCGACGTGAACGACCCGGGCAGGCGCAGCGGCCCGTTGATCGGCATGTTCGCGAGATTCGTCGTCAGCCCATTGGTCGAATCCTGCGGCATGATGTGCAGCCAGCCCAGCGTCGCGACGTTGTCGCCCGCCTGCTGGGCCGATGCGAGCGTCGACATGCCTGCGACGACACCCGCGACAATCAGCTTCTTCATGAAGTCTCCCTCTCATTCTGTCCGGGCGCCGCGCACCTGCGCGCGGCGCCGCCGTGTCTCCGTCCGGGTGCGGTCACTGCACGAACGCGCCGACCGTGAAGTACGGGTTGCTCGTATCGGCCATGTCGAGGAACCCGAACACGCCGCCGGTGAACACGAACTTGCCGGTCGCCGGCCCCGACGCCGCGTCCGCATGCACGGTCGCGACGACACCCGGCACCTTCTGCGTGAAGTCGAGGTTCAGTGCGCGCGTGAGCGCGGCCTGCGACGCGTTGAACGGATCGAGCAGCGTCGCCTGCGCGCCGACGAGCGCGGTCGCGCGGTAGTTGAACGCGCTGTCGACACCCGTGTACTCGCCGTTCTGCGAGCCTTGCGCGATCGCCGTTCGCGGGCTCAGGAACGAGATGCCCGATTCGTCGTCCGCGCTCGGCGAGCCCTGCGTGAGATCCGCGTTCGCGGCACCCGTGCGGATGAAGATCGGCACGAGCTGGTTGCGCAGCTTGCCGACGATCAGGATCCCCTTGCCGGCCTTCGCCGGATCGAGTGCGGCGAGCGTCGGCGGAATCTGCGGCTGGTAGTTGAGCGACTGGAACGCTGGCGCATCCGCGCGCAGCGTGAACGACTGGTTCGCGGTTGCGCTCGACGCGAGCGGCTGCCCGCCGTTCTTCTTGCCGAAGTTGTCGGTCTCCACGTAGCTGCCGTCCGCGTTGATCGTCACCTGCTGGTCAAGCGCCACCGGCTGGAAGTTCTGCGACGGCACCTGGTGATAACCGAGCTGGTTGTAGGTCCCGGCAATCTTCGTGAGATCGGTTTCCAGCGACGAGAAGCTGATGAACGGGTAATACGGGAACGTCGTCTTCGGAATCCTGCCGACGCCGATCACGCCGTCGAACTGGATCGTCGCGCCCGGAATCGCGCCGCCCAGCACGCCTTCGCCGAGGAACAGCCGCGCGGGCCGGCTCGGGTCGAGGCTCGCGTTCTGCATCCGGAACGTGCACTGGTTCAGCTTCACCGTCGGCAGGCCCGTTTCGTCGGCCAGCGTGCCGTCCACCACATTGGCCGGCGCCGTGTCGCGCGTCGGCTGCACGGTGCCCGCGGTGGTCGGCACCGGCGACGCGAGGTAGGTCATCCGGTACGTCATCTTCGTGGTGTCGAGCTGCACTTTCACGAGTTCGCCCGACCCGGAGCCGCCGATGAACACCGTGTTGTAGTCGATCGTCTGCGGGCACAGCCGGACCACCGGCGCGGGCGGCGGGTCGCCGTCGCCGCCGCACGCAGCCAGCACGGGCGCGAGCGATGCCGCGGCCATCCATTGTTTCAAATTCATAGGAATCCTCTTGAAATTCGATTCGCCGGCGGCGACGCGTGCGCCGCCGGTGTTACGTGTTCAATGCAGGGTTACTGGACGAACGCGCCGACCGTGAAGAACGGGTTGACCTTGTTGTTGTTGACGACCATCGCGTAGACGCTGCCGGCCGTCACGAGCCAGCCCGTATCGCCCTTGCTGAAGATCGCCACGTTGCCGTTCGCGCCCTTCGCATTGAAGTCCTGCGTGGCCGTGACCTTGATCTTGCCGGGCGTGGCCTGCGTGTAGTCGAGCGAGAACAGCGAGCTCACCGACGACGTCTGCGGATCGATGAAGGCCGCGGTATTGCCCTGGAACAGCGTGGACGTGTAGTTCGCGGCGATCGTCGAGACGGCGGTGCCGTCGTTGCAGGTGCCCGCTTCCGGCAGGAAGGCGTTGCCGTTGAAGGTACCGGGCAAGTCCGGATGCGGGATATTGACGTTGAAACTCGGACCGCCCGTCGCGAAAGCGCCCGTCGGTCCGTTGGACGTCACGATGCCGCATGCCGACGCGCTGGTTGCACCGATGTACCCGCCTTTCAGCGAATTCGCCGCGATCGCCTTGGTCGACGACAGCATCGAGATGCCGACTTCGGCATCGGCGACCGATGCAAGGAGGTTGCTGGGATCGATATGCGTGTAGCCGACACGAATCACGACCGGCACCAGCACGCCATTCAGCTTGCCGACGATCATGATGCCCTTCGCCTGGCTGGGGGCCACAATCACGATGGCCGATCCCTGCCCTGCGAACGGATAGACGACCGTGCCGACCTGGTTTGCCATCGCATTGCTCACGAAGACGTTATCGGCCGATCCGTCGGCGTTTTTACGCAACGCCCATGGCGATCCAGTGGTCTGGCACGAGTAGTCGCTGCCCCGCGTGATCGTGCACGATCCATCCGCGTTGAACGTCTGGTTCCAGTTGATCACGTCAGGCTGCCAACCAACGGGCCCCAGCAAGTTCTGATAGTTGGTGCCGACCGGCGACAGGTGAATGCCGACCTCGTTGTAGTTGCCCGCGACCTTCGTGAAGTCGGTTTCCGTTTCGATGAAGCCGATGAACGGATAGAAATCGAACGTGCGCGACGGCACCACGCCGAGGACGAGACCCGGAATCGGCTCGAGGCCCGCGAACGCGATCGTCGCCCCCGGAATCCCGCCGCCGACCACGCCATTGCCGACGAACAGCATCGGCGGATCGGCACGATTGATCGTCACCGAATACGCGCCGTCGCTCGTCGCGCCGCTATCGAGCACGAACGCGCAGCGGTTCTGCTCGGCGGTCGGGAGATTGGTCGGATGATGGAACGCGCCGCTGATCGTCAGGCCCGCGCGCGTGTTGTTGACTTGCCCTGCCGACGTCGGCACCGACGATTCGATGAACTGCATCTGGTAGGTGAGCTTGGTCGTGTCGAACTTCACCTTCACGTATTCGCCGCTGCCGGCACCGCCCGTGTAGGTCGTCGTGTAATCGAGCGAATCCGGGCACAGCTTCGTCACGACGGGCGGCTGCGTGATCGGGCCGCTCGGCCCGCATGCGCTGCCCGAGCACTGCGGCACGTTGATCGGCCCCGGATCGTCACCGCCGCCGCAACCGGCCACGAACGGCAGCACCAGCACCGCGCACGACAGGATCGCCTTCCGCCATTCAGGAATGCAAATCATCAACCCCTCCTTTTCAGGTACGACAAGTCTCGTCCGGACGGGCTGCATGGCCCGCCGGTTGGTATCGCGCCGCCGCAACAACGCGCGGCGCATGATGGTGTTCGCAAGGCAACCGCTCTGCCGCTCATGCAACTGCGACGAAAGCCGCGGCGGCAGACAAGCGCTCTCCCGCGGCGCCGTCATGCGGCACGGCGCCGTCGGAACGATCGAAACGGAAAGTGGTTCGCCGCTACACGGCGATGCGACAACGCAGACAGGCGACCTGCGTCGCGCCTGCATTCAGCGAAAAACTGGGAAACGGCAGTCCGGCTGGCCTCGCGGATACGCGTCGCATGAATTGGTCTCCGTACGTACGCTTGATTCGTTATCGTGATGCGTCGTTTGTCGAGACTATGATCGGACGATACGCACAAGTAAATGGATGCAGAGTTCCAAACGGCCGGAACCACGCGATCCTAGTGTTTTCACGGTGTTTGACAGATTTTCAAACGGCCTTCATTTTATTTGCTCAGACAAATAGATGGCCCGATCGGCGGCCCTGCGCGGCAGGCCGCTCCCCGCGCCGGGCGGGCGACGCGGCCCGCAGGCGGCGTCGCGAACGCGGCCGCGCAACCTTACACGTCGATGATCGCGAGCGTGCCGTGGCTGCCGGGCAGCACCGCGTGGCGCGTGCCGGCGAGCGCGAGATACATCTGCCCCGCCTCGACCACGACCGTTTCCGCGCCGACTTCGAGCATCAGTTGGCCGTCGAGCACCAGCAGCCCCTCGTTGTAGTCGTGCACTTCCGCTTCGTACGGCTGCGCGTCCATGCGCAACACCTTGATCCTGGCCGGCCCGACCTCGCCGACGATCGTGGATTTCCACGCGACGGCCTCCGCGGCCGCAACGGATCTGAAATCGATCAAAGACATTCGCACTGCTCCGTGAACCGTGAAAGGAACGCATTATCGCGAGCGCCAGGCATGCCGTCCCGGTACGGCGCAAAGGCGTTCGGGCGGCACAATCGGCGGGCCGGCCGCCGCACGGCCGCGCGAAAACGCGATCGCCGTCCGGCTCGCCGAAAATAGTCCAAATTGTTCGAACAACTCAAACAAAGCGCCGCTTTATTGAGCAACACTCGAGCATTTCGAGCAAATCCGGCACCCACAACGCCCGGCCTTTCCACCGGAATGCATTTCCATCTGCCGGTTGCTAATATGGCGGTCCCGCGATCCCGCACCACAACGCCGTTCGACATGACGCCCGTTCGCCATGCCGTCCCCGATCCCGGCCGCTTCGCAGCGGCGGCTCCGGGCACGCGCGGCACACACCGTCGCGCCGACCGGCCGTGCCATCCGTGAGCATGCAACCGATCCTTTCCGTCTCCGACCTCTCCAAGACTTACGCATCCGGCTTCCAGGCGCTGAAGCACGTGACCCTCGACATCCGTCCCGGCGAGATCTTCGCGCTGCTGGGGCCGAACGGCGCCGGCAAGACGACGCTGATCGGCTCGATCTGCGGCATCGTCACGCCGACCGAAGGCCGCGTGACGGTCGGCGGCCACGACATCCGCGATCAATACCGCGCGGCCCGCGAAATGATCGGCCTCGTGCCGCAGGAGCTGACCACCGACGCGTTCGAAACCGTGTGGGCGACCGTGTCGTTCAGCCGCGGCCTGTTCGGCAAGGCACCCGATCCCGCGCACATCGAGAAGACGCTGAAGGCGCTGTCGCTGTGGGACAAGCGCGACAGCAAGCTGATGACGCTGTCGGGCGGGATGAAGCGCCGCGTGATGATCGCGAAGGCGCTGTCGCACGAGCCGCGCATCCTGTTCCTCGACGAGCCGACGGCCGGCGTCGACGTCGAGCTGCGCCGCGACATGTGGAAGCTCGTCGATTCGCTGCGCGAAAGCGGCGTGACGATCCTGCTGACCACGCACTACATCGAGGAAGCCGAGGAAATGGCCGACCGGATCGGCATCATCCTCGGCGGCGAGCTCGTGCTCGTCGAGGACAAGCACGAGCTGATGCGCAAGCTCGGCAAGAAGCAGCTCACCGTGCAGCTCGAGCATCCGCTCGCGGACATGCCGCCCGCGCTCGCGCCGTTCGGGCTCGAACGCGCGGACGACGGCGCCGCGCTCGTCTACACGTACGACTCGCAGCGCGACGACGCGAGCATCGCGACGCTGATCAACGCGCTCGGCTCGGCCGGCATCGGCTTTCGCGACCTGCACACGACGCAGAGCTCGCTCGAGGATATTTTCGTCAGCCTGATCGACAACCGCCGCAACGGCGCACAAGGAGCCTGACGCGCATGAACCTTCATGGAATCCGCGCGATCTACCGCGCAGAAATGGCCCGCACGCGCCGCACGCTGATGCAGAGCATCATCGCGCCGGTAATCTCGACGTCGCTGTATTTCGTCGTGTTCGGCTCCGCGATCGGCTCGCGCATCAGCGACGTGAACGGCATCGGCTACGGGTCGTTCATCGTGCCGGGCCTCGTGATGCTGTCGCTGCTGTCGCAAAGCATCTCGAACGCATCGTTCGGCATCTACTTCCCGCGCTTCACGGGCACGATCTACGAGATCCTGTCCGCGCCCGTGTCGTACTGGGAGATCGTGATCGCCTACGTGGGCGCGGCCGCGTCGAAGTCGATACTGCTCGGCGTCATCATCCTCGCGACGGCCGGCCTGTTCGTGCCGCTGCATATCCTGCATCCGTTCTGGATGGTGCTGTTCCTCGTGCTGACGGCGGTCACGTTCAGCCTGTTCGGCTTCGTGATCGGCATCTGGGCCGACAGCTTCGAGAAACTGCAGCTCGTGCCGCTCCTGATCATCACGCCGCTCACGTTCCTCGGCGGCAGCTTCTACTCGGTCGACATGCTGCCGCCCGCGTGGCGCATCATCACGCTGTTCAACCCGATCGTGTACCTGGTCAGCGGCTTCCGCTGGTCGTTCTACGGGCTCGCCGACGTGCACGTGTGGATCAGCCTCGCCGCCACCGGGTTGTTCCTCGTGATCCTGCTCGCGATCGTCGCGTGGATGTTCCGCACCGGATACAAGCTGAAAAACTGACGCACCCGGCGCCGCCCGCCGATGACGCATTTGAGCAAGCAGGCGGCGCTTTTCCTCTGATGCGGCACTTTGTGGTCGCGTCTACTGAATACCGAAGCATCGGGGCCTTGGAGCATGCGCTGCGAGGCCCCTTTTCATTTCAGAGGACGCCAATGCCCGCCGCCACCGCTCCCGCCTCCGCCGCCGCCCGGCTCGAACGCCTGCCGTTCTCCGGCTATCACAAGCGGATCTTCTTCATCATCGCGATCGCGTTCTTCTTCGACTCGGTCGACCTCGGCACGATGACGTTCGTGCTCGGCTCGATCCGCAAGGAGTTCGGGCTGTCGACCGCGGCCGCCGGCCTCGTTGCGAGCGCAAGCTTCTTCGGGATGGTGCTCGGCGCGGCCGTCGCCGGCCTGCTCGCCGACCGCTTCGGCCGCCGGCCGGTGTTCCAGTGGAGCATGGTGCTGTGGGGCGCCGCGTCGTACCTGTGCTCGACCGCGCAGAGCGTCGACGCGCTGATCGTCTACCGCGTGCTGCTCGGGATCGGGATGGGGATGGAATTCCCGGTCGCGCAGACGCTGCTGTCCGAATTCGTGCCGACCGAGAAGCGCGGCCGCCTGATCGCGCTGATGGACGGCTTCTGGCCGCTCGGCTTCATCACGGCCGGCGTCGTCGCATACTTCGTGCTGCCGCAGTTCGGCTGGCGCACGGTGTTCGCGCTGCTCGCGATTCCCGCCGTGTTCGTGCTCGTCGTGCGCCGCATCGTGCCCGAATCGCCGCGCTGGCTCGAGCATGCGGGCCGGCACGCGGAAGCCGACACGGTGATGAACACGATCGAGGCGAAGGTGATGCGCTCGGCCGGCGTCACGACGCTGCCGCCGCCGTCGCGGCTCGCCGAACCGGTGGCCGCACGCGGCCGCGGCGCGCTGCGCGAGATCTGGAGCGGCGTGTACCGCCGCCGCACGGTGATGGTGTGGCTGCTGTGGTTCTTCGCGCTGCTCGGCTTCTACGGCCTCACGTCGTGGCTCGGCGCGCTGCTGCAGCAGGCCGGCTTCGAAGTCACGAAATCGGTGTTCTACACGGTGCTGATCTCGCTCGGCGGCGTGCCGGGCTTCCTGTGCGCCGCGTGGCTCGTCGAGCGCTGGGGGCGCAAGCCGACCTGCATTGCGTCGCTGATCGGCGGCGGCGCGATGGCGTATGCATACGGCCAGAGCGCGCTGTACGGCGGCAGCATGACGCTGCTGATCGGCACGGGCCTCGCGATGCAGTTCTTCCTGTTCGGGATGTGGGCCGCGCTGTACACGTATACGCCCGAGCTGTACGGCACCGGCGCGCGCGCGACGGGCTCGGGCTTCGCGTCGGCGATCGGGCGCGTCGGTTCGCTGATCGGGCCTTACGTGGTGGGCGTCGTGCTGCCCGTGTTCGGCCAGGGCGGCGTGTTCACGCTCGGCGCGCTGTCGTTCATCGCGGCCGCGGTCGCCGTGTGGACGCTCGGGATCGAGACGAAGGGCCTTGCGCTGGAGCAGTTGGCGGCGGGCGATGAAGCCGGCGGCGGCGGCCGGTATCCGGCGGCGGCGGCGGACGAGGCGTCCTGATCCGCGGATCGGATGGCAGTGTTCTTTCAGGCCGGGATGGCGTTCAGCGCCGTTTCCGGCCGCTGCGTGAACTGACTGGCTTCACGTCCGGTTCGACGCTGCTAGACTGCATCGGGGCACCGGATCGTGCGGCCGTTGGTGCGTCGCGGCGATCGCGCCACGCTGCTGTCGTCGGACATCCTGATGCGCTTCGGCGACGAAGCAACGGACGACCCGCTGCCGGCGATCCTCGATTCGATTACGCGCTCGGACTACCTGCCGTCGCTCGCGCACATGGCGAGCGCGCTGCGCCGCATCCAGGCGCTCGATCTCGACATCATTCTGCCGATGCACGAGCCGGCCATCACGCACGAGACATCCCGCGCGTGCTGGCCGGTGCGATCGCGCATTGCGAGGCCGCCGCGTAACGCACGCGGGCGGAGACGCAAGCGGTGGTATGACGAATGCCCGTCAGGCGCCGGTGACGACGAACTCTTCGGCCGCCTTGCGCTGGATCGCGGCCATCACCGCCAGCTCGCGCTTGCTGCGCGTGTCGGAGGACACGACGCCCGTCGCGTGCTTCGCCTTCGCGCCCAGCGGGAAAAACACGAACGACGCGCCGTCCGGGGCGGACGGCTCGGCGCGCAAGCGTTTGTTCAGGATCTTCAGGTATTTTTTCTTCGAGACTTCTTTAGCAGCCATGGCACCCTCCGCGTAAACGTGGTGAGGTTCAGCATACCAGTTTTGGCGGGGCGCTCCGCGGCAGCGCCCGCCGGTTCGCCCGTCATCGAAAATTCTTTGTGCACGATGTCGATTCGCGCCATTCTCGCGCGTCGTATTGTCGTAACCGATCGTTTTGCCGTCGGCACGACCAGCGGCAACCCCCGATTCCCATTCAAGGAGATACAACAATGCGCGTCATGGTCATCGTCAAGGCAACCGCCGATTCCGAAGCCGGCAAGATGCCCGACACCGAACTGCTGGCCGCGATGGGCCAGTACAACGAGGAACTCGTGAAGGCCGGCGTGATGCTCGCCGGCGAAGGGCTGCATCCGAGTTCGCGCGGCAAACGCGTGCACTTCGCCGGCAAGGGCCGGACGGTGATCGACGGCCCGTTCGCCGAAACCAAGGAACTCATCGCCGGGTTCTGGCTGTGGCAGGTGAACTCGATGGACGAAGCCGTCGAATGGGTCAAGCGCTGCCCGAACCCGATGCCGGGCGAATCGGATATCGAGATCCGCCAGGTGTTTTCGCCCGAGGATTTCGGCGCGGAATTCACGCCCGAGCTGCAGGAGCAGGAAGCGAAACTGCGCGCGGAAATCGACGCCCGGCAGAAATCCTGAACGGCGGGCGGGAGCGGAGCCGGTGCGGTGCCCGCCTGACAAACCCGTAGGATTAACCGAAATATGGTTGAAAGGTGCGGTTGCTAGAGTCGTCCGAACAGGGTTTTCCCGGTGCCCCGGCGCCGGACAGGGTCGACACATGCAAGGATCGATGCACCTGGCACGCGCCTTCTGGCTGCTTCTGCTGCTCGCCGTCACGAGCCCTGCCTTCGCGTTTCATGCGCGGGTCGTCGCGATCCCGAGCGCCGCGATGAGCGAGACGCTCAGGGCGACCGTCGTGCTGCCCGACGACTACGCACGCGCCAACCGCAACGGCGAACGCTATCCGGTCGTCTATCTGCTGCACGGCTCGGGCGGCGACCATACCGACTGGACGTCGAACACGCACATCGCCGCGCTGGCCGACCGCTACCGCGTGATCCTCGTGATGCCCGACGGCGGACACGAAAGCTGGTACATCGACAGCCCGTTCGATTCGGGCAGCCGCTATGAAACCTTCATCGGCGACGAAGTCGTGTCCTACGTCGATTCGCACTTCCGCACGATCGCAACCCAGCGCGCCCGCGCGATCACCGGGCTCAGCATGGGCGGCTTCGGCGCGCTGCGCATCGCACTCGACCGGCCCGACACGTTCGGCGCGGTCGGCAGCATCAGCGGCGCGGTCGATCCGCGCTGCTGCGAGGACGAGCCGGGCATCGACCACGTGTTCGGCGATCCCGGCCGCCATCCGTCGTTCTGGAACCGCAATGCAATCGTCGAAAGCGCGCGTGCGTTCGTGCGCGCCCATCTCGACGTGACGATCGATTGCGGCCGCGACGACGCGTTCGTCGGCTCGAACCGCACGCTGCACGAACGGCTCGTCGCGCTCGGCGTGCCGCACGACTATGCGGAGCGGCCCGGCGGCCATACTTGGGATTACTGGGCAAATGCGATCCGCTACCAGATGCGGTTCTTCGCGGCGTCGTTCCAGCACCGCGGCTACGCGTTCCATCCGGCAACCCCTGCACCGGGCATGACGCGCGCGGGCTGACGCGCACGCCGCGTCGCCGCGCGGCCCGGTGAACCGGTGGTACGATGCGCCGGCACCGACTACCCGACGCCTTCCATGCCGCGCGACAACTTTGCGGACCTGCTCGCCTTCATCGCCGTCGCGCGCGAGCGCAACTTCACGCGTGCGGCCGCCCAGCTCGGCGTGTCGCAATCCGCGCTCAGCCATACGATCCGCTCGCTCGAAACGCGCCTCGGCGTGCGGCTGCTCACGCGCACGACGCGCAGCGTCGCACCGACCGAAGCCGGCGAGCGGCTGCTGCGCAACATCGCCCCGCGCTTCGACGAAATCGAGGCCGAGCTGTCGGCGCTCGCGGAACTGCGCGACAAGCCGGCCGGCACCGTGCGCATCAATGCGACCGACTACATGATCCGCACGCTGCTGTGGCCGAAGCTCGCGCCGGTGCTGCGCGACTACCGCGAACTGAAGGTCGAATTCGTGACCGACTACGGGCTGTCCGACATCGTCGCGGAGCGCTTCGACATCGGCGTCCGGCTCGGCGACCAGGTCGCGAAGGACATGATCGCCGTGCGCATCTCGCCCGACCTGAAAATGGCGATCGTCGGCGCGCCCGCGTATTTCGCGGAACGCGAACGCCCCGCGTCGCCGCAGGATCTCGTCGCGCACGACTGCATCAACCTGCGCCTGCCGACACATGGCGCGCTGTACGCGTGGGAGCTTGCGCGCGGCGATGACACGCTGCAGGTGCGCGTCGACGGGCAGGTTACGTTCAACGGCACGTACGAAATGCTCGACGCGGAGCTCGCCGGCTACGGGCTCGCATACGTGCCCGCCGACCTCGCGGCGCCGCATGTCGCCGCCGGCCGCCTCGACAGCGTGCTCGACGACTGGTGCCCGACGTTCCCCGGCCATCATCTGTATTACGCGAGCCGGCGACAATCGTCGCGCGCGCTCGCGGTGATCGTCGACGCGCTGCGCTACCGTGCATGAGCTGCGCAGGCGTCGGCCACGGGCCGCGATTCATGAATCCACTCGATAAGTGCATGCAGATTGTTGGGGATTATCGATAGGCGCATCCGTCGCTACCATCGTCGGTGTCCCCAACATCTCCCGGAGCCCTCGATGTCCGAACCGACTTCCGCCGCGCACAAAGCGTTCGGCGCCATCGCGCCCGCCCTCGCCGACTACACCGACAACGTGCTGTTCGGCGACGTCTGGCAGCGCGCCGGCCTGTCGCCGCGCGATCGCAGCCTCGTGACGGTCGCGAGCCTCGTGTCGCTGTATCGCGTAAACGAGCTGCCGTTCCATCTGAAGAAGGCGCTCGACAACGGCCTCACGCGCGACGAGCTGATCGAAGCGATCACGCACCTCGCGTTCTACTCGGGCTGGCCGACCGCGAGCTCGGCGCTGCCGATCGCGCAGCGCGTGTTCGACGAAGCCGGCGCGTAAGCACGGCGCCCCTTCCTTCAACCGGCGGGCCCGCGCCCGCATGGAGCCTCCCCATGGATTACCGCTATCTCGGGCGCAGCGCGCTCAAGGTGTCGCCGCTGTGTCTCGGCGCAATGATGTTCGGCGGCGAGACCGACGAAGCGACGTCGTCACGCATCATCGACAAGGCATTCGACCGGGGCGTCAATTTCATCGATACGGCCGACGTCTATCACGCCGGCCGCTCGGAAGAAATCGTCGGCCGCGCGATCGCGCCGTGTCGCGACAGCTGGGTCGTCGCGACGAAGTTCGGCTATCCGGCCGGACCCGACGCGGGGCCGAACCGGCAGGGCCAGTCGCGCAAATGGATCTTCGAATCGGTCGACGCGAGCCTGAAGCGGCTCGGCACCGATTACATCGATATCCTCTATTTCCATCGTGCGCTGACCGACGCACCGCTCGACGAAGGCATGCGCGCGCTGGCCGACCTGATCCGGCAAGGCAAGGTGCGCTATTTCGGGCTGTCGAACTTCAAGGGCTGGCGCATCGCCGAGATCGTGCGCCTCGCGGACCAGCTCGGCATCGATCGTCCGGTCGCGAGCGAACCGCTGTACAACCTCGTCGATCGCACGGCCGAAGTCGAACAGCTTCCGGCCGCCGCGCATTACGGGATCGGCGTCGTGCCGTACAGCCCGCTCGCGCGCGGCGTGCTGACCGGCAAATACGCGGCTGATGCGCAGCCGCCCGCCGATTCGCGTGCAGGCCGCGGCGACCGGCGTATCCAGCAGACGGAATGGCGGCCCGAGTCGTTGCACCTCGCGCAGCAGGTGGCCGCGCATGCGGCCGCGCGCGGCACGACGTCGGTCGCGTTCGCGCTCGCGTGGGTCATGAAGAACCGCATCGTCAGTTCGACTATCGCGGGGCCGCGCACCGAAGCGCACTGGGACAGCTACGTCGATGCGCTGACGCTCGAACTCGGCCCCGACGACGAACGGTTCGTCGATTCGCTCGTGCCGCCCGGCCACGCGTCGACGCACGGCTACACCGATCCCGGTTATCCGGTCGAAGGCCGCAAGGTCTGAAGTCGGGAAGGAATGAACGACTGACATGCCGGGCGGCACGCCCGGCAAGATGACGAAAGCGCGTCGCTCGACGCGCAGAAAAATGGCAGCGGCAGAATCAGTTGCCGCGCGCCGCGTCGGCACTCACCACGCGATCGAAGACTTCCTGCGCACGCGCCAGCTCGTCGAGCGCGCGATCGAGGCGCGACATCGCGCGTGCGTATTCGGCCGACGAGACGTCGTCGTCGCTTTCGCCGCGCACGGCTCGAAAGGCCTGATCGACGTTGCGCGTGGCTTCGACGAAGCGTTGCGCGGCCCGGGCTTCCCGCGAACAGATATGGGTCGACATCGACACTTCTCCCTCAGGATTGCAGTGTGAAGCAAGCCGACGCTCAGTGTGCGTGGTACGCATGTCGGCGGCGTGAACCACGATCCATCGATTGTCGACGCATCGGCCGCCGCGCAGCGCGCTTCGTGCCGATTGTCCCCCTGCGCTCGCCGATCCGCTACGGCGAGATTGCAACAAATTTTCGTGCGACCTTCTCCGCGCTTGCCGTCACGCGCGCCCGATGCGCGGATGCGCGAGGCCACCGAACGCAGCAGCGTCACCCGGCGACAGGTCGAACAGATCGCCCGTGAGATCGCGCGGATGCTCGACCGCCGGCCGGCTGCGCAATCGCGCCGCATGCGCGGGTGCGACATACGCGGCCGCGGTTTCGATCGGCGGCACGTCGAACAGGTCGCGCGTGACGCCGCGCACGGCATCCGTCGGCGAACGGCCGCGCAAGCGCGCAACCAGCTCGACGAAACGATCGAAATCGCCTGCGCGCGTCGCCTTGTTCACTTCCGCGAGATCGCGCGCCCTCAGCACACACGGCTGCGCGAGCCGCACGAAATACGGCGCTTCGAGCTCGACCGACAGCGCGAGCGGATAGCTCTTGCCCGTCTGCTCCTTCGCGCGCCCGATGCAATCGACCACGGCCGCGCCCTGTGCGGCGCCCAGCGGCTTGCCCGTGCTCACGCTGCGCAGGTGATCGGGAAACACGCGCAATTGCGTGCCGACCGTCAGCGCGGTGGACGACGCGCACACGAGCGCGTAGTGCTGTTCGCGGCGACGGCCCGACGGCAGCGTCGAGCGGCTCGCGATGAACGTGTGCGGCGGAAGCGGGCGCACCTGCCCGCTCGCGTCGATCCATGCGTTCCACAGCAGCGCGTCCTTGCGCGCGCCCGCGCGCGGGCGCGATGCGACCGGCGAAAACAGCGCGAGCAGCGAGCCCGTGCGATGCGCGGCGACTTGCGCGCTGCTGCCGAGCGGCTGGTTGATGCCCCACAGAAAACGCCCGCCCCCGAGCCGGCGCTCCCATTCCTTGCGGAGCACGACGGTCGGCAGTTCCTCGCCGGACTCGGTACCGATCTTGGACCAGCAGAACGTGGGGGGAAGGTGTTTCAGCGTCATCAACTTTCTCGGGATACAGCCTCGCTGGTGACAGGAAGCCCATTCAACAGCCGTAACTGTATAGGTATAATGCATCGCATGGAAGCCCCGGACCAAGATTTTCCCGTTCAAGACCTGTTGCGCCGCCTGATGGCAGATACACGCTCGTCCAGCGAAATCGCGCGACTTTCCGGGGTCAGCCAGCCGACCGTATCGCGCCTGCGGCTGTCGAACGGGCATCGGCTGCGCCGCAGCACGCCATTCAATAAGCTATGCAGTTTCTATGGTGTCGATACCGGGCCGTCGCGCCGCCGCTATAACGACCTGCTGCGCGACGCGATCGTCGATGCATGGGACGGCTCCGACGAGCACGGGCGCGCGCTGCTGGTCGTGATCCAGGGGTTGAAGGATCTGCAGGCGAAGGCGGATGACGGGTGATGTCGCGGTTCGATTTCGTTCGCCTGGCTGGGCGCGGCTTGAAGCCGCCGGGAGCGAAGCTGACCCGGCATGACGGCACGCGGGTGGCGACGATCGATCCGGTCGCCGCCGGTGTTGCATCTGGATGCGGGTAACGCGCGCTCGTTGCAGGCGGACGCGCGGCGACAAGCGGCTGCGCCCGTTCACTTCGGTGTCGGGTTGCGCTGGTTGCGGGAAGATATTTGTCGCGCTACTGCCGCGCGGACTTCGGTGTCGGGTTGCGCTGGCTGCAGAAAGGTAATTGTTGCGCTACTGCCGCGCGGACGCCGGATCGGTGACGAAGCCGATCTTCGTCAAGCCGGCCGCTTGCGCAGCCGACAGCAACTTCGCGACGCCGTCGTAGCGGGCCGCGCGATCGGCCGACAGACGCACTTCCGGCTGGGGCGTGGCGCGGGCCGCCGCGGCAAGACGCGCCGGCAGTTCGGTATCGGACACCGGACGCGCGTTCCAGCTCACGCCGCCGCTCGCGTTGATCGCGACGTCCACGTGCGGCACGCGCAGATCCTCCCGCCGGCTCGCCGCCTGCGGCAATGCAATGCGCGCGGCGTGATGCAGCACCGGCAACGTCACCATGAATACCACCAGCAGCACGAGCATCACGTCGATCAGCGGCGTCATGTTGATGTCGGCCGCGAGCGCCATCCCGTCATCGCCGTCGTCCGGGCCGGCCTTCATGCTCGTGCTCCGTCGGACGTCGGCCGCAGGTCGACCGACGCATCGGCCGCTGCGGGGCCGCTGCCCGTCAGCAGCAACAGATGCAGCCCGTGCGCGAAACGATTGAGCCGCGCGACGATATCGCGCGACAGCCGCGCCAGCGTGTTGTAGCCGAGCACGGCGGGGATCGCGACGCACAGCCCGAATGCCGTCATCACGAGCGCCTCGCCGACCGGCCCGGCCACCCGGTCGAGGCTCGCATCGCCGGCCGCGCCGAGCGACAGCAGCGCGTGATAGATCCCCCAGACGGTGCCGAGCAGCCCGACGAACGGCGCGGTGCTGCCGATCGACGCGAGCAGGCCGAGCCCGCGCTGCATCCGTGCCGCCGATTCGTCGACCGACGACTTCAGGCTGCGCGACAGCCAGTCGCTCGGATCGATCCGGTCGTGCAGCCGGTGCCGGCTCGCTTCGTGATGCGCAATAGCCGCTTCGCCCGCGCGCACGAGATCGAAGTACGGCATGCCCTGCCCGCCGAACGCACGCATCCCGCCGGCCATGCCGTCGGCGTCCCAAAATCGCGCTTCCGCGCGCGCCGCGCGGCGCCGGATGCCGACGAGTTCGATCGCCTTGATCACGATCACCGTCCACGACGCGATCGACATCGCGACGAGCAACAGCGCGATCGCGCGCGTCATCGGGTCGCCTTGCGCCCAGATGTGACCGATTCCATAGTCCGTCATGATGAGGTATCCTGTCATTCGTCGAGATTGAACGTGATCGGCGCGCGCGCCCGCGTCGGGACCGGCGCGCCGTTCTCCACATGCGGCGCGCAGCGGCTCGCCAGCACCGCTTCGCGCGCCGCCGCGTCGAGACGCGGATAACCGCTGCCGGTCACGACACGCGCGGCGACGACCTGGCCCGCCGCGTCGGTCTCCAGTTCGACGAGCACGGTGCCGTGCTCGCTCATGCGCAGCGACTGCGGCGGGTAGTCGGGTCTGGTAAGCGCGCATTCGGGATGCGCGACGAAGCGTGGCGTCGTGGGCGCGGGGGACGCTTGCGTCTGCGTCTGCGTCTGCGTCTGCGTCTGCGCGGCATTGGACCGCATAACGTTCTGCGGCGCACCTTGTCGCTCGATTGCCGCGGCGTCAGGAACAGGCCGCAACGGCGCAGGCGCGTCTTGCACCTGCGGCCGGGTTCGCACAGGTGCGGTCGGCTTTGCCGGTGACGATTCTCGGCTCGCCGACGATCGGGGCACGGGTGTCGCCCGACGCATCGCGTGCGACGCTGCCGTCGACTTCGTCACGAGAGTCGTCTTCGTCGAAGCCTCCGGTGCCGGCGCAATCAATGTCGCCACCATCACCTGCCGTTGCACGGGCACGCTATGCACGGCTTGTTCACGCGCGAGCAGCACGAACCCACCCACATGCAGCACGCACACGGCAGCGACGACCGAAGCGACGCGCATTCCGCGATGACGGGCGCGATCGCGGACGGCTCCGATCGCCCCGCCCATCTCTCGCGCGCCGAGCGCAGCGGTACTCATCACGCGCCCCGTCCCGCGTTCGCCCACCCTCGCTCACGCACATCACCTCTCCACCATGAAGAGGACTGCATATCGATCGCCACGGCGTTCATCGTTTCGCCTCGTTCGCTCCCGCCGCCGTCGTCGCCGTGTCTCGTCAGCGGTCGCACGCCGCCCCGCATTGCGCGAGCGAATTGTCCCTGCTGCGAAACACCAGCGGCTGCTCGTCGCGCGGCGCCGGGCGCCGCGCAAATTGCACAGCCTGCTCGACCTGGCCGTGATGCGCTGACTTCGCGCACACCGGATCGGCTTCCTTCGGATCGCCGGCCAGCAGGTACGCCTGGCACCGGCAGCCGCCGTGATCCGTATGCCGCTCGTCGCACGTGCGGCATGGCTCGCGCATCCAGTCATCGCCGCGAAACGCGTTGAACGCGTCGCTGTCGTACCAGATTTCCTTCAGCGACCGGTCGCGCACGTTCGGCAGCGCAAGCCCCGGCAGCGAACGCGCGGCATGGCACGGCAGCGCGGTGCCGTCCGGCGCGACGCCGAGAAACACGGAGCCCCAGCCGCTCATGCACGCCTTCGGGCGCTCCTCGAAATAGTCGGGCACGACGAACAGGATCCGGCAGCGCTCGCCGACCAGCTTGCGATAGCGGTTCACCGTTTCCTCGGCCTCGCGCACCTGTTCGACGGTCGGCATGAGCTGGTCGCGGTTCAGCATCGCCCAGCCGTAGTACTGCGTGTTCGCCAGCTCCAGGTAATCGGCGCCGAGATCGAGCGCCATCTCGATGATCTGTCCCACGTGCGGCAGGTTATAGCGATGCAGCACGCAGTTGAGCACCATCGGGTAGCCGTGCGCCTTGATCAGACGCGCAACGCGATGCTTCAGCTCGAACGTGCGCGTGCTGGTCAGGAAATCGTTCAGCTCGCGCGTCGAATCCTGCAGCGACAACTGGATGTGGTCGAGCCCGGCCGCCTTGAGCCGCTCGATGCGCGCGACGTTCAGCCCGATGCCCGACGTGATCAGGTTCGTGTAGAAACCGAGCCCGCGCGCATGCTCGACGAGCGTCTCGAGGTCGTCGCGCAGCAGCGGCTCGCCGCCCGAGAAGCCGATCTGCGCGGCGCCGAGCGCGCGCGCATCGCTTATCACCGCGCGCCACGCATCGGTGTCGAGCTCCGCGCCGTGCGTCGCGAAGTCGACCGGGTTGTAGCAGAACGCGCAGTGCAGCGGGCAGCGGTATGTGAGCTCCGCGAGCAGCCACAGCGGCGTGGACGGACGGGAAGTATCGGGCGTCATGTCAGTCGAGCCAGCCGCGCAGCCGCGCGTGATCGAGGAAACGGTATACGTCGGAGGCAAGGTCCGACGTGCTGAACAGGCACTCGAGTTCGCCGATGATGTCGTCGAGTTCGCGTGTGCCGTCGCAGCGCACGAGTATCTCGGCCGCGCTCGGGTTGAGCTTGACCATTCCTTCCGGATAGAGGAGCACGTAGGCATCCTGGGCCACCTCCCACTGCAGGCGGTACATGCCCCTCAGGCAGGGGCGCAGCGGCACGCCGCTGGCGGCATCGATCGCGTTCATACGGGGTAGGCCTTTTCGACGGCGTCGAGCATCGACCACAGAATGTCGAGCTTGAATTGCAGGATGCCGAGCGCGCGCTGCTGCGCGTCCGGCGTCGTGAAATGCTGCAGCGTGACCGCAAGCCCGTGCTCGACGTCGCGCTGCGCGAGCGGCACGCGGCTGCGGAAGTAATGCAGCCCGTCCGGCTCGATCCACGGGTAGTGCGACGGCCAGCCCGCGAGCCGGTCGAGATGAATCTGCGGCGCGAACATCTCCGTCAGCGACGAGCACACGGCTTCCTGCCACGGCGCGCGTCGCGCGAAATTCACATACGCGTCGACCGCGAAGCGCACGCCGGGCAGCACGTGTTCGAGCGACCACAGCTCGGCACGGTCGAGACCGCACGCCTCACCGAGCCGAACCCACGCCTCGATGCCGCCTTCGTTGTCGCCCTGCCCGTCGTGATCGATCAGCCGCTGGATCCACCGGCGCCGCGTGTCGCGGTCGGGGCAGTTCGACAGGATCGCCGCATCCTTGAGCGGGATGTTGATCTGGTAGTAGAAACGGTTCGCGACCCAGCCGCGGATCTGCGCGGGCGAACAGGCGCCGCTGTTGAGCCGCCGGTTGAACGGGTGATGGATGTGATAGCGCGATTCGAGCGCGCGCAGGCGGGCCTCGAATTCGGTCGCGGTCCAGGGCGTCGCGTGCAACGCCGTAGCGGGGATCGGTTCGTTCATGGTCAGACCTGGAATTGCATGCCGTCGTGCGCGACGTCGATGCCATGCGCGCGCAGGTGCGCGTGCTCGACGGAATGCGGATCGAGAATCGGGTTCGTGTTGTTGATGTGCGTGAGCACCTTGCGCGTGCGCGCGGGCAGCATGTCGAGCCAGTCGATCATGCCGTGCTGCCCGAGTTCCGCGCACTGCGCGAGATGCCCCATGTCGGCCGCGTGCTTGCTCGACAGGCCGAGGTCGATCATCTCGGTGCCGGTCCAGAACGTGCCGTCCACCAGCACGAGATCGGCGCCGTGCATGGCCGCGCGCACGTCGTCGGAAACGGCCGCGAGCCCCGGCGCATAAAACGCGCGCCGGCCGCTCGCGACATCTTCGATCGACAGCGCGATGTTGTCCCCGGGCGCGGCCGACGCACGCCGCGGCGAATACGGCGGCGCCTTGCTGTCGACGGGAATCGCGGTGAAGCGGATCCCGCGCGCCGCCGGCACCGTGAACGGCTCGCCGAGCGCGATCGTGTGCGCATCGACGCCGCAGTAGTGGCCGAGCAGCGGCACGAGCGGCAACCCGGTCGACAGGTCGTCGAGCACCGGCGCGCTCGCGTAGAGCGGCAGCGGCGTCGAACGCTCGCGCAGCATCAGCAGGCCGGTCACGTGATCGATCTGCGCGTCGCACAGCACGACGGCGGCGATGCCGCTGTCGCGGATCGCGCGCGCCGGCTGCAGGTCCGGATTCGCGCGCAACTGGGAAAGAATGTCGGGCGACGCATTGACGAGGATCCAGTCGATGCCGTCCGCGCTGACCGCGAGCGACGACTGCGTGCGCGGCAGCACATGACCGCTTCCGCTGCGCGCGCGGCGACAGTTCGCGCAATTGCAGTTCCACTGCGGCAGGCCGCCGCCGGCTCCCGAGCCGAGTATCTTGATCTTCATGGGCGTCAACTCCCGAGGCCGTCCGCGCCGCGCATCGCGGCACGGACGGCGCATCGCGACGATCAGCGGTTGGCGATGTACATCGTGATTTCGAAGCCGAAGCGCAGGTCGGTGTAAGACGGGGTCGTCCACTGCATGATGTGTCTCCTGGTTGGGTTGGTGAGTCGCGTCGGTGAGTCCGACAACCGCGGCAATCTGGCGGTCGGTTCCTCTTCAGCAAGGAGCGTGCCGAAGCCGCACTTTGCCTCCGCGACGGCGGAACATGGCCGTCGTGCAGGCATCGGGACGGAATCCTTACGATTATCTGACACGATTCGCGCGGATGCGATTCGCCGCCCCGGCGGCACGATGCGCGGGGGCGGTGACAGGTGTTGAATCGTTGAACACCGGTGTTGCAACGGGTGTTGCAACTTGACACACCGGCTGCGACGGATGGCGCGCAGTGCGCGGGCCGCGCAACCGCGATCGCGCGGCCCGCGCGTCAGCTTTCGTCGGACGGTTGGCGCTCCGCGTCGGCCGCCGGCATCTTCCGGTAGATCGTGTTGCGCGACACGCCGAGCGCGCGCGCCGCGGCCGACACGTTGCCGCCGTGACGGGTCAGCGCGGCGGCGATCGCGGACGCGGCGACGTCCTGCAAGCGCGCGTCGGCGGGCGGGAACGCCTCCACGGCGCACGGTGCGGCGGACGGCGCAGCGGCCGGATCGTGCGCGGCCGGCTCGGCCGGCGCATCGCCGCGGCGCAGGTCGTCGAAGAAATCGTCCGGCAGGTGCTCGCGCCGGATTTCGCCATCGTCGTCGACCATCGCCGCCGCCGTGCGCAGCAGGTTGCCGAGCTGGCGGAAGTTGCCGGGCCACGTGCAGCGCACGAACAGCGCCATCACGTCCGGCGCGACGGAAAGCGGCGGGCGGTCGGAGCCCGCGAATGCTTCGCGTTGCAGCATCTTCTGCACGACGACCGCGAGATCGGTGCGGTCGCGCAGCGGCGGCAGGCGCACCACGAGGCCGTTCAGCCGGTAGTAGAGATCCTCGCGGAAGCGGTTCTGCGCAATCATGTCGCGCAGGTCGCGGTGCGTCGCGCAGATGATCGAGATGTCCACGGCGATCGTCTTCGTCGACCCGAGCGGATTGACGAGGCGCTCCTGCAGCACGCGCAGCAGCCGCACCTGCAGCGGATACGGCATGTCGCCGATCTCGTCGAGGAACAGCGTGCCGCCGTTCGCCTGCAGCAGCTTGCCGATCGCCCCCTTGCGGCGCGCGCCGGTGAATGCGCCCTCCTCATAGCCGAACAGCTCGGATTCGATCAGCGTCTCCGGAATCGACGCGCAGTTGACCGCGACGAACGGCGCGTCGCGACGCGGCGAGTCGTTGTGGATCGCCTGCGCGAGCAGTTCCTTGCCGGTGCCGGTCTCGCCGGTGATCAGGATCGGAATGTCCTTGCCGATCACCTTGCGCACCTTCGCGATCACGCACGCGACCTGCGGATCGCCGGTGTCGAGATAGTTGAGCCGCGACAGGCCCGCCGACGTGCCCGCCGCCGGCGCCGGCACCGCGCTCGCTCGCGCGGCCGGCACACCCGCGTCGTGGACGTCCGTCGGCCGGCTGCCTTCCGCGAGCGTCGCACGCCGGAAGTGCACGCGCGCGCAGACCACCGCGCCGGTGCCGAGATTCAGCATCAGGTGCCGGTCGGTGCTCGCGCGCATGCGGTCGATCAGCTGCGCGCTTGTGATGTCGAACAGCGACGACAGCGTGTGCGCGCGCAGCACCGCGAGCGGCATGCCGAGCTGGAACTGCGCGCTGCGATTGGCCGACAGGAAGCGGCCGTCGGCGGTGAACGCGACGATCCCCTCCATCAGCGTGCCGAGAAACTCGGGACGGCCATGGAACGACACCTGCAGCGTTTCCTGAAAGGTCGTCGTAAACAGGTGATTCTCGATCATCTGCACCGACATCTTCGCGAGCGCCATCGTGTGCTGGTGATAGCTGCGGTGGTCGCCCGTCACGTCGAGCACGCCGATCGCGTCGCCGTACGGGTCGAGGATCGGCACGCTCGAACAGGTCAGGAAGCGGTTTGCGGCCAGGAAATGCTGGTCGCCGTGGACCACCATCGGGCACAGCTCGGCGAGCGCCGTGCCGATCGCGTTGGTGCCCTGCCTGCTCTCCGCCCAGTTCGCGCCCGGGCGCAGCGCGACCTTCTCCGCGCGCTGCAGGAAATCGTCGTCGCCGATCGAATGCAGGATCAGCCCTTCCGCGTCGGTCAGCACGATCATGCTCTGCGTGTTGACGATCTGCTCGTGCAGCGTCTCCATCACCGGCATCGCGTGCACGCACAGCACGCGGCTCTGCTCGCGCTTGAGCACCAGCGCCGCGCTCGACAGCACGTCGTAGTCGGGGCGTGCCGATACCTGCAGGCCGAACGTCTCGGACCGCTCATGGGCTTTCTGGATCGACGGCGCGGGCCAGCCGGCGGGATGCGCGGCCCGAGTCCGGGCCGCCTGATCTACGTCATCGCGCATTGTCTCCTCCGGGGATCCTTCCGGTCATCTGCCGGACTCTTTGCCGTCATGACAAGCAAGCATCGGGCCACGCGAGCGGCGCGGCGCAGATCGAAAGCATGATGTAAGACATTGTCCGATCGCGGCCGCGCATGTCGATTCACCCGACGGGTCGGCCTTCGTGATACCGCGACTGCCCGACGCGTGACTACCCGTGCGAATCCCGATCTTCGCGGCTGGCGCGTTTCTGGCTTTGTCTTGGATCAAGCCCGGCGGTCGCCCGGACACCCACGCGGCCGAGTGACGGTTGCTCCGATTCCATCCGAACCACATCGACATGACGCCTGCCCCGATTCGACCCGCGCCGTCGCCCGCGATGGCGGCCTCTTCGGCCGCGCCTCTCGCGCCTGTATCACCCGACGAACCTGCCGTGCCTGCCGTGCCTGCCGTGCCTGCCGTGCCTGCCGTGCCTGCCTCGTCTGCAGTGCCCGCCGCCCCCGTTCACCGGCGCCTGCACCGCGATGCGCAGTCAATCGCGTTCACCGTAACCGGCTCCGCCCACGGCCACCCGGTCGTCGTGCTGCACGGCGGCCCCGGCAGCGGCAGCCAGGCCGGCATCCTGCGCCTGTTCGACCTGACACGCATGCGCGTCGTGCTCGTCGACCAGCGCGGCGCGGGCGCGTCCGCGCCGCGCGGCGGCACGCGCCACAACAACACCGCGCGGCTGATCGGCGATCTCGAGGCGGTGCGCGAGCAGCTAGGCATCGCGCGCTGGGGCGTCGTCGGCGGATCGTGGGGCGCCGCGCTTGCGCTCGCGTATGCGGGCACGCATCCCGCGCGAGTGACCGGCGTCGTGTTGCGCGGCCTGTTCCTGACGTCGCCACGCGAAGTCCGCCGGCTGTTCACGACGTCGCGCACGCGCGCGCCCCGCGAATGGCGGCGCCTGTGTGCGGCGGCCGGCAGCGACCAGCCGGATCGTCTGCTGTCGTGCTGCGCGCGGCGGCTGCGCCCCGGCGCGGGCGCGGCGCGGCAGCGCGCGGTGGCGCTCGCGTGGCGCGCATACGAAAACGCCGTCCTCGCGTCGTCGCAAACGCGCCGCTCGCCCGCGCACGCGATCCGCTCGCACAAGACTGTCAGCCGGCTGATCGACAAGTACCGGATCCAGGCGCATTACCTGCAGCGCGATTGCTGGCTCGGCGAGCGCCGCGTGCTCGCACTCGCGCGGCGGGCGGCCGGCGAAGGCGTGCCGCTGTTCGCCGCGCACGGGATGCACGACCCCGTTTGCCCGGTCGACAACGTCGCCCGTCTCGCTCGTGCCGTGCCCGGCGCCAAAATCGAACGCGTGCCTGCCGGTCATCTGGCGAGCGACCCGGCATTGGTGCGCAGCGTCGCCCGCGCGGTGCAAGCGATGTTCGCGGCGGCGCCGTTCACGTGACGGCGCATGTCGGGCACGGTCGGCGCCGGCTCACGTCGTCGCACAACGGCAAGCGCAGCCAGCCGCGCAACACTCAATCCCACGCATAACGCACGCCGACCCACGCGCCGCGCGGCGCACCGGGCCCGACGAACTGTTCGTTGACCGGATTAGCGCCGTCGAACGTGTGATTCGGCCCGTTGAAGAAATTCTGGCCGAGCACGCCGAAGCTCGCGTAGCGCTTGTCGAACAGGTTCGTCACGCTCGCGAACACCTCGAAGCGCTTCGTGATCCGATACCGCATGTCGAGATCGACGAGCACGTAGCCCGCGATCCTGCCGTTCGCGTCCTGGTTGTTCTCGTCGCCGCGCGCATACACGCCGCTGCGCCACGTGACGTTCGCGCCGATGTTCCATGCGTGCGTCGCCGCGTAATCGAGCCGCAGCTTCACCGTGTGCGCGGGAATGCCCGGGATGCGGTCGCCCGCCTTGACCGCCACGTTGCCGTTCGCGTCGGCGGCCGAGTTCGCGGGGCTGTGTTCGGTCCACGACGAACGGTAGGTCGCGTCGACGTAGCTGTACGACAGCCCGACGCCGACCGGGCCGAGCTGCGTGCGGCCCGCGAGCTCGATGCCCTGGCGCCGCGTGTCGCCGACGTTGCGGAAATAGCCCTGCGCGCTTGCAGGACTGCTGATGAACTGGATGTCGTCCGTCAGCGTCGTGCGGTAGGCGGCGGCGCTCCAGGTCGTCGCGGCGCCGATGCGGCCGCGCGCGCCGACTTCGAACGTCTTCGAGATCACCGGCTTGAGCGCCGGGTCGGCGATGAAGTCGTTCGGCAGCGAGCACGGCGCGGCGGGGTCCGCGCAGGCGAGTTCGATCGCGGTCGGCGAGCGCATTCCTTCGTTGTAGGTCGCGTACGCGGTGAAGCCCGCGACCGGGTTCCAGTTGAGCCCCGCCGCCGGGTTGAAGCGCGAGAACGTATGGTTGCCGTCGAGCAGCGGCTGCGAGCCGCTCTCGTCGCCGATCTGCGACTTCGACCAGTCGTAGCGGCCCGACAGCGTCAGCGTCCAGTGCGGCGTCAGCGACAGCGCGTCGCTCAGGTATACGCCAAGGTTCGCATTGCGCGTCTTCGCGTTCGTCCGCTGGACGAAATCGCCGATGCCGATCGCCGCGCGCGTGTCGGTGAAATACGCGTCCTGCGACGACGCGACGTAGCTCGAGTTCGCGAAATCCGCCGCGACGCCCGCGATCAGCTGGTTCGACATCCCGCCGAGCTTGCCGAGCAGCGTGAGCTGCAGGCTGCCGCCGTAGCTGTCGGTGACGATCGTCGATTGCGCATTGGTGCCCTGCACGGTGTCGACCGTGCCGTCCGCGCCGACCGATCCGTAGTCGGTATTGTTGTTGCTGCTGATGTTGCTGTTGCGCAGGTGCCGGTAGTACGCATTGCCGCTCAGCTCGACGTGCTCGCCGAAGAAATGGTCGCCCGACAGCGTCAGGTACCCGGCGCTGTTGCGGTTCAGGTCCGGATACGTGTACGCCTGCTTCCGGTTGTCGAGGAACGAGCGCGGGATCGTCTGGGTGCCGTACAGCGCGTTGTCCGCGCCGCCCGCGGCGATCGACAACGTCGTGTCCGCATCGGTGTAGCGCAGCTTGCCGAATACCTGCCTCACGCGGCTCGCGTTGTGGTCGGCCCAGCCGCCGTCGTTCGCGACGTTCGCGGTCGCGTAGTAATCGAGGTTCGAGCCGATCGTGCCGCCCTGCTCGATGTCGGCGGTCTTGCGGCCCCACGAGCCGCCCGACACTTCCGCTTCGCCGCCCGGATTCGACTTGCCGTTCTTCGTCGTGATCGCGAGCGCGCCGCCGAGCGTATTGCGTCCGTATACCGGGTTGGAGCCCGGAATCAGCTGCATCCGGTCGATCGCCTGCGCGGGCAGGATGTCCCAGTTCACGATGTCGCCGAACGGCTCGTTCACGCGCACGCCGTCGACGAACACCGACAAGCCCTGCGGCGTGCCGAGCAGCGGCGACGCGGTGAAGCCGCGATAGTTGACGTCCGTCTGGTACGGGTTGCCCTGCGCTTCCGAGATCGTCACGCTCTGCAGGTTCGCCGCGAAGAAGTCGGTCAGCGTCGCGCGGTGCTGTGCGTCGAGCTCGGCCGCGCGCACCGTCTGCACGTTTGCCGGCACCTTCGACAGCGGTGTGCCGATTCCGAGCAGCGGCGTCGTGCCGACGACGACCACCGCGGGCAGCATGTCGGCCGACGCTTGCGGCGCGGCGGCAGCGGCAGCGGCCGGCGGTGCGGCGGCGCTCGCCGCTGCCGTGCCGTCCGTCGTACCGTCCGTATTCGGCTGCGCATGCACGCCCGCCGTCGACAGGCCGAACAGCGCGATCGCGCCGAGGGTCGAGCCAAAAATCGGGCCGAAAATCGCGCCGGCATACCACGCGCGCCAGCCGCGTCGCATCGCATTACCTCGCCCGACCGCCTTTGGCCTCCTGATCATTTCCGTTGTCTCCGTCTTTGTGTTCCGCCGTGGCACGTGCTCCACCGAGCGGCGATATGTTGTCGCGAAGCGAGCTTGCGATAACCGTGCCAGCACCGCAGGTTCAGCGCGCGCAAGCGTCGCAGCGCACGCCGCGCACCGTCTCCGTTCGGCATGCGCGCGTGAGGTCGTCCACCTGTCACGAGTGCCACGCCACCTGTCATGTTTGGCAACACCTCGCACACGGCGGTGTACCTGAATGCAACACCTTCGTTGACGCCGTCGCAGCGCGCGCTGCGGCCCGACGCCGCACCGCGCGGCCCTCGCGCCGCGATGGCATGCGACTTGCGTGAACGGCATCGCATTCGGCCCGGAACCCCCACCCGTGCCGGCGCGACGAACCGTTCGCGGCGGTGCGACCACAATGACTCAGGAGACAACCATGAAAAAACTCTCGGCTTCAGCGAGCCGGCTGGCGACGATCGGCATCGCGGCGGCAGCAGCCGTTGCGCTGAACCCCGGCCTCGTCGAAGCGGCCGCGGACTATCCGGCCGTGACCTACCAGCGGCTGACCGATGCGCAGCGCGATCCGGGCTGGCTGACCTACTACCGCACCTACAACGGCCGCTCGCATTCGCCGCTCAAGCAGATCGACACGTCGAACGCAAAGGACCTCAAGCAGGTATGGGCCTACAAGTTCCCCGCCGACCTGAAGCAGGGTTTCGAAGCGACGCCGATCGTCAACGGCAATTACCTGTTCGTGTCGACGCCGAAGGACAACGTCTACGCATTCGATGCGAAGACGGGCAAGCAACTGTGGAAATACGAGCCGAAGCTCGGCGCGGCATCGTTCAAGACCGCGTGCTGCGACGTCGTCAACCGCGGCGTCGCGCTGTATGGCAAGAACGTCTATATCGCGATGCTGAACGGAGAAATCGCGGCGCTCGACGCGCAGACCGGCAATCTCGTCTGGAAGAAGCAAATGTTCGAGCCGGGCCTCGGCTACGCGTTCTCGCTCGCGCCGCTCGCGCTCGACGGCGCGATCGTCGTCGGTACGTCCGGCGGCGAATACGGCATTCGCGGCTACATCGCCGCGCTGAATCCGGACGACGGCTCGGAGGTCTGGAAACGCTACACGATCCCCGATTCCGGCGAGAAAGGCTCGGAAACCTGGCCCGACGGCATGCAGAGCCATGGCGGCGGCGCCGCCTGGCTCACCGGCACGTACGACGCGGCGTCCCGCACGCTGTACTGGGGCGTCGGCAACCCCGGCCCGTGGCTCGCGGCGCTGCGCCCCGGCGACAACCTGTATTCCGACTCGCTGCTCGCGCTCGACGCGAAGAACGGCAACCTGAAGTGGCACTACCAGTACACGAGCAACGACACGTGGGACTACGACGGCGTGAACGCGGCCGTCCTCGCGGACATCCGCTACAAAGGCAAGGACTACGACGCGATCATCCACGCGGACCGCAACGGCTTCTTCCACGCAATCGACCGCACCACCGGCAAGCTGATCTATGCGACGCCGTTCGTGAAGGCGACCTCGGTCACCGGCTACACGGCCGACGGCAAGCCGATCCAGGACGCATCGAAGTTCCCGAAGGCCGGCACGACGATCGAAACGTGCCCGAGCTTCCTCGGCGGCAAGAACTGGTGGTCGATCTCGTACGACCAGGATCGCAACATCGCGGTCGTGCCCGCGCTGCACGCGTGCATGAGCCTGACCGGCAAGTCGGTCAGCTACCAGGAAGGCCTGCCGTATCTCGGCGAAGGTTTCGAGATCAAGCCCGAGCCGGGCAGCGAAGGCTACGGCGAGCTGACGGCTATCGACGTGAACACCGGCAAGAAGCTGTGGAGCCACTGGTCGAAGAAGCCGTGGAACGGCGGCGTCGCGACCACCGCGAGCGGCCTTGCGTTCAGCGGCTCGCTCGACGGCCACCTGTACGCGTTCGACACGGCGACCGGCAAGGTGCTGTGGGAAAGCCCGCAGCTCGCGAGCGGCATCATTTCGCAGCCTTCGGTGTATGAGGTCGACGGCAAGGAGTACGTCGCCGTGCTCGCCGGCTACGGCGGCGCGAACCCGATCTGGGGCGGCCCGATGGCCGACATCGCGAAGGACGTTCCGCGCGGCGGCACGCTCTACGTGTTCGCGCTCGACTGATCGGGCCACGGCCTGTTCGCAAGCCCGCTACCGGCGCGAACCGGCCACGGCCCCGGTCGCGCCCGCATGCGCACGATGCGGGCGCGACGCCCCAACCGCTTCATCCGGACACACGATCATGAATACTCGCCTCACTCCCGTTACCGTCGCCAGTCTGCTCGCCGTGGGCGTGGCGCTGACACCGGCAGCCGCGTCGGCCGGCGTGCGCGTCTGCACGCTGCCCGGCAGCCCGACCATCGCACTCGACCAATCCGTTGCGCGCGAAGTGTTCCGCACCGCGGGCATCGCCGCATCGTTCAACAAGCGTGGCGTCGACGACGACGGCGGCGACGACGGCATCTCCGCCAGCGAGCTGAAGAAATCGCTCGAACGCGACTGCGACGTGATCGCCGGCTTCCCGCGCTCGGAGATCGCCGACGGGTCGGGATCCAGAATGACGTTCTCGCAGGGCTACCTGCGCTCCGGCTACGTCAGCGTGTCGCTGCGCAACACGCAAGCGTCGTCCGGCACCAAGGAAACGATCGCAGCCACGTACGGCAGCCCTTCGCAGTTGATCGCCGCGCAGCAGACGAACGCCCGCTTCGACCTCGAAAATACCAGCGAGAAAACCATCGGCGCAGTCGCCGCGGGCCGCGCACAGCGCGCCATCGTCTGGTATCCGAGCGTCGTCGCGTATGAGCGCGCGCACCCGCAACAACGGTTCCAGGTAGCGGCGACGTCGTCGCCGTACTCCGACTGGCAACTGTCGTTCGCATTCGGGCCGGGCAAGGAAGCGCTGCAGAAGCGCATCGACGCGGCCTTGTCGCGGATGAACGGCAACGGCCGTCTCGCCGCGCTCACGCACGGCTGGGCACTTCCGGAAACGGTCGCGCAAGCAACGGGCACGCATGCGCCCGGCCGATTTCTCGACGGGTCGGTCGCATCCGCGCAACCGGTAAAAAGCGGCTTCATCAAGGTTTCGGCCAACGAAGGCAGCGAAGTACCGCCGTTCGAGCAGGCGCAGGTGCAGCATGGCAAGAAGATCTACGCCGATGCCTGCGCGAAATGCCACGGCGACCAGCTCGAAGGCAATACCGCCCCCGCGCTGAGCGGGGAATCCTTTGCCCCCGAGGGCAAGTCGCACATCACGGTCGGCGGCATCTACCAGTACATGTCGAGCAACATGCCGGCCGATCGCCCCGGCAAGATGACCGAACAGGAATACTCGGACCTGATGGCGTTCCTGCTCTACTCGAACGGCTACGACGCGTCGAAAACAAAACTGACCGCCGATGCCGCCAACGCGTCGAAGGCGCCGCTCATCGCAGGGCCGCGCAAGTAACGCTCCCGCCCCATTCGTTTCGGTCCACCCGCCGCGCCGGCAAGCATTCCCGGCGCACGGGGCAGATTTTCTCTTTTCATTTCATTCAGGAAAACGACATGATCTCCCGCAATCGCAGAACCTTCATGATTCAGACGGCCGGCCTGTGTGCCGCGCTCGCGGCCGGAACCCGCTCATTCGCGGCAGCGCCGCTCGTCGACGAGAACGACCCGGCCGCGAAGACGCTCGGTTACCGCGCGAAGGCGACGACCGTCGACGCGAGCAAGTTCCCGAAGTACCAGGCAGGCCAGACGTGCTCGAACTGCCGCTTCTACAAGGGCGCTGCGGGCGAATCCTCCGGTACGTGCCCGATGTTCGCGGGCAAGGCGGTTGCCGCTGAAGGCTGGTGCAACGTCTATGCAAAGCTTGCTTGATCCCGGGCACGCGCGCGGGCACGACAGCGCGCCGCATCGCGGCGCGGACGCCGACCGCGCCGCACATCTGCATGCGCTGATCGCACTCGGCATCGATCGCGGCTACGTGACGCGCGGCGAAATCGTCGACGCGCTGCCCGACGAAGCGGCCGAAGACGCGGATTTCGACGCGGCCGCGTCGATGCTCGGCGAGTTGGGGATCGAAATGCGAGAACACGTCGATTCACGAAGCGCATGGACGCTCGATCGTCATTTCGCGCGAGCGGCGGACGCGTCGGCACCGCTCGCCGATGCGTCGGCGCCGCTCGCGACCGCCGATCTGCTCACGGGCCGCACGAACGATCCCGTTCGGATCTATCTGCGCGAAATGAGCGCGACACCTTTGCTCGAACGCAAAGAAGAGATCGCGCTCGCGCTTCAACTGGAAAGCGGTCGCGCGGCCTGCATCGCAGCGATGAGCCGCGATCCCGCCGCGCTGTGCGCCATCGCGTCGATTGCCGCCGACATCCGCGCGGGCAAGGTGGCCGCTTCCGTCTACGTGACAGGGTTCGTCCGCGATTCCGACACGCACGCGGAAATGCCCGCGGATTCGCCCGCGAGCGACGCGGCGCCCGATCCGGATTTCGAATCGTCGCCACTGGACGACGAATCCGACCAGTCGCCGGACGACATCGCATCGCGCGATGCCATCGCCGGATCGCTCGACCACGCCGCCGCGCTGGCATCGCGGATGAGCGAAACGCTGCGCACCGCCGGCTTCGCATCCGCCGGCTATCGGTCGCTGATGCGCGACGCAGCCGAGCTGACCGGCGCAATCCGCTTTACCGCGCGGGCGATCGAGCGCATCGGCAACACGATTCGCGAACGCGCGACGCAGGCCCGCCGGCTCGAGAAACGCATCACGGCAACGTTGGCCGAAGCCGGCATCCTCGCCGATGCGCCGCACCACGGCCTGTTCGCGCCGTGCGACGACGTCCGCGCATGGCTCGACGCATGCACGACCGGGCATCCCGGCGGCACCGCCGCGCTCGCCCGGCGCGCACCGGTGCTGCTCGAAGCGCGCACCGCGCTTGCGCAGCTTGCCGACCAGCCGGGCCTGCCGCTCGACATCGCGATCGCGATCGACGCGCGACTGTCGCGCATCGATCGTGCGATGCAGCCCGCGAGGAAGAAGCTGTTCCAGAGCAACCTGCGGCTTGTCGTGTCGATCGCCAAACGGTATCCCGACCGCGGCCTGCAGTCCCTCGATCTGATCCAGGAAGGCAATATCGGGCTGATGAAGGCCGTCGAGCGCTACGACCACCGGCGCGGTTTCAAGTTCGGAACGTATGCGACCTGGTGGGTCCGGCAGGCCATCACGCATGCGATCGCCGATCAGGGCCGCACGATACGCGTGCCCGCGCATACGGTCGACGCGATCAACAAGCTGTCGAGGCTCGCGCGAACGCATGCGCAACGGACCGGCCATGCTGCCGACGCGCCGGCGCTCTCCACGCAGATGCGGCTGCCCGTCGACAAGGTGCGCGACCTGATGAGCATCGTGCGCGAGCCGGTCTCCGCGGACACGCCCGTTTCGCCCGATCACGACCTCACGCTGTGCGACGTCGTGATCGACCACGATGCGCCGACCCCGGAAGAAGCCGCGAGCGCCGGCCAGCTTCGCGCCGCGGTTGCGGCGCTGATCGACAACCTGCCGGCGCGCGAAGCGTGGATTCTTCGCTTGAGGTACGGCGTCGACGTCGACGGCGAGTATTCGCTGCGCGAGATCGGCCGACAGCTGAACCTGTCAGCCGAACGCGTTCGCCAGATCGAAGCGGCGGCGCTCGAACGGATCAGGCAATTCAGGCACGCGCCGGCGCTTCGATCGCTGATCGCCTGACGCTGCCGTGCCGCCCTGCCGCCCGATCGCGATCCGAATCGGCCGGCCGACCGCCCTCGCCGCCATACACCGGCTGTTGAGGACTGCAACACAACGTGCTGCATATCTGAACGACAAGCTGCATCGCGCCACTGCCTGCGCCCCCCGCCAGCTCTACCCGGTCGATCGAAACGCGCACGGCTGCCGCGGCTTTCACCGAATGCGCGCATCGATCGCCGCTGCTGGCACGCATGTTGCGTTTTCTCGAACGCAACCCGATATCACAAGAACGCATGGAGACACTCTTGTCCACGATTGAATCGGTTCTTCACGAAACCCGCCAGTTTGCGCCGCCCGCGGCGCTCGAGCAGGCGGCGACCATTTCCGGCATGCCGGCCTATCGCGCGCTCGTCGCCGAGGCCGAGCGCGACTACGAAGG